>JBFLXE010000069.1:0-13596 GCA_040757455.1 Nitrospirota bacterium
CAGTGATAAGTAATGATAAGAACTTATATCCGATCACAAGCCTATCCTTTTTCCCTTAGTAGCTTATACTCAATACTGTCCACAAGCGCCTGGTAGGAAGCTTCGATAATATTAGTGGACACGCCAACCGTATTCCATCTCTCGTTTTCATCCCCTGACTCAATAAGTACTCTTACTTTTGCAAGGGTACCCTCGCCAGCTGTGAGGACCCTCACTTTATAGTCATGGAGCTGCATATTTCTGAGCTCTGGATAAAACCTATCGAGTGCCTTCCGCAGGGCATTGTCAATCGCGTTGACTGGTCCGTTTCCAATTGCCGCAGTATGTTCGATATGTCTGTCCACTTTTAGCATTATCGTGGCTTCACTGATGGGTTCTTCACCCTCTTTCCTTTTTTCGACAATGACCCTGAATCCTATCAGGTTAAAAAATCTCTTATGAAGGCCAAGGGATTTCTTCATCAAAAGCTCGAAAGATGCCTCGGCCGCTTCGAATTGAAAGCCTTCATTCTCCAGATTTTTCAGAGCGGTTACGATATCCAGCACATAGGGGGAATCAGAGTCGAGGTGGATTCCGAATTCTTCCGCCTTCCGCAGTATATTACTTTTTCCGGCAAGGTCCGATATCAGCACCCTCTGAGAATTGCCCACAAGATCAGGCTTGATATGCTCGTATGTCTCAGGCTTTTTCCTTATGGCACTGACGTGGATTCCTGCCTTGTGCGCGAAGGCACTGTCACCGACAAAGGGTTGCCTTTTGAAATGTCTCATATTCGCTATCTCGTTCACGTATCTCGAAACATCCCTTAGCCTTCTGAGCTGTTCAGGGCTGATGCATCTGACTCCCATTTTGATCTGGACATTCGGGATGACAGAGCAGAGATTTGCGTTACCGCACCTTTCACCGAGACCGTTAATTGTTCCTTGAACGTGTGAGACACCATTTTCGACTGCGATCAGCGAATTTGCGACGGCACATTCCGAGTCATTATGTGCGTGGATACCGAGGGGCGTGTGAACCTTGTCCTTCAGATCTTTTACTATTTTCGCGATATCATCGGGGAGCGTGCCGCCATTTGTATCGCAGAGCACCAGGCAATCCGCGCCCGCAGATTCTGCAGCAAGGATGCATCTTAAGGCGAATTCCGGGTTGTTCTTATATCCATCAAAAAAATGCTCGGCATCGAAGAAAACAGTTCCGTCATTTCGTTTCAGGAAAGAGATGGAATTGAAAATGATATCAAGATTCTCATCGAGAGGAATTTTTAATGCCTCCACAACGTGAAAATCCCACGTCTTGCCGAAGATCGTGAATATACCTGCTTTTGACTCGAGAAGTGACCTGATGTTGGAATCATTTTCCACACTGTTTCTTGGCCTGTGTGTGCTGCCGAAGGCAACGATCTTTGAATTCTTAAGGGTGAGTCTCCTGGCCTTTTTGAAATACTCCAGATCTTTCGGGTTTGATCCCGGCCAACCCCCCTCTATATAATGAATGCCCAGTTCATCCAGTTTCTCGGTGATGTGGAGCTTGTCCTCAACCGAAAAGGAGATTCCCTCGGTCTGAGCTCCATCCCTTAAAGTTGTGTCATATATCTCTACCTGTCTCATGTTGCTATTTTTTGCTATCTTTCAGCCAGTTCAAAGGCATCATGCAGTACTCTTATCGCCAGTTCTGTATATTTTGAGTCGATGACGCACGAGATTTTAATCTCGGAAGTACTTATCATCATGATGTTTATGCCGTGCTTCGCGAGTGTTTCGAACATCTTTGCGGCAACGCCCGAATGAGTTCTCATACCTACCCCGATTATGGAGACTTTCGATATGTCCTCCCTCAGGTTCACGCCCTTTGCTCCCAGTTCAGTGACTATTTCCTCCGTGATTTTAAGTGCCTTTCTGCTGTCCGCCTTCGGGACGGTGAAGGATATGTCCGTTGCCTTGCCGTCGCTGCTAACATTCTGTACGATCATATCCACAATTATGTTAGAATCCGCAATCGCATTGAAAAGCTTCGCTGCGATTCCCGGCCTATCATGAACCGCTATTGCTGTTATTTTTGCCTGATTCTTATCATAAGCAACGCCCGATACCTCGACTTTTTCCATATCCCTGTCCTCCTTGATAACAAGTGTACCAGGATTATTGTTGAAACTGGATTTTACCACGAGAGGGACTTCATATTTTTTCGCAAATTCGACCGACCTGGTCTGCAATACTTTCGCACCGAGACTCGCAAGTTCAAGCATCTCCTCGTAGGAAATCCTATCAAGTTTTCGCGCCCGGGGCACTATGTTCGGGTCCGTTGTATAGACGCCATCTACATCAGTATATATCTCACAGCGGTCTGCTCCGAGTGCTGCGGCAACCGCGACCGCTGTCAAGTCTGACCCGCCTCTTCCCAGAGTAGTTACATCAGAATCTTCTGTAATGCCCTGAAAACCAGCGATAACAGGAATTATCCCCTTTTGTAATGTCTTCTTCACTCTTTCTGCAGTTATGCGCTCTATCCTGGCCTTCGTATGGGCGGTGTCTGTAATTATACCGACCTGCCTGCCCGTAAAGGACATGGCCTTATAACCGAGTTCCCCAACGGCGATTGCGGTGAGTGCAGCGCTCACGCGCTCTCCTGAGGACAGCAGAAGATCCAGTTCGCGTCCTTCCGGATTCCGGGAAATTTGGTGTGCCAGCTCGATGAGTTTGTCTGTCTCGCCTGCCATTGCAGAGACAACAACAACGACGTCATTCTTCTCCTTTTTTGCTTCGACGACGCGTTCCGCAACTGCCTTTATTCTCTCGATAGTGCCAACGGACGTCCCGCCATATTTTTGAACGATCAGCATACTCTTACCTTATTCATTCAAATAATCTAATCTGGAAATTGTTTGTCCGCTATCAACATAGTGCTTAGAAGAAAACGCAATATAGCATTATATCAAAATTATTCGTTTGTGCGCTGAATCTCAAAGAACGAACACATCATACGATCCATTTATATGATAGAATAGTGGGCAAGAAAAATGGTTATAGGTCTGGCGACAGGAGAGACTTTTACGGCGGAAAAAAACGAGAACCTGCTTCAGACTTTGAAAAAGCAAGGTATTTTTCTCGTTGCCTCATGCGGCGGAAAGGGGATATGCGGGAAATGCCGTGTCAGGATTAAAGCCGGAAAAACGCGCATCATATCAACAGGTAAACTCCAGAGGCGGGATATAAGGGCAGGCATTGTGCTCGCATGCCAGGCTTTCCCGGAAGAGGATCTGGTTGTAGAAATTCCAAAAGAGTCGAAACTTGCCATTGGCGATGTGATAGAGGTATCGAGTGCGAAAGATCTTTTTGCCCTTTTCGAATCCATGGGCGGAAAGATCTCGCCGCTTGTAAAATGGATATCTCTGGACATCCCGCCTCCTTCATTAGACAACAATGTCAGCGATCTCGAACGACTGAAAAATTCCCTTCATGATCAGGGTATAGCAGACATGAGATTCCCCCATGGATTTGTGTCGACTTTGGCCGAGTCAATGAGAAGCGCGGGATGGAAGATTAATTTTGCTTATTTTAAAGGACCGGAGGCCTTATTCACTAAGAGGTCAGAAGAGGCCGCGAGGTTCGGTATCGCGGCCGACATCGGTACAACCACCGTTGTTGTGTATCTTGTTGATCTTAAAGACGGTAGTATCATGGATGTCGGATCAACTTATAACTCACAGATCCGATATGGTGATGATGTGATCACCCGGATAATTCATGCCGCTGAGGGCGGTGGATTAAGTGAACTCAGGGAAACGGTTGTCAACGACGTCAACGACTTATTATCGCCTATGCTCGAAAAGCATAGTGCGGCATCCGACAATATCGAGTCAGCTGTTATATCAGGTAATACAACCATGGCTCACCTTTTCTGGGGATTTAATCCCGCATACATAAGAGAAGAGCCATATACCCCCACGCTGAATTATTTTCCCCTCTGGCGGGCTGAAGAAGCAGGGCTGAGGATAAACCCCGGAGCACCAATATATACCTTGCCATGCGTTGCCAGTTATGTCGGAGGGGATATTGTGGCGGGCGTTCTTGCCTCGCAGATCCACAGAAAGAGCGAGATTTCGCTTTTCATGGATATTGGCACCAATGGCGAGATCGTGATAGGGAATAGAGAATGGTTGGTCACAGCTGCCTGCTCAGCAGGACCTTGTTTTGAGGGAAGCGGGATAAGACACGGCATGAGGGCAACGAAAGGTGCAATCGGGGCTGTAAAGATTGACCGGCAGACTCTGGAACCTTTGCTTGGGGTTATTGGAGATAGTAAACCTGTTGGAATATGTGGTTCTGGCATGATAGATGCCATTACGGAATTGTTCCTTTCCGGCCTCATAGACCAAAAAGGAAAGTTTCTTAAAGAGACAAAGACGGATAGAATCAGGGAAGGCTTTGAAGGTCCTGAGTTTATAGTTTACCGTGATGACGATAGAGAGATAGTCCTTACCGAGGTTGACATAGAGAATATCATGAGGGCCAAAGCAGCGATTTATGCAGGCGTTTCTCTTCTGTTTAAAAAGGTTGGTTTAAATCTTGGCGATATCGAACGCGTTTATATTGGCGGAGGCTTCGGCAATTATCTTGACATAGAAAAAGCCATCGTCATTGGCATGCTGCCCGATATTGCGAGAGAAAAGTTTAGACTCCTCGGGAATACTTCGATCGCGGGAGCATATCTCTGTCTTCTCTCGGAAGACATGAGGAAAGAGGCTGAGGAGATTGCGCAGAAGATGACAAACATAGAACTCTCCGTATCGCGCATGTTCATGGATGAATATCTCTCTGCCCTCTTTCTTCCTCACACCGATTCAGGACTTTTTCCCACAGTCAAAAGACTGCTGCAGGAAAAGTGATGTTTAATGCAGTGGTCCGGCAGAGAGGAGTTTTTCCACTTCTTTTCTTATTGCGGTGCTGGGTATCCCGCCATGAATTCTTAATTCCCCGTTGATCAATACAACGGGGGTGGTGACTGCACCAAGCCTTAGCAGTTCTCTTATATCGTCAAAATCCTCTTCGCCGTCCATAAATAAGTCGACGTATTCAACAAAAACAACAGAAGGATAGAAGTAGTTCATCTCTCTGGAGAGTTCCTCTGTCAGTATCTTGTTTGTTCCCGCCACTTCGGTCTCTTCAAAGAGAATATCTTCTGTCGGGTTATCAAGAACCTGTATATGTACTCTCTGGATCATCTATATCATTTATCCCCTTGCTTTTACAAGCATGTTATCAATGAGCCGGACATTTCCAATTCTTACAGCTACAGCAAGAAGGACTTCGTTTTCGATCTGAGAAAGTTTATCAAGTGTAAAGGGATCATAGATGCCTGCGTAATCAATCTGTGACACCAGAGGCTCCTTCAGAAGTTTGTCATGCATTGCTTTATTCACATGCTCTAAATCAATTATACCAGATTTGATTGAAGTCGCGGCTGCAGTCAGACACCTGAAGATGACCGCTGCTGCCTCCCTTTGCTCCTTGTTAAGATAGGCATTTCTTGAACTCATGGCAAGACCGTCTTTTTCTCTCACCGTCGGGCACGTTATTATATCGATATCCATATCGAGATCCTTTGCCATCCTCTTTATTACGACCGTCTGCTGGAAATCCTTCTCGCCGAAGTATGCCCTAACAGGCTTCACGATATTGAACAACTTTGTTACAACCGTGGCAACTCCCCGGAAATGGCCGGGCCTGAAGGCACCACATAATTTGTCAGAAATATTTATCACTTCGATATACGTCGAAAAATTGGCGGGATAAATGGAAGAAACGTCCGGCGTAAAAAGGACGTCAACTTCTTCTCTGAGAAGCTTTTCGCTATCACCCTCTATATCCCTTGGGTATCTTTCGAAATCTTCTGAGGGGCCGAACTGTATCGGATTAACAAATATGCTCACTACTACCACGTTGTTTTCCTGCCTCGCACGTCTGACAAGACTGAGATGACCCTTATGGAGCGCTCCCATCGTTGGAACAAAACCTACGCTCTTTCCCCGAATGAGATGGCTTCTGGAAGTATCCTGCATGATTCTCGGAATTCGTATCGTTTCCATCATCTTCGCCCCTAAAGATATTTGTAATAACCTAAAAAAAGGGAGATAAGTTTGTCAAACTATATCCCAGGGTAATGTCATTGTTGATCCAACTTAGCGTTGTAAAAAATCTTTTCTCTATTTTGAGCTTCTTGCCTGTCATTCCGGCTTGTCCGGAATCTTTCTTTGTCCGAAGAAGGATTCCCGACGCGCTTCGTTTGCGGGAACGACAAAATGGAGCTGACTTTGACGTAATCCTGACCTATATCCGTCCAGGCGGGAATTTTCGACACCTTATGTGTTAAAATTTGAAACTGTGGAAGAGATAGGCGTAATCGAAAATGTGGAAGGAACTTCTGCAACCGTAAAGATTCAAAAGAAGAACGCCTGCCAGGGTTGTTCCTTGAATGTCTGTAAGCCTTCAGGAACATTTATGGAGATAGAGGCGTTTAACCGTGTCAATGCGCGCGTAGGGCAGAAGGTCAAGATATCAATGGCGTCGTATTCCTATGTGGGGAGTGCAATAATCGTCTACGGCATCCCGGCTCTCGCCTTGATTGGAGGTGCCGTTATTGGCAGAGAGTTTTTCAGTCGGTATTTTCATGAATTCGATGCGGATCTAATATCGGCTATCTTTGCTTTTGGTGCATTTATCACGTCTTTTCTATTTGTAAAGATATGGAGTGTCTTGCGCGGCAGAAAGACAGCATTGTCGCCAGTGATTGAAGAAATACTTGACGATTGAAAATTGTCATAATTTAAGAGCGAGTTCTTAATCCGGATCTTATACCTTTAAAATACAGGGGGTTTTATGGTGAACTTTGACGTGGAAAAAATTCGTAATGTTGCGGTTATTGCGCACGGAGGCGCCGGCAAAACTTCACTTGTTGAGGCGATGCTCTTTGATTCGGGCTCCATAGACAGACTCGGCAGTGTGGAAGAAGGGACTTCAACGACCGATTATGAGCCGGAGGAAATAGCACGAAAGATATCGGTCACTTCTTCCCTTGCTTTCTGCAGCTGGAAAGAATGCAGGATTAACCTGATCGATACCCCTGGTTTTATTAATTTCCTTGAGGATACGCGCGGATGCCTGCGGGCCGTCGACGGAGCGGTTGTGATAGTCAGTGCAATCTCGGGTGTCAAGGCAGAGACGCAGAAGATATGGAAGTATGCATCAGAATTCGAACTGCCGAGGATTGTTTTCGTAAATAAGATAGATAAGGAGGCAGCCAATTTTGCCCGGGCCGTGGGAGAGGTTGAGAAAACTTTTGAGACAGAAGCCTTGCCTCTTCAATTGCCCATAGGTTCGGGTGAAAAATTCAGGGGCATTGTGGACCTGATAACCATGAAGGCCTTCGCTTTCAAGAACGGAAAAGGAGAAGAGATAGAAATGCCCTCCGATATGCTTCCTGATATTGAAGAGTACAGAAAGAGACTTGTTGAGCGGATTGCTGAATCGGATGATGTCCTCCTGGAGAGATATCTCGAGGGGGGGACTCTTTCCGAGGAGGAGATTATCAAAGGCGTGAAAGAAGGCTCGTTGACCAGGAGATTTGTGCCCGTTACGTGCGGTTCTGCAACAGAGAACATCGGCGTCCAGGGGCTCCTTGATGCCATTGTTCTCTGTCTTCCGTCACCTGTGGAGATGGCGAGAATATCTCCGGTCAATGGCAAGAATCCGAAAATTGGGGGACAGGAGGTTGAAAGAAAGCCCTCGCAGACCGAGTTTTTTTCTGCATATGTATTCAAGACTGTCGCTGATCCCTTTGCAGGTAGACTTTCAATATTCAGAGTATATTCGGGCGTACTCAAGGCGGATTCAAATGTCTTGAACACATCTACAGGCGCCAGGGAAAGAATAGGTCAGGTTTTTTACCTGATGGGAAAGAAACAGATACCGGCTCAGGCGCTGGGGCCCGGCGGGATAGGCGTTGTTGCAAAATTGAAGGAGACGTACACAGGAGACACGCTTTCTGACGAGGCTAATCAGATCATTTTCGAAAAGGTGAGATTTGCTGATCCCATCATCTCCTATGCGATTGCGCCCAAGAGCAAGGGTGACGAGGAGAAAGTCAGCATAAGCCTTCACAAGATTATCGAGGAGGACCCGACTCTGAGATTCCAGCGGGATGAAGAGACAAAGGAGATGCTTCTTTCGGGAATGGGCCAGGTTCATCTCGAGGTTACGCTCGAAAGATTGAAGAGGAAATTCGGTGTCGAAGTTCTGATGAAAACACCTAAAGTGCCATACAGGGAAACAATCAAGGCTGCAGCAAAGGCACAGGGAAAATATAAGAAGCAATCCGGTGGTCGTGGACAATATGGAGACTGTTATATCGAGATTGAGCCGCTCCCGAGGGGTGAAGGGTATGAATTTGTTGACAAGATAGTCGGGGGTGCGATACCGAGGCAATACATACCGGCTGTCGAAAAAGGCGTCGTCGAAACGATGCACGAAGGGGTTATCTCGGGCTATCCGCTTGTGGACATTAAGATTACTCTATTTGACGGTTCTTATCATAGTGTGGATTCCTCTGAAATGGCCTTCAAGATAGCAGGATCGATGGCCCTGAAGAAGGCCGTACTGGAGGCCAAACCTGTTTTACTTGAACCTGTCATGAAAGTTGAGGTAGTAACTCCTGACGATACACTTGGTTCTGTCATAGGAGATCTGAACTCAAAACGTGGAAGAGTTCAGGGTGTGGAACCCCAGGCAGGCGGTCAACAGAAAATAACCGCACTTGTGCCCATGTCCGAAATGCTGACATATGCAAATCAACTCCATAGCCTGACGTCCGGCAGGGGGCTTTATTCTATGGAATTTTCACATTATGAAGAGATGCCGAGCCATTTAGCTCAGAAAATTATCGCTGAACGTACAGCCCAGAGAAAAGAGAAAGCGGACTAATAGATTCTAAAACTAACAGTTATGCCAAAAGATTATAAGGAGACGCTCAATCTTCCCAGGACTGATTTTCCGATGAAGGCGAATCTTACTCAAAAAGAACTCGAAATATTAAGGTTTTGGGAAGAAGGCCAGGTATATAAGAAAATCCAGGAAAAAAATATGGGAAAACCCCAATATATTCTTCATGATGGGCCTCCCTATGCCAACGGTCATATACATATCGGCCACGCACTGAATAAGATTCTCAAGGACATAATCGTTAAATACAGAGCAATGAAAGGCTTCTATGCTCCGTACGTTCCTGGATGGGATTGCCATGGTTTGCCTATAGAGCTTCAGGTTGATAAAAATCTGGGAGATAGGAAGGACAAGCTTAATATCCTGGAAAAAAGGAAACTTTGTAAGGAATATGCCGAAAAGTTTGTCTTCATTCAAAGGACTGAATTCAGGAGACTTGGGGTCTTCGGTGACTGGGATAGGCCTTATATGACAATGAATAGTGAATACGAGGCAGCCATAGTGCGAGAGTTCGCCAAATTTGTTGCAGGGGGTTTTGTTTATCGAGGCAAGAAACCTGTTTATTGGTGTCCCTCATGTGCGACAGCGCTTGCCGAAGCCGAAGTTGAATACGGGGATAAAGAGTCGCCGTCGATATTCGTGAAGTTTAAGATTGACGAGGAGAATGTCGCTAAATTCTTGCCAGAGTTGGAAGGGAAGAAAGTCTTTGTTCTTATATGGACAACGACTCCGTGGACTCTGCCGGCAAACCTCGCCCTTGCTTTCCATCCTGATTTTGACTACGTAGCAGTTCAGAATAATGAAGAGTTTTATATAGTGGCCGAAGGAAGACTCGAAACCCTTCGGGAAGAGACAGACATTAAAGGCAAGATCATCGCAAGGATGCCAGGAAGAAATTTTGAGGGTATGCAAGCCCTTCATCCTTTTCTTCCGAAGAAATCGATTGCTGTCCTCGGTAAATTCGTAACCCTGGGAGAAGGAACTGGAATCGTGCATATTGCTCCTGGTCACGGGGAGGATGATTATGAGACTGCTTTAATATATGGTCTCGATATCTATGCTCCGGTCGACAGAAAAGGAAGGTTCAAGTTTCCCGCTGGCGAGGAACTATCCTGGCTGCAGGGAAAGTTCGTTTTCACGGCCAATTCTGAGATCATCGATATGCTTAAGAACAATAATGCCCTGCTGAAGGAGGAGAAGATCATCCATTCTTATCCACTTTGCTGGCGTTGCAAAAAGCCGGTGATCTTCAGGGCAACCGAGCAGTGGTTTATATCACTCGACAGAAATATGTTGAGGGACAGATGCCTGTCAGAGATTGACAATGTGACCTGGATTCCTGAATGGGGTAAAGACAGGATTTATGGAATGGTCAGGAACAGGCCAGACTGGTGCATCTCGAGGCAGAGAGCATGGGGGGTGCCTATCACCCTGCTGAAATGTGCTGACTGCGAGGAGTTCAGCACTGACTATAACATTCTGGTGAACATAGCTGAAATGGTGAGAAAACACGGCTCTGATATCTGGTATTTGAAGGCGGCTGAAGATTTTTTGCCACCGGAATACAGATGCAGCAAATGTAAGGGTACAACTTTCTCGAAGGAGACGGATATACTTGATGTTTGGTTTGACTCAGGTATCAGTCATGCAGCGGTTATGGAAGAAGATGAGAGACTTTCCTGGCCCGCTAACCTTTATCTTGAAGGCAGCGACCAGCACAGGGGATGGTTCCAGAGTTCGCTTCTCACATCTGTGGGAGTAAGGCAGAAAGCACCTTTCGGGATGGTACTTACTCATGGTTTCGTCGTAGACGGCCAGGGCAAGAAGATGTCCAAATCTCTGGGAAATGTCATATCTCCCCAGGAAGTAATAAAGACGGATGGGGCAGAGATATTGAGGCTGTGGGTATCCGCAGAGGATTACAGGGAGGACATCAGGATATCTAAGGAAATAATTGACAGGCTGACAGAGGCTTACCGAAAGATAAGGAACACTTGCAGATTTTTACTCAGCAACATTTATGACTTTGACGGGAAGGATTATAGTGGAGACTTGCTTGATATAGACAAATGGGCCATGTCCAGACTCCAGACATTCACGGAGAAAGTGACGTCGGCGTTCGAGAATTTTAATTTCCACGAAGTCTTCCACGATATTTACAATTTCTGTGTCGTCGACATGAGTTCTTTTTATCTCGACGTACTAAAAGACAGACTTTACACATTCAAGTCTGATTCACCTCAGAGACGCGCTGCGCAATGGGTTATCTGTTCTGTGCTCTCCGTGATGACGCGTCTGATGGCTCCTGTGATATCTTTTACTGCCGAAGAAGTCTGGCAAGCCTTAAGAAAGAACGGATCGGAAGGCAGGGACTTAAGAAAGGTTGAAGAATCCGTGTTCCTCTCGGAATTTCCGAAGATCGATGAAAGATATCATGACCGGGAACTTGAGGAGAGATGGAATTTGCTTTTTGAAGTGAGAAATGAGGTGAATAAGGCCATCGAGAGGAAGAGATCTGAAAGACTTCTGGGGAATTCACTTGAGGCAAAGGTAACGATCCGTGCCCCGGCTGATTATCATCGCCTTCTCTCGCTCCACAGGGATTTTCTGCCGACTTTTTTTATAGTTTCGGCTGTGGAGATGACAGAAGGAAACATGAAGGGTTCCTATCAAAGTGCGGAGATTGAGGGATTGGAGATTAATATTGAACGGGCGCCGGGAGAGAAATGTCAGAGGTGCTGGAACTGGAGCGAAAGCGTTGGAGTCTTTTCTGATGCTCCCGAAATCTGCGAAAGATGTTACAGAGTTCTTTTTATGAAGTGAGGTTTACTGTTTTTTTAAGGCTAATGAAAAAGTCTATTCTAATATCACTTATTGTTTCATCTGTGATAGTGCTTGATCAGATCACCAAGTATCTCGTCAACAGATATATTGACGCCTCCGATTCTGTAGAGATATTCCCTTTTCTGCACATAGTGAATGTCAGGAATACCGGGGCTGCTTTTGGTATCCTGAAGGATCTGAATAGCGGTTTTTTCATTTTGGTTTCCGCAGGAGCTATTCTTTTTATCTCCTATCTCCTGATCAAGAATGCGTATAATTATGTAGGACTTTCGCTTCTTCTGGGCGGCGCCCTGGGCAACCTTATTGATAGAATGCTCTACGGAAAGGTCGTTGACTTTATAGATTTTTCATTAGGAGAATTCCACTGGCCTGCCTTTAACGTCGCCGACTCATCACTGACGATCGGTATTGCGGTCGTTTTTCTGAATTTGATCTTAAGGAGTAAGAAGCATCTGATTATTTAAACTGAATTTAAGATATTGCTTTCGCCTCGGCGGATCCGCTGTGGCGGACACAACATCTGCATTATTTAAATTGCATTTTCTGAGTTAAACTAAATCATGCATCCAGTTTTATTCAGGTTCGGACCTGTAACAATTCATACATATGGCTTTCTTGTCGCTCTCGGTTTCCTCGCCGGTCTCGCCCTTGCGATAAGACACGCGAAGAAAGAGGGAGTGCCTCCCAACAAAATAGTCGATCTCGGATTCTACGTATTGATCGCAGCCCTTCTGGGTTCGAGGCTATTTTTTGTCCTGATCAATGCCGGGTATTATTCGGAGAATCCGCTGAATATATTCAAAATATGGGAAGGCGGTCTTGTCTTTTACGGAGGCATTCTTTTTGCTGTACCGATTGCTATCTGGTTCGTCAGAAAAAATGGCCTGGGTGTATGGAAAACAGCAGATATCTTTGCACCGTCCATTGCTCTGGGTCATGCTATTGGAAGACTTGGGTGTTTTTTCGCAGGCTGTTGTTACGGCAAAACTGCAGAGGCTCTTCCATGGGGTGTGATTTTTGCAGACCCCGAGTGCCTGGCCCCCATTAATATTCCAATTCACCCGACTCAACTCTATGAGTCAGCAGGAGAACTCACAAATTTTATTGTGCTTATGATTTTTAGAAGGTATAAATCTTTCAACGGTCAGCTCTTCATGACCTATCTAATCCTCTATTCTGTCCTGCGTTTTGTAGTCGAATTTTTCAGGGGCGATCTGGACAGAGGATTTATTGCTCCTCATTTTTCTGTCTCACAGGGTATAAGTGTTCTGATTCTCTTTGCTGCAATTGCGGGTTTTATCTTTTTACGAAGAAAAAGATTTTGATTCAGAGCGGCAAGTATGCCTGCGGATTTAGATCGAGTCCAGCGATATTTCCCGAGTTGAAATGATGATAGCCTGCTGCTGCTATCATGGCTGCATTATCAGTGCATAATGGTATGGAAGGAAGAAATATCTCTGCCTGAGTTTCTCTTCCCATTTCTCTCATCCTCTTTCTCAATTCGCTGTTTGCTGCCACTCCCCCCGTAATGATTACCTGTCTTATCTGTTCTTTCCCGATTGCCCATTCTGTCTTCCTGACAAGGACGTCGATGACTGCAGCCTGAAACGAGGCAGCTATATCTCGAACGATATTTGAGTCCGGGGTTTGCAGTTCAAAATGAAGACCCCCCTTTGTCCCCCCTTTTTCTAAAGAAAATCCCCCCTTACCCCCCTTTTCTAAAGGGGGGGAGGGGGGATTATAGTTGGCTTCTGAC
>JBFLXE010000070.1:0-13583 GCA_040757455.1 Nitrospirota bacterium
TTGAGGTGATTGCTGCATTCCCATCATGTCTCTCTTCTCCTCATATTGTGATGAATGCAGCATTATAAACTTATTCAATTTTTTGTTCTACGATTATTTGGGCAACAGCCTGTGTAGACCTGACCCTATTGCCTACGGATATCTTGAACTGATGATTTTCGGAATATTTTAATATTGATCGTCCGGAACAATTACAACCTTCAAGGAGTTTGCCTCCGTAGCTAATTTAAATCCTTGCTGAATATCAGAGAGAGGAACTTTGTTCGTAACCATTTTTCTGACATTAATCCTGCCTATGTCGATCAACTCGATTGCCTCCTGAAGATCATGAGGGGAAGCACCATACGAAAAAGTTATGATTATTTCATCTCTCCAGTATCTCAAAGATGGGATGATGATATCAGTTTGATGTACTGCAAAAAAGAGAATCTTTCCTTTTCTATCGATTGATAATAATGCATTGTCTACTGCTTTAGTAGCTGGAGCACAGACTATGACGATATCGGCTAATCTACTATCATTAATACTTTTGAGATCATCAACAGAATATTTCTTCGCATCTATAACATGATGAGCACCAAACTCCTTCGCCATGTTGAGTCTGTTTTCATTGATATCCATAGCTATAATTTTTGCTTTTTTAATCTTTGCCAATTGCACCTGTAGAATACCTGCGACACCAGAGCCTATTATCAAGACCGTATGCCCTTCCTGCAATCCTAATTGATTTTGTCCAGCGATTGCACACCCTAAAGGTTCAATCATCGTAGCATCCTCATATGTGATACTATCAGGAAGAAGAAAAGTTCCATATCTGACATTATCGGCGGGTATCCTTATGTATTCTGAGAATCCTCCTGGATCGTAATTTCCAGTATGCATCAATTCGCAGGCAGTATATTTGCCCTGAAGACAGTAATAGCATTTGTAACAAGGCACGTGGTGTGAGACAAAAACTCTGTCACCTTTTCTTAATCTTTCTATTTTGCTCCCGATCTCGAAAATCTCACCGGCCATCTCATGACCAAGAAATCGAGGAGCTTTCTTAATCCTGTACCACTCCATAATATCTGTTCCGCAGATTCCACAGGCCTTCATTTTTACAAGGATTTCTTGATTGGAAATTGTAGGCTTTTGGCGCTCTTCAATCCTTATATCATCGTTGCTGTAATAGACGGCTACTTTCATCTGAAAAATACCTCATTATTAGTAATTTCCCCTAACACTTATTTAAAAAGGGAAGGAATAGATTTCTTTTAAAAGTTATTCAGGTCTCAACTCCCCTTTTATTTCGCCTCGGCGAATCCGCCTGTGTGCGGAAAAGGGGGATGCATGGGAATTACTGATCTTCATAATCATATGTGTTTAGGTATAAGCTTTTATGTAGTCATCAATTTGTAGAGATGTTATTTCTTCGAGTATATCTTGAAAGCTTCCTTTACAGAGGCATTTCTATGGACAATGGCTCTTATTGCCTTAATCATACCGACGGGATTATCGCTCTGGAATATATTTCTACCCATATCAACCCCTGCTGCTCCTTCTTTGATAGCATCTGCTGTCATTTGCAAAGCATCCTTTTCTGGTATCTTTTTGCCTCCTGCCATAACAATGGGTACAGGACATCCTTCTACTACTTTGTAGAAATTTTCGCAATAATATGTTTTCACAAAATGTGCTCCCATCTCTGCTGCTATCCTACAAGCAAGTGCAAGATATCGTTCGTCCCTTCCCATTTCCTTACCCACTGCTGTTATCGCTAATACAGGCATACCATATCTTTCAGCCTCATTAATCAATCTGCCAAGATTTGATATAGTTCGGTCTTCGTTGCCTGCACCTACAAAGATCGACAGCCCAACCCCAAATGCATTAAGTCTTATCGCTTCTTCAACGGATGTAACGATATCTTCATTTGATAGCTCTCCAAGTATACTTGGGCCACCAGAGACTCTGAGACATATTGGTAAGTCTCTTCTCGGATCAATACAGGTTCTCAGCATGCCTCTTGTTATAAATAAGCAATCTGCATACGGGATCAACGGATCAACAGTCTTTTTCAGATCTCTCAAACCAGTTGTTGGTCCCTGAAAGTAGCCATGATCAACGGCAAGCATGACGGTCTTCCCGGTTTTCGGTTTAATTATACGTGACAGCCTGTTTTTCATTCCAAAATCCATGACTAGCCCCCTTTGTTAATTACTGATGAAGTATATAAAAAGAGGTAATTACCTGTCAAAAGGACATGTCTAAGAAAAGTAATACCCCAATCCAGCGATAATCACAATAAAGACTTATATGTGCGGTCATTGCGATCCGCCTGTAGGCGGATCGCAATCTCACTACATAAGACGAGATTGCGGAGCTTGTTCCGAATCCGCCAAAAGCGGAGAGGAATCTTGCTCCGGGTTTGCTTCGGCTTCGCCTCGCAACTTTACTTGCAATGACAATTTTTATCGCTGTATTTGGGTAATAGCAAACTATAGAAATGTTGGAGGGATTCTTTTTGCCTTAATCCCCGAAACTTATACCCAGTGACCTTGCAGTTTGCAGGATATCAGAGTCTTTAGGCACTGATTTCATCTGACCTATGGCATCTTCAATAGGAATGGAATGAATTTCGGTAGAACGCAATGCCACCATCAAGCCGAATTTGCCTGCCTCAATGAGTCTTATTGCCGCGGTTCCGAATCTCAGGCAGAGCAGTCTGTCGAAAGTCGTCGGTGCGCCGCCCCTCTGTAAATGCCCCAGGACCATAACCCGCGTCTCTTTTCCCGTCCTCGCTTCGATATCATCGGCAACTTTCTTGCCGATACCACCAAGCCGCATTTCTACGGGACTTTTTTCAATAAATGTTGGTTCACCACCGATGGGCTTCGCCCCTTCGGCAGCAACAACGATTGCGTAGTCCTGGCCCGTCAGAGCCAATTGCCTTATCTTCCTGCACACCCTTTCAATATCGAAAGGAATCTCAGGTATGAGAATTACATCGGCCGAACCTGAAACACCTGAATAAAGAGCTATCCATCCTACGTATCTGCCCATGACTTCGACTACCATCACCCTATCATGCGACTTTGCAGTGGTATGAATTTTATCAATCGCTTCCGTCGCTGTGCTTACTGCAGTGTCGAACCCGAAGGTTACATCAGTTGAACTGATATCGTTATCTATGGTCTTCGGAATTCCTATAACGGGAATTCCCTTCAAAAAGAATTTGTGCGCAATGGTGAGACTTCCGTCTCCACCGATGGCAACAAGCGCATCAAATCCGAGATTCTTGAAATTCGAGACTACGACATCGGAGATGTCATACTCAGCAATGCTTCCGTCTGATTTTTTCTCGATATATCTAAAAGGATTCCCCCTTATTGCAGATCCAAGGATAGTGCCGCCGAGGTTCGTGATGTCCTTTACAGTGTCCGGGGTCAGATGTACTATTTGCTTTGTGTCGATAAGTCCACGATAACCATATTTGATGCCATAGACTTCCCAACCTTTTTGATGTGCTGCGAGAACGATACCCCGTATGACTGCATTCAAACCCGGCGCATCTCCACCGCCGGTATTGACTGCTATTTTCATTCCACAACCTCAACCGCTTCTCTTTTTGACACCCTCTGGGGAGGATTAGGAACCTTAGAGGGATAACCCACAGGCACGATAGCGATTGGCCTCAGATAACGGGGCATACTGAGAATCTTTGAGACATCATTCTCGCGGAAGGCACCGATCCAGACTGAACCAAGCCCTTTTTCGTGGGCGACGAGCATCATTCCCATGATACTTGCCGCCACATCCTCGATGGAATAGAGATTAATTCCCCTTTCTCCGTATTTGTAAGAAATTCTGCTGTCTGTACATCCCACGATAACGAGTGGTGCCTCTGCAATGAAGTTCTGATTCAGGGCTGCAGCCGCGATCTTTCTCTTAACACTTTCATTCTTCACAAAATAGAATTTTCTTGACTGAAGATTGCCGGCACTCGGAGCCCAGATGAGAGCTTCCATCAGTTTGTTGATGATTTCCTCCGGGATCTCTCTCTTTTGGAAGTCTCTGATGCTCCGTCTTTCTTTGACTGCTCTAAATATATCCATTAAAGTCTCTGACAGAAATTCTGATTACCGACGTCTTCGGGAATCTTTTCTTTTGTTATTATAAGGTATTCTATCACTGAAAAGAATGCGGTAGAAAGAATAGAAGAAGAGGCCACCCACGACCCCCCAGGCTGTGAGCATGAAGACCCAGCCCTGCCAGTTCATTTTTCCATCCTCCGTCCTCTCCAGACTGCGTAAACAGCGAAGCACATCACAAAAAATATGGAAATCAGGAAGACCCGCGTCACCCACACAGCCCATCCCATCTCTACGCCCTCTATGCTCATTTTTGAGAGTGCCCCACCGTATAATGCCATCATCACTATGTTCTGGTAGACCCATGTCAGCAGGATTGTGCCTAAAAAGAGGGGTGTGATATATTTTGCGGCGTAATAGAAGATGCGGGGTACTTTTAGTGCTGCTCCCCGGTGCATCTCTTCCCAGGTCTTATCTCCTCCAAAAAGCCACATCATCACAACAACCTCCAGAACTGCCAAAAGGGGAGGCCCGAACGTCCCGGCCCAGAAATCCATAACCTGCCATCCGCCACGCAGATAAATACAAATGTGGCTGCTCAGAAACCAGAATATGCCCAGGACGATTGCTGCCTGGCGCCTCGTCAGACTGATCTCATCCTCGAGAAAGGACATCATTGGCTGGGCCATAGCCACTATAGAGGTCAAAGCTGCAAGAAATAGGAGAAAAAACCAGAGAAAACCCAGAAAATTTCCTGCCGGAAGGAATCCAAATATTGCGGGGATGGATGTGAAGCCGAGAACGAAAGAACCCTGAGATGCGATTATCTGAGCCGAGGTAACGCCGAAAAATGCGGCTGCCGCGGGAATTGCAAGAGAGCCTCCGAGAATGACCTCGGCGAACTCATTAGCCGAAGTGGTAGCTAATCCTGTCATTACTACATCTTCATCCCTGTAAAGGTATGAAGCGTAACACTGAATTGCACCCATTCCCAGACTCAATGTAAAAAAAACCTGCCCGGCTGCTTCCAGCCAAGTCTGGGGATCAAGCAAAACGAATACCTCTCTTCCATCCCGTTCTATGAACCATTTTGGTTCCCATAGGAATGCTAGTCCATCCATTGGACCATGGTCTGCAGAGATAGGATGGCCCAGGGTGAAAACGCGAATGACGAGCAGAATTGCGATCGCAAAAAGCATGGGCATGGCGATCTTTGCAAGTTTCTCAATCCCCTTCGATATCCCTCGCGCGAGCAACAAGATGCTGACCAGAAGAACAGAGATAAATACGAGATACGTAAAAGGCTGTACCTTGAGAAGTTCCCCCTCCGGCATTCCCGTATAACCATTCCGGAACTCTTCGAAGGGTCGTAACACCATCTCTGAAATTTCCCGGGTGCTTATGCCTGGATGAAGTACTGATTGATCCACTTTGGGGAGCTGACCTAAAAGACTGTAAATGCCAAAGCCGATAGTCCAGCTGCCTATATATGTGTAATAGATGACTATTATTGTAGGAATGAAAAGACCGAACACTCCGAGATATTTTGCGACCGGGTTTTTCCACATTGCCTGAAACATGCCTGGAGTTGTGCCATGTCCTCTCATACCGCCGAAACGGCCCTGCGTCCACTCGAGCCACATGAGAGGAACTGCCATCAGAATCAAGGTGATGAAATAAGGAATCATGAAGGCCCCACCCCCGTTTCCCGCAGCTTTTCCCGGGAAGCGGAGGAAATTGCCGAGACCAATGGCGTTTCCGGCCATGGCAAGCACAAGACCTATCTTTGTTTTCCACTGTTCACGCGCTGTTGCATTCTTCATGAAACTCTATTCACTGCTTACAATGGCGAGGGTCGGATTCTGACAACGCTGCATGACTGTCGTGCTCACCCCACCGAGAACAAAGTCCTTCAGAGCGGTGCGTCCCTTGCGACCGATGATGATCAAATCATAAGCTTCTTCCGCTTCTTTGAGAATCTCTTCGGATGGCTCGCCGACCCTTATTTTGGTTGATACAATTTTTTCCGTCAGCCCCCCCTTAAGGAATTCCCGTTTTGCATCCTGTAATATCTTTTCTGTCTCTTCGGCGAGGTCTATTCCCTGAAGAAGCCTCGTCTCATAGAACGCAAGGTTGACAACCCTGAGCAGGGTGATTTTCGCTATAAAGTCCTTCAATTCCTGCGCGAGAAAAACACCGTGTTTTACTCCCTTCATGGAATACGATGAGCCATCAACCGGGATGAGAATTCTTGGGATTGGGCATCTTTGGTCAGCATGAAGCCTCTGGCCGACTACATATACGGTCTGCCGCCGCAGAGAATGGACGACCTTGTTTGTGACACTTCCCAGAAAAATTCCAGCAATCTCGGAGAGCCCTCTTTTTGCCATGATTATTGTCGAAAAATTTCTGTCATCCGCTATTCTAACGATCTCCTTGGCCGGATCCCCATCAGCCACGAGTTTTTCGGTTTTAGGTATTCCGAGTTCTCCTAAAATTCTCTCGGCCTTCTCCAGAGAGGGCATAATTTCGGTCTCCACATAGCGCTGCTTATGCCTCTTGAACGTTTCCGACTGTTTTAAAATTTCCGCGCGAAAATCAAAAAATGGTATACGATCCCTCATGTAACGGCCTGTTATTACTCTGAGCAGTGAGACCCCTTTCAGTCTTTTGCCCAGGGCCGCTCCGAAATAACCACAGAATCTCACTGCACGCGCTGAGTGTTCGCTGCCGTCGATGGGAAGCAGTATCTTTAAATCCGTAATACTTTTTTTCATAGGAACTTTCGAGAACCCCGGCAGCGTGTAGCCTCTTGATCCCCGATGACAAAGGATCTTAACGGCATTTTTCGCGGATAGAATTTAAGATGTGTATAAAATTCCTTGCATTCTGCTCGATATTCCCCTTCAGCATCGCAGAGGCAACTGCCACTGCATCAACCCTCGTTCCAAGCACTGATCGGATGTTTTCATGATTAATTCCCCCGATCGCAACTATAGGAATGCGTACCTGTTTTCTGATCTGAGTGAGAATCTCAATACCTTTGGGACTGCCGGCATCCTTTGTCAAGGTGTGAAACACTGGCCCGAAACCAATATAATCGGCCCCTTGTGCCTCTGCCTCCTTCGCCTGCTCGAGGTCATGCGTGGAGATACCGATAATTTTGTCTTTGCCCAATATTTTTCGGGCATTCTTAAAAGGCAGATCTTCCTGTCCCAGATGGACGCCGTCTGCGCCTACTGCAGAGGCGATATCAACATGATCATTTACTATGAACAGAGCATCAAATTTTCTCGTGATCCTTCTGAGCTCGACCGATTCTTCATAAATCGACCTTCTTGATAGATCTTTCTCCCTATATTGCACCCATCTTATCCCGGCCTTGAGAGCCTGCAAAACCATCTCTTTACATGAGAGGTCACATATCTTACGATCGGTTATGAAGCAAAGACCATCAAGGTGCATATTTCTCAAACATTTCCCTCGTTTTTTCTATTCATTTTCTCGAGGAAATTAGTATTAAAATTTCCACTCACAAAGTCAGGATCGTTCAGGACCTTTTTATGGAACGGGATGGTGGTCTTTACTCCTTCTATTATAAATTCATCCAGCGCCCGCTTCATTTTTGTAATCGCCTCCGCACGGTTTCTCCCATGGGCGACCAGTTTTGCTATAAGTGAATCGTAATGTGAAGGGATAATATAACCATTATAAATCGCTGTATCGACTCTCACGCCCGGACCGCCGGGAAGAGAAAGAAACGTTATTTTCCCCGGCGACGGGATAAATCTTTCCGGATCTTCTGCGTTAATTCTGCATTCAATGGCATGGCCTGAAACCCTGATCTGGCTCTGTTTATATTCAAGCGGCAAACCAGAAGCAAGTTTAATCTGTTCCTTTATAATATCTATGCCCGTGACCGCCTCTGTCACCGGATGCTCCACCTGAACACGGGTATTTATCTCTATAAAATAGATGTTTCCCTTCGGATCTACAATAAATTCAACGGTTCCCACATTGCGGTATTTAATGGCACGTGCGGCCTTTACTCCAAGATCGCCGATGCGCTTCTTAAACTTCTCTGTCGAAGATAAGGGGGAAGGAGATTCCTCTATGAGTTTCTGATGCCTCCTCTGTATCGAACAGTCTCTCTCATTGAGGTGTATCGTATTGCCTTTATTGTCCGCCATGATCTGGACTTCAATATGCCTCATTTCTGGAATAAATTCTTCGACATAAAGTTCACTGTCTCCAAAAGCGGTCAATGCCTCTCTCTGTGCCATGTAAAAAGCCTGCTCAAGGTCTTTTTCTTCGCTCACAATCTTCATTCCATGCCCGCCTCCGCCCGCGGATGCCTTGAGAACTATGGGGAATCCTATTTTTTTTGCAATCTTCATTGCGATTTCTTCATTCACAACAGGACCGTCACTGCCGGGAACAACCGGCACACCTTTTCTTTTCATGGTTTGTCTTGCCCTGGCCTTGTCCCCGCCGAGCCTTATATTTTCAGGAGAGGGACCGATAAACGTGATGCCTGAAGTGACACATGCCTCGGCAAAATGATGATTTTCAGATAAGAACCCGTAGCCCGGATGTATCGCATCCGAATCCGTAATTTCGGCAGCACTCAGTATCGCGGGAATATTGAGATAACTCTGGCTTGCGCTGGCGGGCCCGATACAAACCGATTCGTCCGCCAGTCGGACATGGAGTGATTCTTTATCAGCCTCGGAATATACAGCAACCGTACCGATACCCAGTTCCTTGCAGGCCCTGTTGATCCTTACCGCAATCTCGCCGCGATTCGCAATCAAAACTTTCTTGAATAGTTTCATAATTTTTTAGGCCAGGCAACGCTCCAGCTGGCAGCTAAACCGAAATCTCAGTCTGACGCTCCGGGCTGTTAACATCTTATTGGGTGGGTTCAATTAGAAATAGCGGTTCACCATATTCGACAGGTTGCCCATTCTCAATAAGTATTTTCACGACAATTCCCTCGATATCGCTTTCTATTTCGTTCATCAGTTTCATCGCTTCAACGATGCATAAAACTTGTCCCTTCGAAACTTTTGAACCCACCTCCACAAAAGGATTTGCATCAGGAGCGGGTGCCCTATAGAACGTCCCAACAATCGGAGAGGTAACTGTCACGAGCCTCTGGGTTTCCTCTTCCGTTTCTGCCAATACTCTCTTTTCTATTCCTGAAGACCTGTAACCGGTTACCTCAAAGGAGGACAGGAGTTTCTCGCGTTTGATCTTTATCTTTGTCCCGTCCTTCTCTATATGCACTTCGGTTATATCAGTCTCCTTCAGAAGTTCGATGAGATTCTTGATATCTTCCAGTTCCATTATCTCACCCTTTCTATGTACTCCGATGTTCTCGTGTCAATTTTTATTGTATCTCCCTCATTTATGTGAAAAGGGACTTTTACCACAGCCCCTGTTTCTAATGTTGCAGGTTTCCCGCCACCCGAAGCCGTATCTCCCTTAAAACCTGCGGGATCTGTTTTCACAACCACAAGCTCCACAAAAGTTGGAACCTCAACACTTATAGGAGCATTTTTATGATATAGGATCTTGACGGACATGTTTTCTTTGAGAAACTTCTTTGCTTCACCGAGTTGAGATGGTGTGAGAGGCACCTGTTCATAAGTCTCCATGTCCATGAAGTAGTGTAAATCATTCTGACTGTACAAATACTGCATTTCTTTTTCCTCCAGGCGAGGGGACTCCAATTTCTCCCCGGACCTAAAGGTCTCCTCAAGAACAGCGCCTGTTTTCAGATTTTTCAATTTCGTTCTGACAATGGCTCCGCCCCGACCCATCTTGACGTGCTGAAAATCGATTATCTCGCAGGGTTCCCCTTTATATTCGACTTTCAGACCTTTTCTGAAATCACTCGTCAAGATCAAACGTTTATCCTCCTTTAAAAATGTAATATTTTAAGTATTCCGTTCAATTTTTTCCAATAATCCTCTATATGTATTTATTCATATGCATATATATATTTATTTTTTAGAAAACTAATAGAATGCCCATCTCACACGATTTCCAATTCTTTTGGCAAAGAAGTTAGAATGTCACATTTTTTTTCTCCCACCCTCACGACATCCTCAATTCTCACGCCGCCCAGTCCGGGAATATAAATACCCGGCTCTATCGTGAATACCATATTCTCTTTGAGAGTTTCTCTCTTATTCCAGGTGATGCGCGGAGATTCATGAACCTGAAGCCCGATACCGTGGCCTGTTCCATGACCAAAGAATTCACCGTATCCAGCCTTTTTAATGAGGCCTCTCGCATAAGAATCTATCTCATTTGATTTTATTTCTGGAACAATTTTGGAAATCGCCCTCTTATTTGCCTTGAGGACAACATCATAGATTTCTTTCTTTTTTTTGAGGTTATCGCCTTTAATCAGTATGGTTCTTGTCATATCCGAAAAATAGCCATCGGCTTCTGCACCCCAGTCGATTATAACCAGGTCGCCGGGATTTATTTTTTTCTCTGTCGGTCTAGCATGAGGCATGGCAGAATTGGCGCCAGATGCCACGATTATATCGAAAGGAATATGCCCGGAGCCATTTTTCTTCAATTTCTCTTCAAGTCTCAGTGCTACTGAACACTCTCTCACACCCCTTTTTATAAAAGGCTTTACTTCATGAAATGACCTTTCTGCGCGTCTTATTGCCTCCCTGATTGCGCGTATTTCTTCTGTATCCTTGATTTCTCTTAATTTTTCCACCAGCCCGTTAAAGGCATGCAGGTGCAATCTGGTAACACGCAATTTGTTATAGAAGTGATAGGAGAGAGAAGATTCGAATCCAAGCCTGCGGATACCGCTTTTTTGTGAGAGCTCCTCGATTATCTTGATTCTGTTACCTTTTTCCACAACAATCTCCCAATCTTTCACCTCTTTTTCCGCCTGTTCCTTATATCGAAAGTCGGTCACGAAAAAATTCCTTTTTATTGTTGTCAAAAGAAATCCTGACGAACCGGAGAAACCGGTGAGATAGCGAATGTTTTGGAGATTGAAGACAAGAAATCCTCCGGCCTTTTTCCTGAAAGAGTCTCTTAGTTTTTCAAGCCTCGGGGCATAAATATCCGGTGTTTTCATCAATAGATTTAGGATTAAACAGAACCCGAAAGAATACTCTTTACGGCGCGTAAAGCGAGAAGGTAGCTCTCGGACCCAAAGCCACTGATCTGGCCGATCGAGACTTCGGCGATAAAAGATTTTTTCCTGAATTCTTCCCTCTTATAGATATTGGACAAATGTACCTCGACAGCGGGTTTGCCGACTGCGGCTATCGCATCCCTGATGGCTATGCTCGTATGCGTATAAGCAGCCGGATTTATTATAAGCGCATCATACTTTTCCTTCTGAATCACTCCTACTATTTCTCCTTCGCTATTAAGCTGTAACATCGTAACATCCATACCGAGTTCCGAGGCAAGTGATAATATCTCTTTATTAATTTCCTCGAGAGATTTTGCGCCGTATACGCTTATCTCTCTTCTGCCGAGCAGATTGAGGTTAGGACCGTGGATGACCAGGACTTTCATATTGTTGCCGGCGGATCAGAATTCGCTTTCTAATTTAGGGACGGCTGTCTTGAGAATGAATCTTCCTTTACCATAATTACCTTCAGGTCTGATCACGAGAGCAAGATAGTAATCGGAGTTTATCTTTCTCATTATAATGCCGCATCTGTCTGATATTATCGAGAATTCCCTGGCTTCGCCGAGGCCGAGATTTTCTGCCGCCAATCCGATGTCTTTAATCATTGCAGACGCCTCGGCACTGAGACCCGTCAGGTCAACAAGTCTTTCGGGCGCATATTCTTGAACCGATATTCCGTCTGCGCCTATTACCATAGCCGAGACAGCACCGTCTACTCTATCCACCGTCTCCTTAAGAACTTCCAAAAAACTCATCGCGCCTTTTTTTGAAGCCCTCAAGCAATTGTTCGAGTCTCGAAATCAGTTCTTCCTTGTCCTTACCCAGAAGTCTTAGAAGGGCCTTTAATTCTTCAATGCGCTGAAGTACATGTTTGTTGCCAGGTTCTCGGGAGATCAGCTTCGTGTAAACGTTCATTGCTTCTGAGTATCTATCTTCGAGGATGTACTGATCCGCATCGGCTATGCTCAAAGCCGTTTTGGACTCCCGTACCTCCTCGATTGAGGCAAATGCCTCTGACACCGCTTCTTCAA
The DNA here is from genome assembly GCA_040757455.1 of Nitrospirota bacterium. GTDB lineage: Bacteria > Nitrospirota > Thermodesulfovibrionia > Thermodesulfovibrionales > SM23-35 > Kmv42. Next base: position 12,288 of record JBFLXE010000070.1, read on the forward strand.
AAGATTCTTCTGCTGTTTCCTCTTCTGTTATTGCATGAGCTTCTATGACCGCCTCTTCCTCCCCTTCGATTTCTGAACCCATATCAGCCGCTTCCCATTCTTTCAAGTCTTCTTCGGGAACGGAGAGGTCCGGTAAAACCTCTTCCTCGGCCTCCTCATATGTCTCCGGTATCGTTTCTTCTTGTTGTGGTACCTGAACTTCCTCCGCTACTTCAGATGACACCCATGATTCAGTATTTTCACTGACTGATATTTCAGCTAATTCTTCAAGTTCCTCTGCCTCTTCTGCTGCTTCCGCCGGGATCTCTTCGAGTATCTCTATGCCCTCTTCTGATACAGGCTGGGGTGGTTTTCCGGTTGATTCTATTTTTGCTAGATTTGTTAAAGCCCACTCATCCGTGGGGTTGAGCTGAAGAACTGCCTTAAATTCCTCTATTGATCTATCTCTTTCTCCCGTATCCCTGTAAATCTCAGCAAGCTTTTTGTGAGCATATAAATTATCGGGTATTATGTTCACAACTTTTTCGAATTCATTTTTCGCCTGATCAAACATTCCTCTTTCCATATAAATCTTACCGAGGGAAACGCGGGCGCTTAAATATCCGGGGTGTCTGTCGAGGCCATTGATCAGAATATCAATTGCTTCATCGTACATTCCTGCTTTTTTATATTCTTCGGCGAGGGGCACAAAGAGTTTGGAAGCCGGGTCTTTACTGACTTTTTCTTTCAGTCTCTCAATATCCTCAAGCGCCATTTTATGCACAAAATTTTCAACGAAATCGAAGAAAAAGTCAAGCTCTGATTTCGACCATCTTATCCAGAATGGCATCGGCAACAGAGTCTTTGCTCATCAGGGGCAAATTTACTTGACCGTATTTGTCAATAATAATAACTTTATTGGTATCGACGTCAAACCCTGAACCATCTTCAGTAACATCATTGAATACAATCATATCCATATTCTTTTCTCTCAATTTAGTCTTTACCCTTTCAATATTCTTTCCGGTCTCGGCAGCAAAACCGATAATAAATGGCCTATTTTCTCTCCTGCCAATTTCTTTCACTATATCGTGACTGCGTTTCAGCCTTAAAACCAGATCACCGGTTTTTTCAATCTTTCTTCTGGAGGGTTTTTCGGGTTTGTAATCAGAAACAGCAGCAGACATTACGAATACGGTAGAGGAACCGATTTCTTTTTCCACCGCATCGAGCATATCCGATGAGGTATTGACAGAAATGAATTTTATATTTTTAGGCGGAGTCAAGGACGAGGGACCGCTTATAAGCGTTACCTCT
>JBFLXE010000071.1:0-13570 GCA_040757455.1 Nitrospirota bacterium
CTCCGATCGACTCCAAAAATCTTTAAAATCCTCATGTATGAAAAATTTATGAATAATGTGGGTTAAGGGGAGTGTTCCCAATTACTTTCAATCACCCCCACCTTCACCCTCCCCCATCAAGGGGGAGGGAAGTATAAGGTAACCTACAGCAGAGACTGCAGGGTATTAAAAATTTAATGAAAAAGAACGGAGGATAGCAGCATGGTATATTATCGCTGGCTTTGTAATATTGATTTGTAAATAGCCTCGGTCTTCGGGGATAGATCGATCCCGAAAACTGCCTGGATGGTCTCACGGCATCGGCGGTACACATCAATCGCCCGGGCGCGCTGGCCCAATTCGTGATAGCAAGCCATGAGCCGCTGATAGAATTCTTCAACAAGGTCATCAACTTCAATAGCCCTCTCATAATATTCAATAGCCCTCTTACATTGACGGGCCTCTTCGATGCACTCACCCGTCCTGACAATCAGACGGAGAAATTTTGTCCTCAATCGTTCGCGATAGGAAATGGTCCATGAATGTTCTGCATCAGAAATGAGAAAAGGCCCTTTATATATGTTCATAGCTTTCTCTGTCAGAATCATAATCTGTTCCAGCAAATATTTTGAATCACCTTTCTTACGCAGTGTATCCACATAGTCGCATATCCTCTCAAATGCCCATGCGTCCACCCAGCAATAACGGGGGTCGATGCTTGCCTTTCCATCCTGAAATCTTAAGACTTTTTCTCTTCCCAACAATTGGCGCAGGCGCGAAAGGTTAGTTGCAAATGCGCTGTGGGCAGCATCTCCTTCGGCCTCTGGCCAGAGTATATCAGTCAACTGCTCTTCTCTCACTTCTTTCCCCCCGAGAGCAATCAGAACTTTGAGCATCATGAGAGGCATCTTCTGGACCTTTCCTGAAAATCGAACAGGTTTACTACCGTCTCCGATTAGCTCGAACCCCCCAAGCGTTCGCACCTTAAGTGGCCATGGCCAACTTTCCAGGTCTAAAAATGAAGCGATAGGCAAAATGGCATTTCTTTTGATAAGTTCCTTTACGTAGTCTACCTCGATACCCCGGTCTATCGCTTTAGTCGCGATTGTCTGCATTACTTCGGGCATACACATATAAATACTGAAAAAACCTTTATCCCGGCCTATCCTGAACGCTTTCTGAATCTCTGCCACAGCAGACTCTTCTTCTTGCCATTTTATGAGAAAATACGCTTGTGCGAATGAACAGGCGAAATCGCTGAACTCGTTCTTACTTTCGGTGCCGATTTGACGGGCCTTATTAAGGTTTTTCATGATTTCCTCATTATGCCCGAATTCATGAAAGAGGAAGGCTCTTTGAAGGTAAACCAGGAAGAGTGTCCAGGGATTTCCTACACTCTCACACATGTTCAGACATTCTTCAGAATGAGAAAAAGCTTGTGCCCTGTTGCCGAGCAATAAGGATTCCCAGGTCAAAATATAATGGTAAAAGGATACTTCCCATTGTTTTGCAAAGCCCGATAATGCCGCCATCTTCTTAAGAAATTTCCTGGCCGTCGCAAAGTCTCCTTCTTTCAAGAAACTGAGCGCACCATGTCCCATGAGCATATAATCCATAATATGAAGCCCGCTCTTGTCCGCAAACTCAAGCCCTTCAGATATAACTCTCTGGCAATCATCGTGAAGTGACATGATGTTAAGATATGCAGCTTTTAGCCAGCTTACAATCAAGCGTGTTAATACCGGCATTTCAGGATGATTCACCAATTCGCTTAGGGAGTCTATCACCACTCCTAATCTCTTCAAGGTTCCTCTGTTGTATAAACAACAGGCCAGATTAGTGAGCAATTTGATTCTTATCGAAATGTCGAGACTCCTTTGAATCATTGCTCTTGCCCGCTTCACCCACTCCTCTGTATTGGTAAATGAAGACCCTCTCAAAGAAATGGCTTTTAACATACTGCATGTTACAGTTGATTCGATATAGTCAGACGGAAACCCCTTATATTCTTTGATCATGCCGTCAAGAAGGGAGCCCCACCGATCAACGGGCTTCAGGCCCTCAGATCCATAAATGATGGATTCGACAACGCCCGACCATGCCAGAAAACATCCGGATACGTCTTTGTCAGAACTGAATCTTTTGAAGGCTTCCTCAAAAAAAGTGCAGCTCTTCGCAGGATCGAACGGCAGGTAGCACGTGCCTTTCCGGTAAAGCAGCCAGGCATTTTGAGGGAATATTTCTTTCGGAATAATATCTATCCATTCACGCAAGGTCTGATGTCTTCCCTGATCAACCAATGACTGGCCAAATTTTCGAACAATTCTGGCAAGTCCGTTAAAGTCGAGAGATTTTTTATAAAGATCGGCCGCGTCTTCCATTTGCTCTGATTCTTCCAACAGTTGAGCCGAGAGTCTCTGAATCGCTTCTATCTCGCCCCGGGAAAATGTATCTTTAGCGCGCGATAACAGGAATTCCTTGAACAGCGAATGGTACTGATACACAGGCTCAGTTTGCAGATACACATTTATGAAACAATGATTCATACTCAAACCGGACAGCATCTGCCTCGAAATCTTCATTCCGGTCAGCCTTTCGGCAGTCTGTGCAGTCATTTTTGGCAGGAACGCAGTCTTCAGCAAGAATAACCTCGTATCCGTATTCTCCTTGTCGAGAACTTCACTCGCGAAGTAATCAAAAATTTCCCTTTGGGGAATCTTCTCAAATAAATTAGGCTCGACGTTATCACTTTTGATACTATGTAACATAAGGACTACGCCTGCAGCCCAGCCTTCGCATTTCCAGTGCAATTGTGACATAATTTCATCGCTTAAGTTCTTTTTACCTTTGATATCAGCCAGCTTTTTTGATTCTTCCAGGGACAGACGAATGTCATCCCAGGCAATAGAATAGATTCTGTCGTTTGCACGCAGCCGCGCAAAAGAGGGCGGGAGTGATTTCCGACTCAACAAAAAAACATTGATCCCTTCAGGGATCATCTCCAGTCCTTCAACGATCATGTCATGCAGATTTGAACTTGACGATACGTTCTGATAGTTATCCAGGACGAGCACGAAAGGAGGTCTGAAATGACTGAAGAGATTCTCAAAATAGTGCCTGGAGAATGCCAATATTCCTTTGCTATATTCAGGACCGAGAAGAGGGAGGGACATTCTTTTTTTCCGGCAAACTTTCTTCGCAGCCATACCCATGTAGTAAAAGAAAGTGGCGATGTCACTGTCCCTTTCGTCAATCTGATACCAGAGGCACGGGGTTTTCCGGACTTCTACATAGCTCGTAAGAAGAGCGGTTTTCCCTGCGCCGGAGGGGCTCGATATATGAATGACCGCATGTTTACGTTCTCTATCAAGTAACAGGAACAGCCTCTCACGGGGAAATATCCCGGCAGCGCTGGGCCGCGCAATCTTAGTGATCGGAGCATATTGCTTTATCATTTAGATTTTCTCTGTAAAAATAGGTTTCAACACAAGACTTCTAATTTATAAGGCTTCATATGATTTTAAATTCTGCATTGAGACAATCAACAAGCCAAAAACGAAAAGCAAATCTCATAACACTTGATCCGTCTGGCATGTATCGCTCGATTTGAGATTCTATGTTCTTGTTTGTACTCAACAGGCCGGTCTTCCGAACCGGCCTGTTGACACTCTTTTTCTCATCTTTTCTGTAAATCAAAAAAATCCACAAACCATGAATAAAGAGGGCAACTACCCTCTGAACGGTTAATATCAGTACCATTTCCCGTTATACCACACACATGTCGGGTTCTCATTAACCCAGGAAGCCTGACCAATTCTTTTCCCATTCTTAATGGTTACATCTCGATCTGCTACAGGTACAGGATCTCCGTTGTCTTTCAATATTTCGACATTATCATTTTCATATATTTTGATAACCACATGTTTCGGCATTTTTCACCCTCCCCTTTTTGTTTACGAGTTTTCACGTATGTCAGCTGCCCTTCTCTTATCTTCACTGCTCGTTGTAAAAATTCCCTTCACCTCCTTTCATCAGTGTGGAAAGCTACACGTCCCACACGCTCTAAAATGCAAGCGTGAATTTTGCAAAGACCGCTCGTCCCGATTGAATCGATGGGGATACAACGTCTACGTCATGGTACTGAAAATGCTGGTCGAAAAGGTTTCTTGCATCAATCATGATGATCCCAAATCTCTTGGGCAAACGATAGCTCACCGATGCATCGAACAGCCAGAAATTATCAGCGCCATCCACAACAAAGCCAACCGGAGCCCCCTGCGGCTTGAATTTTCCTTCCTGATCTATATATGTTGTTTTAACCCTCGCAGTGAATCCGGACGGATGGGAAAAAGTAACTGCCATTGGAAAACGGTTCGTCCTTAAGAATTCAAAATCTCCCACTAAAATCTCCTCCTCTATTTCCATCTTCTCGTAATGATATTCTGTGCTGATTGCAATCCACTGATGCGGCGTCCAATATAAATAGGCTCTTCCAACCCGTTCCTTTCGATCAAGTTTTATCAATTCCGGAACAGGAGAACCTTCGGATACGACGAAAGTCGGAAATTCCAAATCCCTTTGCGAATACTCTACTCCTCCGTAAATATTTTTAGAGAATTTCTGGTCTATCGCCATGCCATACCGCCATGAATCTGTTGCATCAAAATCGTCGTAGAACTGATTGAAACCGGCCACCTGCGTCGGCTCAAGGGTCTGGTTTGTCGTGAGAGTTCTTTTCAGGGTTCTGAAAGCGGCTGCCCTGAGCGTCGTTGCCGGCAAGGGGTTCCATGTAACACCGAATTTCGGGTTGAACTGGTCTTCATCCGTGTCTGCACCGTCATAGAAGTCTCCACTTCCACCAATAGTAAACGTAACATTTTTTGGATAATTGATATGCGAGTAAAAGTAGAGATTGGTGTGTCGAGTATCAAGATCTGTGACATCAGTAACTTTTATCGGGAAAGGAGGACCGTCGGGAATAAGGAGTTCCAGAGTAACTTCATCTTCCTGATCTATGTTGAAATATCCGATACCGCTTACAAGTTTAATGTATTTGGAGTTCAATAAGTGCTGAAGCTCCCCACTGTAAGATTCAACGTTGTCAGACTCTATACCGAATCCTTTTGTTACGGGATCAGCAGGAATATAATGTAAACCGCCGTCCCACGTGTTATATATAAAAGAGCCGAGTATATCAGAAGCCGGTGAAAAAGAATGGTGGAAACCAAATCTGAGGGTTCTTTCCTCTTTATCCTCTCGAAGCGTTGGAATAAAATTATCTTTGCCGAAAAATAGCGTGAGATCACCCCTGTCAAAGTCCCTAGCCCTGAATTCAGCCTGAATACTTGTTTCCGGCGTAAGCTCAACTTGAGCAAACAAGTTATAAATATCCTGTTTCTGGTCGTTGTTCTCCCGCCATCCGTCTGTCTCATAATGGAATTGCCCTGCGCTTATTGATGCTTTACCTTTAACCGCTGCCACAACAATCTCATCTCCGAATGTACTGTTTTCACCGGCGATGCCGCTCAATTGCAAGGAATATCTGTTCCGGTTGAAGAGAGGGTTGAATTCGTTGAATGAAAGCTCCGCCGGCCCCGCACCTTCGAGGATGAAGAGGTTACTTTCAGCAAGATGCGGCTGAACAGGTGTAATATTTATCGGCTGAAGCAACTGTGACTGAAGCAGTTCACTCACCCTCGCTATCTCGTGTCTCGGCAATGCTGAATATGTATCGGCAAGGAACCTGTGCCCGGAAAAATCCGCAGGATCGATATTCACCGATTTCCATCCTTCCACAAGTACAAGCTGTTCAAAACCAAGGTCAGTGTAAATTCGGCTGAGACTTGCACTCCGAGCCGCAAGGTCGGAATCAAGCAGAAGTTTTGAACGGTAGACAGCACGGTTGTCATTCAGTTCAATCGCCTTCTGCATGTCATGCAATGCCTCAACCGGGCGGTTGATCGTTTGCTTTCTTATGGCATCATAGAAATAAGGGGTCGGGTCTTTCGGGTCGAATTCTTCTGCCATGCCATATTGGTCTTCTGCCATCTTGTCTTGTTTTTCCTCGAAATAGGCCTTACCCAAATAACTGCGGATGAGTGAATTGTCAGGATCAAGGCTCACAGCGATCTCAATCTCTCTTCTTCCTTCTTCAAGACAACCTTCACGGATCTTCGCCAATCCCAGACCAAGCCTTGCCAAAGGGTCTGCCTGATCAAGCTCTATCGCCTTCTGGAATGCATCCTTCGCTTCCTTGATCTTCACTTGCGCGAGATAGGTAAATCCTAAAACAGTCTGTGTCCGCGATATATCAGGGTTAAGCTCCATCGCCCTGCTCGCAGCGTGAAGCGCATCGTCAAGTGCTCCGAATGCCATCCGGAGTTCGGCCATCCTCGCCCATACAAGGGCATTTTCAGGCTCAACCCGTACGGCTTCTTTGATGCTCTCAAGCGCCCCCTCAAGGGCAAACCTCGCCTGCTGTGCATAGGACAGAGCTATCCATGTGGCAGCCGACTGAGGATCTGCTTCAACAGCCTTCTTCGCAAGCTCCAGAGCTTTCTCTTTTTCATTTTGAACCACGTTAATAATCGACTGAAGCGCAATGGCCTGACCATAATTCACATCCAGACTTAGTGCTTTTTCGATCTCCGCCTTTGCCTCTTCAACGCGACCAACAGAAAGGAGTAAGGAAGCTTGCTGGGTATAAAAACGGGGATCGCCTTCTTCTAATTTTTCATATTCGTAAAGAACAGGTGGATAGTACAAAGCCCACTGCACCACATCTCGCGGTTTTACGACCACAACCAGCATCGGCGCCTTTCCACGTTCTGAAATTGCAGATTGACCGCTCCTGAGCGAGATTCTTCCAGCCTCGTTCTCTGCAATGACCTTGCCTTCGAATATGGACACAAATGTCCTGTCATCCTCAACCCTTACTAAAAATTCCGTGCCTTCTACCGTACTGTTTACAAAAGGAGTATGAACCTTCAGGGACCGGGGCCACCGGCTAAAGAATTGTACAACTCCTTTTAACATGTCTATTAAAGAAGTTTGCCCGGCCTCTATGCCGTTAAATATGACCGACGAATGTTGATCCAGACGGAGGATGACGCCATTGACAAGGACAACTGCCACACGACTTTTATCGAGTACCCGTATCATATCGCCCGGACAGTATGTATCATCCAGCTTCGCGGGTTGCCACTCCGCCTCGCCAATCCTTCGCACCTGGACATCACCCTGCACCGAGACCGTTCTTGCTATCCACTCGTCACAAATATCTGCATAAACAGTATGAGTGAATGATGGTATGAATAATAACAGTAATAAGGAAAAGAAAAGAGTCCTATTCTTGATTTTTTTCATTCTCTCCCCCCAAATAAGATATCAGATTACTATATCCAGCGATAAGGATTGTCATTGCGAGTGAAGCGAAGCAATCTCGTCTTTCGAAGTGAGATTGCTACGCACCTTTCAGGTGCTCGCAATGACACACTAGACAAGGTTTCTGTCATCTTATCCTTGAAAATATTTTTATTAGATTATTTTTCCAGGCTTACGACACCGTCCCACAATCGCCTGTGTTCTGAATTTTTTTCCTTTTCACAGAGGCCTATATAAAAACGGGAAGGCCCATCCCCCCTTAGTATCCCATCGCAGTCCTTGAATCTCTCTATCGCCTCATCCCATAACTGGTTTCTATAAGCATCGAGCCCCTTTGAAAACATTTCGAAGGCTCTTTCCTGTAAACCTATGGATTCTTCTTCACTGCCTGTGATTTCATAGATATGAACGGGTCTGGATTTGCCGGCTAATCTAAAGTCCCCGATTTCTCTTGTCGGAAAACCATCAAGATGATCGATAATCTCTCCTGAAGCCAGAATTTTTACATGCAGGGATTTGTTTAGCCTTTCTAGTCGTGTAACGGTATTTACGATATCGCCAATAGGGCGATATTCATAATGATCCAGCGCACCGATATTTCCAAGCACAATATGTCCGGAGTGCAGGGCTATGCGGGTAGGAAGTTTCATGGGTTGTGCATTCAGGTTGAACTTTTCTATTGCGCGGGCGACATCGAGTGCAGCCAAACATGCTTCTCTCCTCATCGATTCGTGAGGGTGAGAAGCAACCCACATTGCAAGCATGGAGTCTCCAATAACGTTGGCAATATCACCCCCATGTTCTTTCACCGGTTTGAATAGAGTTTCATAATATTTATTCATGAAGATCGCCAGGTCTTCGGGATCCATGGATTCGGCCAGCGCGGAATATTGTTCCGCATCGGTATACAAGCATATCCCGTACATAACCTGATGACTCGCATGAATATTGTCGATATTCTTCGTTATCCTGTCTACAATTGATGCGGGCAGGTAATATCCAAAGGCTTTACTAATAATCTGACGTTCCTTCTTCATATCCGCATAGTTCAACAGGACGCCCGCAAAAACAGCAATGGGCGTCTGAAATAACAGAGGAATGACAATCGGAAACCAGGCGCCAGAATTTTTGAATTGATAAACTGAAAAGAGAAGGTAAAATGAACCTAAAACTGCTACGCTCAGGGAAGATACGGATACACGATATTTTCTGCAGATGGCCCCTGCCATCATACCCCAGATGAAAATAATGGCCAGATGAAGGCGAAAATCAAGGGGCATCACAGACCTTCCTTCCAACAAATTAGCAAACGCTGTGGCGACAATTTCGACCCCGCTAAGATCAATACCTTTTTGTGAGAAAACACTGTAATAGCTTTCATGTTTATCCGTCGGAGACGACGCTGAAAGTCCTACAAAAACCGCCTTCCCTCTCACATCAAAAAGGCGCGCATCCTTCTCTCCGTCTCTGAATATCTCGTAATACGGAACAGTCTGGAAGGTTCGCGCGGGACCGTAGTAATTCAGATACCGGCTGTCTTCTTTTCGCTCATACATCTCTATAAGTGAGGACATCTGCTGATATTGTTTCGCAGCCACTGATTTATCTTTCATATTCTTCAATTCTCTCTTCATTTTTGCTGCAACCCTGGGCTCTTTCTGAAAAATCATTCTCACATCATGAATAAGCCTTGAGAATTCCCCGCTGCCCTTTATCTCCTCTCTCGCTTCCGGCAATTTACCGGCTTCAGGATTGATCTTCCTCAATATCCGGATGAACTCATCATAAACCGGCAGCGTGAAGACCTGAAATGCAACGACCGGCAAAGTCGGTGTATCACCTGCGATTGTCTTGAATGTCCAGAATTGGCTTACCTTATGGGGGGTCTTCGGAATCGGGAAAGGTGCAGAGGCAAGTGCAGCTTCCGAAAAGACAGGAATTGGCTTTGTGATACGAGCAACATCAATCAGCCCCCGTGAAGACCCTTTTTCGTTGGTGACGGGTATCTGTTCAATCTCTATGGAATCACACAATACCACATTCCCCGCTTTTCTTATTGAGCCAGCGAATTTCATGTTTTCATGAGAGGATTGTTGCTCCAAAAAATTGACATCAAAGACGATGACCGCGGCACCGCCACCCGACAGATTATCGACAAGATGCGCATGCAACGAGCGGGGCCATTTTCTCGGATCCTCCGGTATCCCGAATTTGTCAGCAGATTCTTCGTCAATATCAACTATTACGATATCCGAATCTGATGGAACCGGCCGTACCCCTCTTAAACCGAACAAGACCTTGAGGCCAAAATCCTCTTCTAATTCTGTCCCGAATGGCAAAAGATTGCTCAGGACGCCGATTATTCCGATGAAAAGGCCCAGAATTAGCGGTTTGGAAAGGCGAAACTTCTGTAAAGTATTAGGTGTATCCTCCCCCATGGCATACAACCTACCAAAAGAACGTCTTTTTTGTTGTATTATATCTTTTTTTGGATATTTTTTTCTTTAAATATTCATTTTTGCTTAAAATCGCCAAAATAAGCCAAAACACTCCGTCACTTTTAAACTCAGAAAATGTCTCCAGAATTTTTTGCTTATTTAAATATTACTGAGTGAATAATTACAGATTGGTCACAGATTATTCTTAGCCTTTGAAAATGGCGATGGAGGGCAAATTTAACACTCCAATGATGAAATCTGATTTCTACCACTTACTGAACATTGACGCATGCGTAAGAATCTCATCCGCTGCACTTTTAAGATTGGCGCAACTTCTGGCATTTTCTATTGCGATCGATGCATAAATGGCCAGGGACCGTAACATCTTTAATTCATCAAGGGTAAATAGTTTTTCCGAGCTATTGCTCATATTTATTACTCCAAAGACGGAACTTTTCCACTTAAGAGGTACGCAAAGCATAGATTTGATCTCCGCGGAACCCGCTGTGAACCGTGAATCCATAAAGACATTATTGACCAACTCGGCTTTGCCGGTTTTCAACACGTCTCCCGCGATTCCTTCTCCGGCACCCAACTTCATTTTCGGCTGCCACTCGGCACCAAAAGCGGCCTTGATAACAAGAGTTCTCTGCCTCTCACCACAGAGCATTATCGATCCGTTATCCGCAGGGATGATATTTCTTGCTTCGTCCAGGACATACATGCAAATCTCATCAACGTCAATGCAAATGCTCAGCCCCCTCTTTTGCAATTTCATAAAATCTTCGCCGAGCTTCCTTAACCTTTGACTCATCGACTCAAGAATCCTGAATGCAAGCGTCGGATCCGTACTAATAGTCCGGAATAGTTTTTCCTTATCAATGCCAAGAACTCTTGCTTCACCGAAAGCCTCTGCAGTGGCCGAACGCGGCAGCCTGTCGAAGAGTGCCATTTCGCCGAAGATTTCGCCGTTCTTTAATACCGCAATAGTCAAATCGCCTGACGGTGACCTTTTCGTAATCTTCACCTTACCTGATTGCACAACATACATCCTGTCTCCCGCCTCTCCTTCCCTGAATATAATTTCTCCATTGTCATAAACCTTACCAAGTTCGCTGTCTTTCATTTTTTACTCCTGTTTATAAATCATTAATGTCCAAACCTTCAAAAACAACACAACCCCCTCCTTCCTCCCCTGGTAAGGAGAAATTTAAGGGGGTCATTGCGAGGAGTCCCGATGAAATCGGGACGACGTGGCAATTTCAATTAGAAAATCTAATAAATTCATATGCTATTCTGGACACGGTTAAATCCAATTATATTTTTTGATAATGCTCCAAAAAGATCGATTTGTAATGGTAGACTCCAGGCCCTGTAAAATATGTTTTTGTACCTCTCATTCCCTGTAAACATATCCCAGAGAATAGAACTCAGCCTTTTTGGATAATGTTCGTTCTCCTGTTCCTTTTGAACAACTCTAAGCATTGTTTCTGTCAGCAACCTGGATTTTTTGTGTAAATCTATTATTGAGAAAAGAAATCTCCCATATAGGTTGTCTACCATTATACTTCTATAAACAGGAAGATATCCTTTTCTGAAATGCATTCCGCTCACCCCTTCGAAGACTGCGGTCTTCGCCGCGGCTTTTCCCATCAAATACGCGGCTCCAAGACCATCTTTAAAAAGCCTCGTCGAACCGGCATCCCCGCATATGACTATCCTGTCCGCAAAGGGAACTGTCGGCGCCTTGATATTCATTTTCGGAAGACAGCGGCAGTCAACAGAAAATTCTGTATCTCCTCGCAAAACAGAACGAACAACTGAATTTTCGATGAAATGGCTAACCGTTCGAGCATTCATATTTTTGCCCAGAATACAGACGGTCACATATGTGCCTTTAGGAATCATCGCTGCAAATTTTATATTTCTGATCGGCAGAAGGAAAAGTTGCACAGAGCTTCCGAAATACTCTGCTATAGCTTCTTTGTCCATACCGATTTCTGCGATTGCAGCTGTTACGGTCTCCGGCCTTTTATATCCGAAGCCAATCTCCTCAAAGATTTTTGACGTTTGGCTCTTTACACCGACTGCTCCGACCACAAGGTCGGCATCCTGAATTTTTTCACCCCGGGAAAAAAGTGAAGGCCTCTTATTTTTATATTCTATGTGATCGATCCTGAGAGAATTATGGATTGCCCCTTCTTGAACCGCCAGACCGAGGAGAAATTGATCAAAACTCTTCTTACCCTTTCCTATTGCACCCTTTGGGCCACCCCCTCTGTATATAGTAGCTATAGTCTTTTCATGAGTCGGGGTCTCTATAGAGACTTTGCCGTAATCTGTATGCAGCCTATAAGAGTTGATCCCTTTTTGCACGACTGTATCCGGCAAGTTTATCCCTTCAACAGCCAATGTCTGAACAAGGAGTTCAGAGATTATGCCCCCGCATCTGTTACATCCTAACGGCCCGTCTCTGCTAAAATTCTTCGGTTCATAAATGGTCAGATTTATTTTTTTCCCGACCATCTTTGCCATCTTGAGAGCAAAAATACTGAAAAAAGAACCGGCGGGGCCGCCTCCCACAACAGCAATATTTGAGCCGTCCTCTACTGAATATGAATTATTCATAAAGGCACATCACGACTTGGGAGAGTAATTAATATAGAACACAAATCCGGCGATAAGACAACGGAGACCTTGTCTAATGTGTCATTACGATCCCGAAAGCACTCGGGAGTGGCAATCTCGCTGTAAAAGATGAGATTGCTTCGTTTCACTCGCAATGACAACTCCTTATCGCTGGATTTGTATAAAGAAATTCCCGAGAGATAACCGATTTTTAAGAGACGTCTACCCTTACTTATAGTATGTTAGCACACATTTTTATTAAAATAATCACTGTAGAAGGAAGTTGAGGACGGTAGAATAGAAATAAGGAGAAAGACATTTGAAAATAGCGTACTTTGATTGTTTCTCGGGGATTAGCGGTGACATGTGTCTTGGCGCAATTGTGGATGCAGGCGTCTCCCTGATCGCAATAGAGAAAGAATTGAAGAAAATCCCTTTGTCTGGATACAAATTATCTGCCTGGAAAGTAAGGCGAAAAAATTTAGTTGCGCGGAAGGTTGACGTTCTTCTGGACTCATCAGTGCATCAATTCCTCAGAAAATGGAAAGACGTAGCGAAATTCGTAGAGGATTCTTCCCTACCGCATGATATAAAAGAGAAAGGATTGAATATCTTTGGAAGACTCTTTTCAGCAGAGGCTGATGTTCACGGTAGATCTCCTGCCAGAGTACATCTTCATGAGCTGGCCGCGATTGACTGCATGGTAGACATATTTGGCACTCTAATAGGTCTGAATCTGCTCGGTATCGAACGCCTTCATTCTTCACCTCTGAATCTGGGGAGCGGCTTTGTGAGGACAGCAAACGGTATTCTACCCGTCCCCGCCCCGGCGACAGCAGCTATTTTAAAGGGAGTCCCTGTCTACTCAGGGAAGATTGCCTCTGAACTGACTACCCCGACCGGCGCAGCCATCATTAAAGAACTCGCCGTCACTTTCGGAGAAGTCCCTTTAATGCAGATTGAAAAAACGGGCATCGGCGCGGGAGAAAAGAATTTCAGGGATTGGCCGAACGTTCTCAGAATATTCATTGGAGACAGCAGCGATGAAGACCAGATTCATAGCCCGGTTACAGTAATTGAAACTAACATCGATGACATGAGTCCCCAGATATTCGGACATGTTATTGATATGCTTTACAGAG
>JBFLXE010000072.1:0-13371 GCA_040757455.1 Nitrospirota bacterium
AGGTGTAGAAGGGCTTATAGTGAGACAAAAATGACAGTGACGTGCAAGGAAAAACATTTTTCTATTCTGGTGGCGGCTTACCTCTTGAAATCGCAGCTTGAAAAAAGTTATTTCTCGAATCCCTTGATAAGACTACTTTCATTGACTTTGGAACTGTTTTTCTTATATCCTAATTGTCGATGCGAATACCATCCATGCGACTGTTACCTAAGGAAGAAGAGTTTTTTGAATTATTTGACAAAGTTGCTGCAAATATCACGCACGCAGCGACTCTTCTTGTGGGGCTCATGGAGACCTTCAGCACAGTTGATGCCTGGGCAAGAGAAATTCACGACTTAGAACAGGAAGGAGACGTCTTCACGCATGATATTATCAGGAAGCTGAATAAGACATTTCTTACCCCAATTGATCGCGAGGATATTCATGCTCTGGCAACGACACTAGATGATATCCTCGATCTGATCTGGGCGACTGCTGACAGGCTTACGGTTTTCAAATTAAAGGAATCCACACAATGGGCTGTCACAATGTCCAGAGACCTTCTTTCGACTACCGAATTGGTCCATAAAGCAATAAAGAATCTTAAGCAGAAGAACTACTCTCATGTACAGGAATACTGCATCGAAATAAACAAACTGGAGAACCGTCTGGACCGGGAATTCAGAGATGCGCTTGGACATCTATTTGATGAGATAAAAGAACCAATTCTTGTTATTAAATGGAAAGAGATTTACGAGCATCTTGAAGATGCTTCAGATAAATGCGAGGATGTGGCCAATGTTTTAGAGGCTATAGTCCTTAAGCATGCCTGAAACTATTCTCGCCATTGTAATACTCGCCATCCTCTTCGACATAAGCAACGGATACAATGATGCTGCTAATGCCATCGCAACGGTAGTCTCGACACGTGTATTAAAACCCTCACAGGCTGTCGTGTTAGCAGTCGCCATGAATGTCCTTGGCGCCTTTTTGACGACAGCCGTCGCCAAAACGATCGGGACGGGAATTGTGAATCCGAAGGCTATAACCCATATTGTCGTTATATCAGCGCTCTTCGCAGGATTCGTCTGGAACACTCTGATGACGATATTCGGGCTCCCTGTGAGCGCCTCCCATGCCCTGATAGGCGGACTCATCGGTGCCTCCGTATCTTTCGGTGGCATGGACGTCCTCAATATCCCAGGTATAACAAAAATATTATTGTCTCTTGTATTGTCTCCCGTCCTCGGCATTATTTTTGGATTTTTTTTCATGAATGTGCTGTTGGGATTCTGCGGAGCATTGCCGGTGAGTACTGTGAATAAATACTTTGGAAAGCTTCAGATCATCTCGGCAAGTTTCATGGCTTTCAGCCACGGTTCGAACGACGCGCAGAAAGTTATGGGCATTATCACTCTATCGCTTGTCAGTGGTGGCTTCCTTCACACAGTGGAGGTTCCATTCTGGGTGATACTGACGTGCGCCCTGGCAATGGGGGTAGGAACAGCTTTCGGTGGTTGGAAGGTGATCAAGACTATGGGAATGCGCATGTTGAAATTGGAACCGGTCCACGGTTTTGCTGCGGAGACATCTGCAACGGCTGTCATCATCGGCGCAAGTCATTGGGGCCTCCCGGTCAGCACAACACACGTCATTGCAACCGCAATTATGGGTGTTGGTGCAACAAAGAGACTGACCGCTGTCAGATGGGGGATCGGTAAGAAAATTGTTAATGCCTGGATTTTTACTCTACCGGCTTGCGCCGTCTTTGCATGGACAATATGCACTCTTTTGAATCTTTTTGTCTGATCCCTTAGGGCGACAGGACTTCCCTAATCATCTTCTCGCTTATACCCCTGTAAATTCTCGCGCTCCCTATCTTTTCAGGCAGGATAAATCTCAATTCTCCTGCGATAGCCTTCTTATCGATCTGCATTGATGCCAGGATGCTTTCTTTGTTTATGTCTCCGGGCATTTCTGAAGGAAGGCCGAAGGAATGAATAATTCTTTTTATTCTCGATACCTCCTGACTCTCGATCAAATCGAGTTTCTCAGAGAGTCTTGCCTCAAGATACATTCCTATCGAAACAGCTTCTCCATGGAGAAAACTTCTGTATGCTGTGGCTGTCTCTATTGCATGACCTACAGTGTGGCCGTAATTTAAGATTGACCTGAGCCCGGCTTCTCTTTCGTCCTTCGATACGATGTCGGCCTTTATCTCGCATGAACGTTTTATGATATAAATAAGAGCATCTGTATCGAGGTTCAGAATTCCACCCCTGTTGACTTCAAGAAAATCGAATAACCCTCTGTCATAAATGACCCCGTATTTTATTACCTCGGCGATTCCAGCCAGAAATTCCCTTCTCGGGAGTGTTTTGAGTGTTTCCACATCAATCCATACGAGCTGTGGCTGCCAGAAAGTTCCGATCATGTTTTTGCCCAGCTCGTGGTTAACACCTGTCTTTCCTCCAACGGAGCTGTCGACCTGCGCAAGAAGGGTGGTAGGCACCTGAATATAGGAGATTCCCCTCATATATGTAGAGGCGGCAAAGCCCGTTACGTCACCAATCACTCCACCACCGAGGGCAATGAGCGCCGAGGATCTATCGAGGTGATTTTTCAGCAGCTCATTGTAAATATGTTCAAGGCTCAGAAGATTCTTGTATTCCTCGCCATCGGGGATGGTCACTGTAATGAGATCAAAGCCTGATCTTCGAATAGACTCCGAGACCTGGTTGCCATAAAGGGGAAAGACTGTCGGATTGCTGATTACAGCAATTTTGGAACTCTGCCAGAAAGAAGAGATCCTCTCACCGATTCCTCCAATAATCCCCGTACCTATTACGATATCGTAGCTTCTGTCACCGAGCCCAACTCTTAGGCTATCCATTTACTTTCTCCTGACAAGGATTCGTCAAATTTTCCCTTTCAATCGATCTATTATTTCTTCTGCAACCTGACGAGGCGACTTGCCCTCAGTGTCTATTGTGATATCAGCCCTCTGGTAGAAAGGTTTTCTACTCTCCAGAAGCTGCCGTATCTGCGCAAGAGGATCGTCAGCCCGCAGCAACGGTCGATCGTCGCTGTTACCCGTTCGGTTGAGTATCGTCTCCGCTGTTGCCGTGAGGCATATGATCAGACCGTTCTTTCTCAATGCATCCACATTCTCCTCCCTGATGATAGCACCTCCCCCGGTCGAGATAATCACACTCTTTTTGCGGGTGACTTTCTTTATAATCTCCGTCTCAAATTCCCTGAACTGGAATTCACCCAATCGTCTGAATATCTCGTTAATGGTCATCTTCTTAGTCTTTTCTATTTCTGCATCAACGTCTATTAGCTTCATATTGAGAAGACGTGAGAGTTCCCTTCCAACCTCTGTTTTTCCAGTTCCCATGAAGCCTGTAAGGACAATATTTTTCATAGGATATTGTAGTAGCTGCAGCGTGGCAGGTCAATCATGTTATATTTAAAACATGAAGAAGGTTATTGTTGGAATGAGTGGCGGGGTTGATTCGTCTGTTACAGCCTTTTTTCTGAAGGAGCGCGGTTTTGATGTCGAAGGTGTTTCCCTTGTCCTCTGGGAATCGAGGGACACGTCCAGTACATGTTGCTCAACACAGGCGATAGAAGAGGCTTCGAAAAATGCAGAACGCTTGAAGATAACCCACAGAGTGATTGACGCACGCAAAGATTTTTTGGAGAAGGTGATAAAGCCTTTTGTAAATTCATACGTTCGGGGACTGACCCCGAATCCATGCGTTCTGTGTAATAAGCATATCAAATTTCCTATACTTTTAGGAGAGGCAGATAAAAGAGGTGCTCTTTATATCGCGACCGGTCACTATGCCAGGGTCGAACCAGAGAAGTCAATAGTCAATAATCATCAGTCATTGGTAAAAACCAATAATCAATGTCCGGTGACCAATGACCAGTTTCCTGACCTGGCACCCGGGTCTAATCACTTTTTATTGAAAAAGGGAATCGAACCGAAAAAAGACCAATCGTATGTTCTTTATGGTTTAGGGCAGGAAGAGCTGAAGAGGCTTGTTCTGCCGTTAGGTGATTATCGAAAAGATCAGGTGCGGAAGATCGCAAAAGAGCTTGCCCTGCCAGCGGCAATGAGAAACGAGAGTCAGGAGATTTGTTTTGTTCAGGATAAGAATTACTCCAAATTTATCGAAAGTCTCTCAGGCATGACCGGTGAGCGGGGTTCTATTATTCACATCAGTGGAAAAGTCATGGGTACACATATGGGAATACAGGGATATACTGTCGGCCAGAGGAAAAGGCTCGGCATATCCTCGCCAGAACCTCTTTATGTAGTGGGAATAGATGCGCTTAACAAAACGGTTCTTGTGGGTCCACGCGAGGCGGCAAAGACAAGAGAGTTTTTAGTTAAGAGCCTTAATTGGATCGTTCTTCCTGAAGCTCTTCTATTTAAAGAAGAAGAAAGTGTTTCAGCTTTCAGGGCTACCGTGAAGGTACGTTCAACTATGAAAGATGAACCGGCAACGATATATATGGAAACAAATCCCCCCTCGCCCCCCTTTGCTAAAGGGGGGGCGGGGGGATTATTGATCAAAAGCGCTCGCGTTGTTTTCGACAAACCCCAATGGGCACCTGCACCGGGCCAGAGCGCTGTATTTTATGATGGAGATACAGTACTTGGCGGGGGAATTATCAAAAGATTAAATTAGCAATATGGGGTGCCACTGTTAACTCGGCGGGAGTCATCCCGAAATAATCGCCGTCCAATTGCACATGAGCCCGTCCTTTGATTTTCACTGTGTCCGTGCGAATATATTCAACGTCTTTGAACCGCAGATGGCTGCCCGTCAGTACACCGAAGAAATATCTAATGATGGCAACTCGTCTCTTACTCTTGAAAACGCACACGTAAAGAGCCGGATCCGTCAGTTTCGCATCAGGGGTAATCTTAAAATGACCGCCGTATTTTGCTGCCTTGCCTACAACCGCTGAATACCCTGTGTAGTTTTTCCCTTCCATGCTCAATGTAAGTTCTTCAGGCCTGAATCTTATGAGTGTCTGAATGCCGCTAAAGATATAAGCACCTTTGCCCGAAATTTTTTTGAATCTTTCGTTCAACCCACGAACTGCCTCTCCGTCGAATCCGATGCCTGCCATAAGGATGAAATAGCGCGACAACTGTGATGAGCCATCGAAAATGATGATCTTTCCGAGAGATATTTTCCGAGGTGTTCTCGTGACAGCCAGCTTCATCGCACCAATCACATTTTCTGGAATATCGAGTTCTTTTGCGAGCACATTCGTGGTTCCCATGGGCAATATTGCCACGGGTATTTCTGTGCCGGCAACGCCATTTATCACCTCATTGAATGTACCATCTCCGCCAGCAGCGATAATCAAGGCCGGAGATTTCCTGATAGCTTCTTTCGCGAGATGTTCTGCGTGGTTTTTCTGTTCAGTGCATGACACCTCGACGTTGTATCCTTGAGATCTTAAATAATTAAAAGCCTTATTCACCTTCTTGCCGGATGCTCTTTTTGCTACTGGATTACTTATAATAATGACCGAGGATTTCATCAATGGAAAAGGTCCCCGCGCACGATGCGACTTTGTCAATTATTACAGGTTTCTTTTCAAGATAGTCCTGTATTTCTTTAAATCTGGTCTCCTCCTCAACAAAAAAAGCCCTGCCCCCGATTCTGCTTCCTCCACGCTTGATATTGGGTATCCTCACGTATCCGAACTTTTTTGTCGCAACATAACCGGTGGTGTAATCAGGGTCATCGGACACGCATAGTTCGGCGATCACTTCTGTACTGGATGCGACCTTTGAGGCAAGAAAGAGGGCTTCTTTGACTGTCGTGGTGTTAATTTCATACCGGGAGAGCCCGATGGCAAGTCTTTTTAAGGCTGTCTTCGTGGCCCCCAGGCGGGATACCCTGACACCCCTATCCTTATCAGGATCGAGGCGGTGTCCTTTTTCAGCAGTGATAATCGAAGCTCCTCTCATGTTACCTTTTCTTATTATGTCAAAGGCGGTTTCAATAGATCTTTTTGATACGCCTGTTGATTGAAGAAGTCTCTTTATTATACTTTTACCTTCGGCTGGAGTTTTGCAACTGACTGTACTCACAGGTAATGATTCAATTACCTTCGGCCTTTTTTTAATATTTTCTATTGTGATTACGATTTTGTCAGTCTTGCCTTTAGGGTGTTCTAATGCCCTTTCAATATATCTCTTTACAATTCTTTCAATGTCCTGCTTTTCATATAGACCTTCTGCACCTGAAATATGGATTTCAGCAAACTCTGTATTTGGGCGTTGGGCTTTGGACTTCAGACCCCGGACTGTCTTTGACGCCCTAATTCTTATGCTCCAGATATTTTTCATAACGGAGTGATTATATAGGCTGCTAACAACGGTTGGCAAGATGAGCTAAAACAATCCGATCTGACTATCTCCTTGTTTCGCTATTCTGGCTGGGATGAATATCTCTGTAACGAATTTTTCCGGAATCTCTCGCAGGAAAGAAGAAGGGGATCGGGCAAGTTTCTGTCCATATAAAAACCTGCTTCTTGAATAAGTAAGGAAGAGTTCGTCTTTTGCCCTTGTCATGCCGACATAAAATAGTCTTCTCTCCTCTTCAAGATCACACTCACTGGTTTTTATCGTGTAAGGTATTAATCCTTCCTCAACACCGGCGATAAACACAACCCTGAATTCAAGACCCTTGGCCATATGCAGAGTTGTGAGCGTGACAGCCTGTGCCCTGGGATCAAAAGAGTCAGCATCTGTCAGGAGACTCAATGCATTGACTAACCCGCTAAGCCCTCCCCCGGGACTGGGATCCCGGTAGGTCGAGGCAAGGTTCTCAAGGAGAATAAGATCGCTTTCCCCAAGATTTGTGACAAACTCAGGATCTTTAAGAATTTCATCAAGAAATTCATCGAAAGGGCTTCCTCTGTTGAAGCCCTTCACTCTGTTTTTGAGCATTTGCACAATTTCGTTTCTCTTCCATCTGCGCATGCGCCCTATTATCTGATAAGGAATGCCCGATGCCACGAAGGATTCCTCTAAGACTTTAGCCTGTGCGTTAGTCCTGAAGACGACAGCAAAATCGGAAAAGCTGTAAGACCCGTCTGCAGAGTCTCTGTCGGTTGTAGTTTGCATAAGCTGGTAGTGACTTGTGCCACCCATTCTTTTTTCAATCTCTTTCACGATTACGTCACCTTCGGCTTTCTCGTCAGGGACTGAGATTACGGCTATGGGAATTCCTTTTTCTTTAATTGGTATGATTTCTTTGCCTATTCTCTTGAGGTTCCTCTTTATTAAATGGCTGGAGGCTTCAAGAATAATCCCGGATGACCGGTAATTCTTTTGAAGAGTTATTCTCTGCGCATTCTCAAAATCTTTTTCAAAATTAAGGAAGTTTGCAATATCAGCACCCCTGAATGCATAAATTGCCTGGTCTGAATCGCCTATTACACAAAGATTTCCGCAAGGTGAACATGTTGGTTTGGTCAGCAGTTTCACCAATTTATACTGGGCAGGATTTATGTCCTGATATTCATCAGCCATTATATATCGAAATCTTTTTCTATATCTTTCTAATACTTCAGCTTTATCGAGCAGTTCGATCGGTTTGAGAATCAGGTCATCAAAATCAAAAGCAGAGTTCTTAATCAGTTCCGATTGATATTTTTCATAAATTTCTTTTACTCCTTTGTCCGCTTCTTCGATTAAGTTCTTTATCCTTGATATTTTTTCTACTAATTGCCGGACTCTGAAATCTGAATTCTTCAGTAATTTTTTTAAAAGACTTGCCTGCTCATCTCTGTTATAGATTACAAAGCTGTGCGAGTATATGTCTTGAATGATCCTGAGGCCAAGAAAATGGAAAGTACCGATGAAAATCTTTCCGGCATCATTTCTCAAAAAAGCACCGATTCGTTCCCGCATCTCACGCGCAGCTCGATTTGTGAAAGTGACCGCCAAAATATTTTCGGGGCAGACACCTTTGTGAATTAAATAAGCAATCCTCCGTGTTATCGTCAAAGTCTTTCCCGTTCCCGGTCCGGCAATAATCATCACGGGCCCTTCTGTGGTCATAACTGCTTTCTTCTGAGATTCGTTTAGTCCGTGCAGGATCATTTCAAAACAGTGTTGCCTGTCCTTTTATCTCTCTCCTCTCAATCGGCTCAAAGATCCTCACCTTGCCATATTCCCCGTCATACCCTGGCGAGATATGAACATTGCCTGAGCGCATGCGTGCGATGGCTTCTCCTATGAGCGAAGAACTTGCCCTTTCTATATCTTCGAGCGGGGTATCCATGAGAATCTTAAATTCACTGCCACATTTATTCAGAAGATTGAAGTATGCATGTTCAACAGCCTTACTGTTTACGCCAACTTTCAAAGCCTCCGCGATAATCTCCGGAAGGGGGATTATGGAATGATAAGGGGCAGCATTCAGAGGCCTGAAACCCTCTTCTCTATCCGAGAGCTTTTCGACCCTGTGCATTACACCGACCGTCACTCTCTTATTACATATGGGGCAGAGGTAGTTATGCTTTATGGTCTCTCTGGGGGAGAGACATACGCCGCAAGGCCTGTGTCCATCATAATGGTATTTTCCTTCTTCAGGAAAGAATTCTATTGTACCGAGAAAGCCCTTCTTCGTTTTTATTGCATCTGTAAGGGCTTCATAAGAACATTCGGTATGGAATATATTCGCCTCTCTTCCCATCTTTGCAGGCGAATGAGCATCCGAATTGGATATGAGGGTGATCCTGTCGAGCGCGGAGAGACGCCAGTTCATTGGCGGGTCAGAGGAAAGTCCCGTTTCTATTGCATGGATGTAAGGGGTGAATTCCTCGAAACATTCTTCAAGGGAATTGAACCCGGATTCCGCTCCGAAGACGGAAAAGTGAGGGGTCCAGGCATGAGCGGGGATGGTGAGAGCATTCCCGCAGCAATCATTCACGATCTTCAAGAAATCTTTCGCGCTAAGTCCCAGTATAGGTCTTCCGTCGGATGCAAGATTCCCTATCTTTGAGAGGACAATGTTAAGTTTAGCTGCATTCGCGAAGTCCGGCACGAGAACGAGCAGATGTATTTTCCTGGTCTTATTGTTCTTGCTGTAGATGCAGCTGATTTCGGCCGAGAGGATGAAAAATACAGGCGCTTTACATGAAGAGGGGATATCGTTAACCATAAAATCACTCTTCAGCGCGAACAGTCCGTTGCCCAGTGGCTCGATCTTTTCCTTTAATTCTTTGAACCATCCCGGATGTGTAAAGTCACCGGTACCCGCTAATGCGATTCCCTTAAGCTGAGCCCATTTCCATATGATTTCAGGAGACATATCCCTGCTCGTTGCTCTCGAAAATCTGGAATGGACATGAAGGTCGGCAATGAATCTCATAGTGTAGTATGATAGCAGAACTGAGTAAGTATGTTTAAGAAGTAGGAATATAAGATGAGCCTAAGTGATAAACTTCATTCGAACAATGCTGCAAGCCTGTTTGTCTTTTCCTCGATATGTCTGGCCAGTTCATTCTGCTCATTGCGGAGCTTAAACAATTCATCGGCGATGTCCAGCGCAGCAAGTATGGTTGCTTTCACAGGCGTGATGTTAGGGACCATACTCTGGACTTCTTTCAGCTTTTTATCGACGTACGACGCCAGCTCTTTTATATACTCCTCCGGCGCATCGCCCTTTATCGTATACTTCTGACCTAAAATGTTGACTTCAGTGCTGCCCATGACTAATCTATTTCGAGGGTTTCGATTTCGTTGAGCAGAGCTTCAAGCTGGCTTTTGACAAGATTCTTTTCTGCCCTCAATTGCTCGATCTCCTCGTTCTTGTCGCTCAGCAGATTTTCGAGCTCTCTCAACCTTTTCTCAGTGAGTGTTTTTTCTTCCTTAAGGGTCTTGACCCTCTCGATTGCAGTGGCTATTTTGTCTTCAAGACTTTTAAGTTTGTCCAACGGCATAACCTCCTTTTTATTATTTTTTTGTTCGTTCATCAGCTGCTCGTTATGGAAGAGGGTCTTCTGTGAAACCATCGTACCTAAAATAACAGAATGATTGATTTGATGTCTATAGATTTTCGAGAGATATATCTATCAACTCCTCCCCGTTTGAAGAGAGGCGTTTATATTCGAAAAAGGTGGTTATTACCTTTTTTACATAATTCTTAGTTTCTTCATATGGAATGTCTTCTATGAATTCATCTGCCGATTTATACTTTCCTTCCTTGAGCCATCTCTTCACGGCATCCTCTCCCGCATTGTAAGCCGCAATAGCGTGTGGATAAGATCCAAATTCTTTGATTAGATCACTAAAGTAGCTGATCCCGATGTGGAGATTATTCCTGATGTCAAGTATACAATCAGGACCGTTTATGCCCAATTTCAGTTTCCTGTCAAAGCGATAAGCCGTCGACGGCATTAACTGCATGAGCCCGAGAGCTCCCGCAACGGATCTTGCGCCAGGATCGAACCGGCTCTCCTCTCTGATAAGAGAAAGTATCAAAAGCGGATCTATATCATATGTTTTTGCAATATCCTCGATGATGTCTCTATGTGCAAGAGGGTAAAGAAACTTGTGCAATCCGTCTGTGAAGGGTAGGCGCGAAGCTAATCTGACAGCATATTCGTACTGCTTCATCTCACAGAACTTAGAACAGACATATAAGATGTCATCCATGGCATCCGTATTTTTCGAAATATGTATGAGCTCTGACATCGCTTCATCTGTGAAGCCCAGATCAAGTAATGCTTCCACTCTTTCATTCTTTTTAGGTGCAATCTCAACATTAATGACCTTCGTGAACCGTTTCAAAGGCCCGAGAGTTGCTCCGGAAAGGGACAAATCGGGAGTAGAACTGGCCCTCTTAAAAGAGAGTATGCCGTAAAAGTTGACCCTGTTTTCCAGAATCAGAGGATAAAGTCTTTGGGCTTCTTCACCGCTCTCCTCAAGACTCCGGGCGTACCAGTATAAATGTTTTGCATCATTAGAGGTGCTGTAAAGAGTACCAAATATCTCGGAGGCTTTCTTGTAATCTTCCATCAGAAAATAAGTCCATCCCTTGCCCCAGAGGGCCTCCTCTTTTTCCGACGGATATTTTTCCATGACATTCTGATAAATGTCGATGCTCTCCCTGATTTTGCCTTCCTTTCTTTTATCAGCAGCAATCGAAAAAAGAAGGGCAGTCGCTCTTCGGTCTCCCATCTGAAGAAGTTCATCGATCAATGAGTTGACAATTTCTTTTTTCCCCGCACGGTAAAGTGATCTTATCTCCCAGTATCTCTCTTCAGCCGATCTATAGATATCGGCAGCTTCCGCGTATCTTTTCTGTCTAAAAAGGAAAAGTCCGAGATTTTTCAAGATTTCTTTCTTCAGAGTTCCGTCATCCTTTTCTATCGCACATCTCAAGAGGGATTCGGCAGCTTTATAATCCATTTTCTTTATAAAGTTCGATGCCCTGTTCACCATATCTTCCACATTTATGTCCGAAGGGTCCAATTCGTTATAAGCATCTTCCGAAAAAAGACCTGCGCTTATGTAAATCTCCTTGAAGAGTCTTTTGGCCTCATCCTTTTTGCCCTCCTGCTTCAGCCATTTTGCATAAAGATATGAAATCTTTAAATCGTTAGGATAATCACCGAGATATGATCGATATAACTGTTCTACCCCTTTCTCAGAAATTTCTTGAGCTTCTTTTATCTCCCTCATGAGGGCTTTTCTTTTGAGCGGTGACTGTGGATATTTAGTGAAGAGTTTTCGAACTGTATCCAGGGATGCCTTATGATCTCCAACCTGGTGATAAGCCTCCGAAAGCCATAATAACGCGTAATCGCCAAGAAAAGGGAATTCCTGTTCTGCCCTTGCCAGACTGTTCACAGCATCGTTATATCTACCGCGTTCAAGTTCATTTTTGCCTCTTACAAGATAATTCTTTCCCGTTATTTCTTCAGCATAGACGGGAAGGCAGAGTGAGAGGAAAACCAAAAGGCAGATAAAGCGCTTCATAGCCTTATCATAGCCAAAAAATCCCTTTCGGGCAACACAATATTTCTATTTTTTCTCCGCAACAATACTGAAATTATTAATCCCCGAAAGCCTCACTTCATCAATCACATTTATCAAAAGGCCGACGTCTACATTCCGATCCGCCTTTATCCGCAAAAACTCATTTTTTGTATCCGCAAAACTCTCTTTGATCATCGTACCGAGGTTTTCCAGATCTACTCTTTTGTCCACAAAAAAAATCTCGCCTTTTTGTGTGATAAGCAGTGTGTTGACGGACTGTTCCCCCGTCTTCGCGGTCTTCGAGTGAGGGAGCTTGAGATTGATCGCAGGCTCTTGCACCAGATGAGACGTGAGCATGAAGAAAAGGAGGAGAAGAAAGACCACATCTACCAGCGGAGCGATATTCAGATGGGCATGATTGTGCCTTCTCCTCTCAAATTCCATTTTTTCTCCTCATATATAGACTCGTTGTTATTTCTCTCAGGATAAATGCTATATCATCAGCCTGTTTCTCGAGATAATGATGTCCTATGTGAATGGGGATAGCAACGAGCAAGCCTGCTGCAGTGGTTATCAGTGCTTCCCATATTCCTCCGGCGAGCATCGGAGGGTTCACGTTTGTGCTGCTTGAAATAACCATAAAAGCCTTTATCATTCCGGTAACTGTTCCTGTCAGACCCAGGAGGGGAGCTATAGTTGCGATAAGTCCAAGCCAGCTCAATCCCTTCTCGATTTCTCTTATCTGTTTAGTACCTATCACAGATAATTCCTGTTCATTACAACCGTTTTTGACACCTTTTATTAGAGGATCTAAAATTGTAGTTTCTTCCTTTAGGATTTCTATCAAGGGCCTGCCGATACTCTTTAACATCCTTTTGTATTGGATAAATTTATTTATAAGAATAGTTAGGCCGGCAAGGGAACAGAGCAGGATAGGATACATCAATAAACCGCCCTTCACAAAAAAATCGATCATTGTGACCTCCGGAGTGTGAAACGTATCGGCAATAATGCCTTTGAAGCGACTGGCTCTTCGCCTTTCTTTGCCGGTAGAAATGTAGACTTCTTTACCGCTTCAATGGCTGCTTCTGTAAAGCCATAACCAGCCTTTTCAAAGATCTCGATGTCCTTTAAATTCCCCTTCTCATCTATCGTTAGCCTGAGTATGACTTCCCCCTCTTTGCCAAGTTTTCTTGCAAGCATTGGATAATCTGGAATTTCTCTGTGCAGAAAGGCAGGAGCGACAGGAGAGCCGAACTCTGTTTCTATTGGTTTCCCGGGATATTTAACCGGATTTGCCTTAGAGGAATATTCTGCATTAGCCTCATTTAGCAGCTTAATTTTATTTTGCTGAAATGGTT
>JBFLXE010000073.1:0-13252 GCA_040757455.1 Nitrospirota bacterium
AATTCTTAATTTATGCTCGTGCTCTTATATAGAATTTTATGGGCGTTCCTTTGAAAGAAAAACTCTGGCGCATGATTTTCTCCATGTAGCCGATATGAGCCTCCGTGAACGCAGAAGGATAATTGCAGAAGAGCACAAACGCGGGAGGCTCTGTCTTGACCTGGGTTATATAATAAAGCTTTACCGGTTTGCCTTTATATAATAGAAGAGACATTCCAGACACAACCTCTTTAAAGTATCTATTTAGATCGGCCGTAGATATTCTCTTTTTTCTCTCCGATAAAATTTCCTCTGCAATCGGGAAAATCTTTGTTACCCGTTTCTTTTCGAGAGCAGATATAGTCAAAACAGGAGTATACTGCATAAACCACATCTTCGTTCTACATTCGTCCATCAGCCTTTTGTGAACTTCTTCGGTTTTTTCGATGAGATCCCATTTATTGAAGAGAAAAATGGAACCCTTGCCAGATCTATCTACAATTCCGGCGATTTTCTGATCCTGTTCGACAATGCCTTCTACTGAATCGAGAACGATCAAGGCAATGTCGCATCTTTCCACGCTCTTTATGGCACGAACCACCGAGAATCTTTCGACTGAATAGCCGATTCTATTCTTTCTTCTAATTCCGGCGGTGTCGATCAAAAGGTATTTCCTGCCATGATAAGTACATACGCTGTCAACAGAATCCCTTGTCGTTCCAGGCTTGGCACTCACGATCATCCTTTTTTTCCCGAGCAGACTATTTACAAGGGTTGACTTCCCTACATTGGGCCTGCCAATCACAGCGATCCTGGGATAATCTGTCTTCTTCTCAGTAAATGTGGGTAGGAGAGTAGCGAGCCTTTCCATTAAATCATCGTATCCATATCCTGTAACGGCGGAAACAGGCCACAGATGGTCAACCCCCAAACTGTAGAAGTCATAAAGTCTATCCTCGCGCGTGGGACCATCGATTTTGTTCACTACCCAGAGAACTTTTTTCCCTGATTGCCGTAGCGATCGTGCAAGTTCCATATCAGAAGGTGTCAGTCCGTCCTTACCGTCAAGCACATGAATTATCACATCACCTTCATCGACCGCAAATGCCGCATGTTCTTTGACCTGCGAAAAAATTTCTTCAGGAGGTTCAACATAAAACCCTCCTGTATCGACGACAAGAAATTTCTTGCCTTCCCATTCAGCATCGAGGTAATTCCTGTCCCTTGTAACGCCCGGAATATCCTCGACTATAGCGGTTTTCGTCCGGGTCATTCTATTGAACAACGTGGATTTGCCGACATTCGGCCTGCCAACAATGACAACGATAGGTTTTGCCATGCGTTCAAATAAAAATCAGATCAACTTGTATCGCGAAAATAGGTCTCTCTTCGCAGGAAAAAAGGTGCCTTAAGACTATTCTTTCTCAGTCTTTTTACTGAAAAAGTGAAAGAGAAACTCTGAATCCGCAGGCGATAGATCAAATTTGATACACGCTTCCTCAATTAATTTGGAAAGTTTGACGCCCGTCCCGGACTGGAGCTCGTCCGAGATCCATCTGACAGCCTTTCTCAGATCTTCACCTTCGGGTTGAATGCCCATAAAAACTCCTTTTAGAATTTATTAAGAATTATTAGCGCCAAAAAATCTATCTAATTATAAATTATAAATGATATCCAGTATCACGCTAATTTTATCATTTTAATCCTGCCCGATAACAATATCATTAAATTCAGCCGTTAATTTCAACCAGAGTTCAGCCAGCTCTGTCAGGCAGGTGTCAAACCAATAATGTCTGGAAGTTTTTTCCATATAATCTGACAGAGAGTCACAAAAATACCAGTTACAGCCTGAGGGACGGATTGTGCGGTCAAGAGAGCATCCGACGGGCGTGAGGAAATGACAGGGATCTGAATCGTTGCCCCCGAATTTTGGTTCTGGAAGATTTATTCCCAGGGCATGTAAATATATAAGATCTTCATAGTTATAATAGCCATGTTTATTGGTACAGCAGACGTCTTTGCAGGAAGGACAAATTATCTCAGTACATTGCTGAATGAAGGGGTTTATCTTTTCGATACCACATTTTATATTCCAGGCAAGTTTCTTAACTTCTCCCAGTATATGGCTGTAACCGCAGAATAGATTTTCTAAGTACTGGACTGCCTGATTATAGGCGTTTCGATCTCTGTAATTGAGTTTTCCTGTAAACCACTCATGTTTTAATCTCCGGAGAGGATCAAGTTCAGCAAACAACTCATGATACCTCGAAGATAAATTCAATCTCGACAGGCGAGTTGAATGGAAGCACACTAACTCCCACTGCTGATCTTGCATGCCTCCCAGCCTCACCAAAAACTTCAAAAATGAGATCAGATGCTGCATTTAAAACCCTCGGCTGGTCTGTAAAGTCAGGCGTTGATGCAACATAGCCAGTGATCTTCACACAGCGTCTTACATTGTTCAGGCTACCGAGATTCGCCTTCAATATTGACAGGGCGTTAACTGTCGCAACCTTCGCACACTCCGCCGCTTCATGAAGGGTGACGTCTTGACCAACTCTCCCCTGTTTTGTAAGTCTCCCCTCTTGCAAAGGCAAAATTCCGCTCAGAAAAACGAGACTCTCGGTCCTTGCGAAAGGAACATAGGAACCGAGGGGAGGCGGTGCTGCCGGAAGCTCTATCCCGAGTTCTCTCAACTTTTCTTCGGCTGACATTATAATCCCAGCTCTTCCGGCGTTCCTATCCTTCCGAGCACGGCAGACGCCGCTGCAACTGCAGGGTTTGACAAGTAAACCTCACTTTCAGGATGGCCCATCCTGCCGATGAAATTTCTATTTGTCGTTGCCAGTGCCTTCTCACCTTTGGCCAGAATCCCCATATGACCGCCGAGGCACGGTCCGCATGTGGGTGTAGAAACCACTGCTTCGGCCTCCACGAAGATGTCCAGAAGGCCTTCTTTCATAGCCTGCCGGTATATCTTCTGAGTGGCCGGTATGACAATCATCCTTACATTGGGGTTAACTTTTTTGCCTTTTATTACCGTTGCTGCTTCCCGCAAATCTTCAAGACGGCCGTTTGTGCACGAACCTATAACAACCTGGTCTATGGCAATCTCGAATAGTTCAGCCGCGGGTCTTGTGTTGGACGGAAGATGGGGACATGAGACGGTAAGCAGAATTTTTGAGCAGTCATACTCCCGGACTTCAACATATCCGGCATCCGGGCTGGACGTATAAAATATGTATGGTCTCTTTGCCCTTTCCTTAACGTATTCCTCTGTTACCTCATCGGGGACAATTATACCGCTCTTTCCACCCGCCTCCACAGCCATGTTACACATGGTTAGCCGGCCGTGCATAGGAAGCTTTTTGATGGTATCTCCTTCGAATTCCATCGCCCTGTAAAGCGCACCGTCAACTCCTATATCCCCTATGGTGTGGAGTATTAAATCTTTACCTCCAACCCACTTATTGAGTCTGCCGTAATATATGAATTTCATAGACTCCGGCACCTTGAACCAGCATTCACCCGTTGCCATCGCGGATGCGACGTCTGTTGAACCCACACCTGTTGAGAATGCACCAAGGGCACCGTATGTGCACGTGTGACTATCCGCTCCTATAACAAGGTCGCCGGGCACAACAAGACCTTCTTCCGGTAGAAGGGCGTGCTCAATGCCCATCCTGCCTACCTTGAAATAGAGACCGAGGTCGTATTCCCTCGAAAACTCCTTGAGAATCTTGCACTGCTCGGCAGCCTTTATGTCTTTCTGTGGTGCAAAATGGTCTGGAATAAATGCAATCCTGTTGTTGTCGAATACCTTTTCCGCTCCAATTCTCCTGAATTCCGATATCGCAATCGGCGCAGTTATGTCGTTGGCGAGTATCAGATCAACTTTTGCATTTATCAAATCGCCGGGAAAAACCTCGGTTTTCCCTGAATGTAAAGCCAGTATCTTCTCGGTAATGGTCACGAATTTCCTCCAATCAGTGGATTCAAACGAAAGACAATTTTGCTCAACGCGCAGCTTGCGCAGTTCCGGACAGCATAAAAGTTTACTATCCTGAAGAAGCGCGGATGCGCAACATTGTCGATTAAATTTTATTATACACAAGCTTGCGGTTATTCGGCTATTTTACTTGTTTACTCTTTAGTCTTTCGTCAAGAGGACGAAGAACGATCGTTTAACAATATTTTCTTTTTTATTTTATGTTAGAATTTTAAGATATCCTATGAGGGAAGCTGCACCCAGGAAAATCAATAAGATACTGATCGCGAACCGGGGGGTTACTGCGGTCAGAATAATGCATACGTGCAGGGAC
Source organism: Nitrospirota bacterium (assembly GCA_040757455.1). GTDB lineage: Bacteria > Nitrospirota > Thermodesulfovibrionia > Thermodesulfovibrionales > SM23-35 > Kmv42. The sequence goes on from JBFLXE010000073.1 coordinate 4,302, forward strand.
CGAAAAATTCCTACTACCGCTGTCTACAGCACCCCTGATCGCCTGGCTCATCATGTCTTCATGGCTGACACTGCCGTTCATATCGGTGAGGCACCACCGGCAGAATCTTATCTCAACATGGAAAAGATGATCGATGCGGCTATCAAGAGCAGGTCTGATGCGATATGCCCTGGATGGGGATTCCTGGCGGAAAATGCCAGGTTCGCAAAGATGGTGAGAGACGCCGGCCTCATATGGATTGGCCCTCCGCCCGAAGTCATTCGGGCATTGGGTGATAAGATTCAGGCAAAGCAACTTGCTCAAAAGGCGAATGTTCCGACAATACCCGGAATTATTGATGTTACCAATGCAGATCAGATAAAGAAATGGATGAAAGCACAGAAGGTCAGTTTCCCCATCATGATTAAGGCTGTTGCGGGTGGCGGCGGAAAAGGAATGATGAAAGTCGAGAATAATAGCGAGTTGATGCATAAATTTTCCCAGGCACGTTCAGAGGCTTTGAAGGCCTTTGGTGATGACAGAGTGCTGGTCGAAAAATATATAGAACGTGGCCGTCACATAGAAGTTCAGGTCGTCTCTGATGATTATGGCAATGTGGTTCATCTTTTTGAGAGGGAATGTACGATACAGCGGCGTAACCAGAAGATCATCGAGGAAGCTCCGTCACCCACATTGGATGATGACCTGCGTCAGGAGATGTGTTTTACGGCAACCCGCCTGATGCGGGAAATTGGCTATAAATCGGTGGGAACTGTCGAATTTCTGTTCGACACCGCAGCGCAAAATTTCTATTTCCTGGAAGTGAATACCCGTCTCCAGGTGGAACACGGAATAACGGAACTTATTACGGGTGTGGATATAGTAGGAATAATGATTGACGTTGCGATGGGGAAAAAACTGTCGTTTAAGCAGTCTGATATTCTCCCCAACAGGTGGGCGCTGGAAGTCCGGCTGAACGCCGAGGATCCTAAAACCTTCAGCCCGTCCTTCGGTAAAATAACGCGGCTGCAGATTCCCCAGGGGCCGGGTGTGAGAATAGCGACAGGTGTGTATGAAGGAGCAGATATTCCTCCTTATTATGATTCGCTTTTTATGCTGTTGATTACGGCGGGTGTAGACAGGGAGGACGCAATCAGGGTTATGGATAGGGCTCTGAGCAGAAACCTCAGGGTGGAGGGCGTAAAGACCCTCGCTCCTCTTTTGCTCTCTATAATCAGGCATCCTGCGTTTATCGCAGGGGAGTTTTCCACCCGGTTTATAGAAGAACACATGGATGAACTTATTTCTATGTTCAAGGAAAAAAACAGCGAGGATGAAGCATTGAAGATAGCGAAATATGTGGCGGAAGTATCCGCCCTCGGTCCACAGAAATGGATGTGAGAAAGAAGATGTCTGTGAACACCGGGAAGAATTGTATTTTTGTGAAGCCGGGGATGTTTCCCCGCGAAATAGTCAATGCTGTGCGCGATCTTGGGGCAGTCAGTTTTACGTCTGTCGGGATGCGTGATGCAGGACAGTCTGACTACAAGAACCGCCACCGCATATATGACCTCGCAACTCTGGCGCCTTATTATAATGAGATGGGCCTCTTCAGTGCTGAATGCCATGGTGGTGCGCGCTGGCATGTGGGAGTGATGAACAGGAGAGAAAGCCCCTTTGAGGAGATCAATATTCTGAGAGAACTCATGCCGAATGTCCTTCTCCAGACACTGGTGAGAGAAACAAATTTGTGGGGATACAGACCTTATCCCAGGAATGTAATAGAGCACGTCGTGGCCAGGGTAGATATTGATGTCTGGAGATGTTTTTCATTCTTGAATGACGTGAGAAACATGCGAGCTGTTGCAGAGGTTATTATGAAGAGAGGAAAGCTTTTTGAACCAGCGATTTCCTTTACCGTATCAGACTGGACGACAAATGAATATTATCTTAAAGTGGTTGAGGAAATTATTGATCTCTGTTCAGGAACGGAAGAAATAATCCTGTGCATCAAGGATATGGCTGGCGTCGGAAATATCAAACGTGTGGGCAATCTCATTGATGCAATTAAACAGAAATACCCTGATCTTATCATTCAATATCACAGACACATAACTGACGGACTTGCGATGCCTGCTCTTCTCTCTGCGGCGCAGGCAGGAGCAAAGATTTTTGATGTTGAGGAAGATTCCCTTGTTCGGTTTTATGGACATTCACCTATACTCAGTGTTCAAGCCTATTTTGAAGAGTCGGGGATCCGCGTGAATCTAAACAGGAAGGAAGCCGAAGCCGCGGTTCAGAAAGTGAGGGAATGGATTGGTTACTACGATTGGGCTGAGTCGCCATTTAAAGGATTTGATCATACGGTTACCTACCACAAAATGCCGGGCGGCGCCTTTCCCAGCTCTTTTGAACAGGCTGATAAAGGGGGCTTTCTCCATCTTATGCCCGCTATTCTGAAAGTCATGTCACTTTACAACCGCATCATTCATTACTTTGATGTGACCCCGGGCTCTCAGATTACCTGGGTTACATGTAGCGGAATAGTAAACAGATATGCCAAGGCAAAGGGTGAGGCAGGAGTGAGACACCTCATCGGACTCCTCTCAAAATTCATTGATGAAAAATCACTTGATTTTGATTTAATGGATAAGGAGGAACAGGAAGAGTTGCTTGGGCTTTTCAGGAATGCCCCTGGAGATTTCAGAAATCTCATTCTTGGTCATTATGGGAAGCTTCCCCTAGGCTGGCCCCCGGAATGGGTGTACAGGAGTACCTTTGGAGATGAATGGCAGGCCAAAATCAAAGAGAGGAGAGAGCTTTCGCCCCTCGAATCGCTGGAAGATGATGACCTTGAGAAACTCCGGAAGGAACTCTCGGAAAACATAGGAAGACAGCCTTCTGAAGAGGAGTTTATTCTTTATCTCATGCATCCCAAAGACGCAGTTGAGATGATTGACTTCAGGGAGAAATATGGAGACGCACCCCTTGTTTTACCCACGCCTTTCTGGAGGGAGGGGCTGAAAAACCCGGGAGACAGGGTGGATTTTGAGCTCTGGGGTAAACCATACAGTATTGAATTAGTATCTATCGGTGCCGAGCATGAAGGATTAATACATGTAGTCATGCGTGTGAACAACAAGACACGGGTTTATTCTGTGGAGACCCCGAGGGCCAAGAAGGCAGAAATCCGGATAGCAAAGGGTATCGGAGAAATAGGAGCGCCGATTAATGGGAACATCTGGCGGATCGGCAATCCTGAAAGGGGCACCCTGAAAGTTGGCGATATTATCCACAAAGGGGAGGAGATCGCAAATCTTGAGGCTATGAAGATGGAGAATGCGATCATAGCTCCTTTCGATGCACATATCGTCGAGATTGCCGTTAAGTTGAATGATTTTGTAATCGAGGGGCAACTCCTATTTGTTCTGGAGAAAATGTAGCAGTCTCAAATTCCTTTTTTCCCTCTGAAATAAATCAACTAATTTTTCAGGTATAATCCTTTCAATTGTAGTTAAATGCTTTTTAGATTGTCATTCAAAAGTGTCCAAAATAAGAAAATTGATAAGGCTGAATACCTCATAAACACAATGAATCGACAAGATATTTATATGGCAAACCTCTTTTTGTTTACTGATGAATCAGGATGACGCAAAAACTACACTATGTGCAAAGCAGGACGCGGATTAATTCTACAAGGTGTCGTCATTGTGTTTCTTCGGCATCCAGCCATATTTTAAAATATCCTGGGCAGCAGTGATTGTCATTGCGAGCCCGAAGGGCGTGGCAATCTCGTGTTTTATTAGGAGAAGAAGGATTGTTTTCCGGTAGGGTGGATCCGCCTGAGTCGGATTCCTCATAATGACACTTTTTTAATGCGTTTGTATTAGTTCTGAAATAAAATTCTTGGTGAGTAAGCGATGGACTGGTATCAAAAGGATATAGAAACGGTCATATCCGAATTGGGCACCTCCCGAAGCGGGCTTTCAAGCACTGAGGCGACAAAGAGACTTGCAGAATATGGGTCCAATGAACTGAAGGAATCGAAGAGGAAAACATCCTTCATGATGTTCGTTGACCAGTTCAGGGATTTCATGATTATTGTGCTTATTATCGCTGCCTTTGTCTCCGGAATAATTGGCGAGCTTTCGGATACCCTGGCCATTATTGTGATAGTCGTGATTAACGCAATCATTGGCTTCGTTCAGGAATACAGAGCTGAAAAAGCAATGGCTGCGTTGAAGAAGATGGCGGCGCCGACATCGACCGTAATAAGGGGCGGCGTTCCCGAGACAATACCTTCTTCCAGACTTGTTCCAGGAGATGTTGTGATGCTTGAAACTGGCAGGATCATCCCGGCCGACATGAGGCTGATGGAAGCGACGCAACTCAGAATTGAGGAAGCGGCTCTTACAGGGGAATCCGTGCCTGTTGAAAAGGAAACGAGACTCCTTAAAGAAGAAATGACATCTCTTGGGGACAGAAAGAACATGGCTTACAAGGGTACAGTCGTTTCATATGGCAAGGGCCAGGGAATCGTTGTTTCAACGGGGATGAATACTGAACTGGGCAAGATCGCTGCAATGCTTCAAGAAGAGGAGGGGGTGAAGACCCCTCTTCAGAAGAGACTCGCTGCTTTTGGCAGAAGACTCTCTGTGGCTGTGATTGTTATCTGCAGCATTATTTTTGGTATCGGCCTTTTGAGAGGAGAAGATGTGCTCGTCATGCTTTTGACCGCAATCTCTCTTGCCGTTGCCGCAATACCAGAAGCTCTCCCGGCGGTAGTGACAATTTCGCTTGCACTGGGCGCAAAAAAGATGGTAAGGCAGAATGCTTTGATCAGGAAACTTGCGGCAGTCGAAACTCTGGGCTCGGTTACTTTCATCTGCTCGGACAAGACGGGCACTTTGACACTCAATCAGATGACGGTGGAAGAGATTTATGTAGATAGGGAAATAATGAAGATGCAGGATTCAGGATACAGGGTTCAGGATGAAAAAAATCATGCATCGGGCATCATGCATCTTGAATCCTTACCCTTTACCCCTTACCTCTTGCTTATGACTGCCCTTGCATTAAACAACGATGCCGCTGTAGACAAGGAAGGCAGAATGATAGGGGATCCAACAGAGATAGCCTTGTATGTGGCTGCCCTTGAATCAGGATTTAAGAAAGAGGAACTCCAAAAAATTTATCCAAAGGTTGCTGAGATTCCTTTTGATTCAGAGAGGAAATGCATGACAACAGTTCACAGGATACAGGATACAAGATACATGATACAGGATGGAAAAAATCATATATCAGGCATCATGCATCGTGCATCATTTGTTTCCTTCACCAAAGGCGCAGTGGATGTACTGATCGAGAAGGCTGACAGTATTATGACCTCTGACGGCCTTGAACCAATAGACAGGAAAGATCTGATGGCAGTGAATGATAAAATGGCTGCCGATGGACTGCGCATTCTCGGGGTTGCGATGAGAAAATGGGATGCCCTTCCTGAAGTTGTTTCGGCGGACAGTGTAGAAAGAGATCTTATATTTTGGGGACTTGTAGGGATGATAGATCCGCCGCGAGAAGAGGCCAGAGATTCGGTTGCTCTTTGCAAGAGCGCTGGAATCAGAGCCGTAATGATCACTGGCGACCATCCGATCACGGCTAGGGCTGTCGCAAAAAGGCTGAACATCATTGATGATGACAGAAAGGTGTTAATGACAGGGAGAGAACTCGAAAAACTATCGCTCCGGGAGTTTGAAGAAAAGGTGGAGCAAATAAGTGTTTACGCAAGAGTGGCACCCGAGCAGAAGCTGAAGATAGTAAAGGCCCTTCAGGACAAAGGGCAGTTCGTGGCGATGACGGGCGATGGAGTAAATGATGCCCCTGCTTTGAAGAGAGCGGACATTGGAGTGGCTATGGGCATAACAGGCACGGATGTGGCAAAAGAGGCTGCACATATGATATTGCTCGATGACAATTTTGCCACTATTGTGCGAGCGGTGAAAGAAGGGAGGAGAATATTCGACAATATTCGTAAATTTATCAGATACACGATGACGAGCAATTCAGGAGAAATATGGACCATTTTTCTTGCTCCTTTCCTGGGTCTCCCGATCCCGCTTCTGCCAATTCATATTTTGTGGATCAACCTTGTCACGGACGGACTGCCTGGATTGGCTCTTGCAGCAGAGCCCCCGGAAAAAGACGTGATGAACAGGCCGCCACGGGATCCGAAGGAGAACATTTTTTCCGGTATGTGGGTTCAGATAATATGGATAGGCCTTCTTATGGGCATAATATCTATCTTCACTCAGGCGCTGGCTATAAAGATGAATCTCGATTACTGGCGGACAATGGTTTTCACGGTTTTATGCTTGAGCCAGATGGGAAATGTCCTCGCTCTCAAGTCAGAAAAAGAGTCACTCTTTTCGCAGGGAGTGCTGTCGAATAAACCTCTCCTTGGAGCGTCCATTCTCGCTGTATTGCTTCAATTGTCTACTGTCTACGTGCCTTTTTTGAATCCCATCTTTAAGACAATGCCTCTGCCTTTGACGGAGCTGGTTTTATGTTTTGTCCTATCTTCATTAATTTTCTTTGCCGTGGAAGGTGAAAAATGGTGGAGAAGAAGAATGACGGCTGTCTGACAGAGGAAATTTGAAAACTGCCGCCTGATTGCTACCACTCATGCCGGTGTGATATAGCTCTTTCTTGTGTGTTATATTTTACTATGACCGGTCAAATACTCGTGGTTGAAGATGATAGAAAGATAGCCAGAATTGTCAGAGTTTATCTGGAAAACGAAGGATTTAGGGTAGCGACAGTCGAGAACGGAAAAGAAGCCCTGTCTTTTGTTTCTAAGGAGCCCCCTTCACTTGTGATTCTTGACCTCATGTTGCCGGATACAAGCGGAGAGGAGCTCTGTCAGGAACTGAAAGAAATGGGCGACTTCCCGATAATCATGCTGACCGCAAAATCATCAGAAGAAGAAAGGGTTGCGGGGTTTGCGCTTGGAGCTGACGATTATATAGTAAAGCCTTTCAGTCCTAAGGAGATGGTCGCAAGAGTAAAGGCTGTGATGAGAAGGGTGCTAAAGAAAGAACTTGCGGGTGATTCAGCAAGTTTCAACGAGGGTCTCCTCATTATTGATACGAGGGGTCACGAGGTTAAGAAAAACGGGTTGCCTGTCACATTGACGCCGACCGAGTTTAAGATAGTCGCAGTACTTGCCGGTGCGCCCGGAAAGGTTTTTACACGGGGAGAACTCGTTGAGAATGCGCTTGGCTATCAATTTGAAGGATATGAAAGAAGCGTTGATGCACACATAAAGAATATAAGGCAGAAAATTGAGGATGATTCCAGAACTCCGCGTTTCATACAGACTGTTTATGGCGTAGGATACAAATTTATTGGAAAAAAGGATGCTAAAAAGCCTCTGGATTAAATTCCTGATTCTTCTTCTGTTTATATCCGCGATTTCGCTTTCCGCGGTCTTCTTATTGCGCGAACTGATGGTGAAGGATTTCAGTGAATATCTGGAGGGCGAGAAGGAGGATAGAATATACAAAATACTGGCGGCGATCGAGGGCTCTTACGAAGAGTATTCGGGATGGGACGAGACCGAATTGAGAGATAATGCAATCTGGGCTTTGCTTCTCGGCTATGAAATAAAAATCGTGGATGAGCATGAAAAAGAAATCATAAACAACGTTGAAGCTGTGGATTCCCTCTCCCCGCTGATGAAAAGGAGGATTCTTGCCATATCCGGGTTCGCAAGTGCAGCGCAACCGGATGGTGAAGAATTTATGTCCTATCCCTTATTTTTGGGCGGGAAAAACATTGGGGATATCCGGATAAGATCAATTTCACCGGTAGCGAAGCAGGCCAAGCAGACAATATTCCTGACAAGATCTAATAGATTTCTTGTCCTTTCAGTTTTTTTGATGGGCGGTCTCTCTGTTTTATTGAGTCTTGTTTTTTCCAGAAAGCTGACAGAACCCATAAAGAAACTCACACATGCTGTACAGAATGTTAGCAATGGGAATATCAAGAGCAGAGTTCGAGTTCAGGGCGACGATGAGATAAGTAATTTGGCAAAGACATTCAATACCATGTCTGAGACGCTGGAGAGACAGCATGCGCTTAGAAGAAAACTGACATCCAATATTGCTCATGAACTGAGGACGCCTCTCACAGCTATTCAGGGGGAGCTTGAAGGGATGATGGACGGCCTGATTAACATAGACAGGGAAAGACTTTTTTCCTTGCATGAAGAAACGGTAAGATTAAAAAAAATTATCGAGGGCATTGAAGAGCTCTCCAGGGCAGAGGCAAGTGTTCTCGATCTGAAGAGGCATCCGATTGATCTGAAACCTTTCCTTAACGCGATCACAGAAAGATTCGAACACCTGTTTCTGGAAAAAGGTGTACATTTAGAATTTGAATGCAATGATAATATTATCCTTCACGCAAACCCTGACAGTATAAGCCGGATTGTAATTAATCTTTTGAGCAATGCCCTTAAAGCTTCGACACGAGGCGGGATAGTGAGCGTAAGAGCCGGACAAACAGAAAAGGAGATATTCCTGGAAGTGAAGGACACAGGCTGCGGTATAAAGAAGGAGGATATGCCTTTCGTATTCGAAAGGTTCTATAAGGCTTCTGAAGGCGGGCTTGGTCTCGGACTGACGATCTCAAAGGAACTTGCCGAAGCCCATGGCGGAAGGATAGAGGTTGAAAGTGAATATGGCAAGGGTGCAAGTTTTACTCTCTATCTTCCGAATTCATGACATCTTCACATTTCATTCGTAATCCCTTCATAAAAAAGTATTAGTCTGAGATAAAACAAAATTAAGGCTGTTCAATAACAGACAATATTTTTAGGAATAAGGGACAACGCAAAAAAGAATAAAAGCAAACGATATGAAAGCAGCAGTTACATTACATAATTATCTCACAGAAAATAAGCATTTTTATAA
>JBFLXE010000074.1:0-13118 GCA_040757455.1 Nitrospirota bacterium
TTTGTGAGAAATGAAAGGAATTTTAAGTTCTTTCGTAAAAAAGTTGAATAAGGAATTTATATTTAGTAATCCCCCTGCATCCCCCCTTAGAAAAGGGGGGGATAAAAGTGGATAAGATGTCAATAAAATAATAAATTCCCCTCTTTTATAAAGAGGTGTAAGAAGATTACCGAAAAAAATATTTGTTGATTGTTGCCATTGCTTGAGGAATAGTAATAGAGAAGATCAAAATCAACTAAAATACGAAAGAGTGAATTTTCTAAAAAGGAGATGGTGATGAAAAAAGGTAAACTCATTAGTCTCTTAAATAAGGATCTTGCAGATGAACATGCTGCGGTCCTGATCAATCTGGATCTCACAATCCAGCAGGAAGCTTATGAAGCCGAGGAGATGCAGGATTACATCAAGAAGTGATCGGCAGGAAGATATATGCTTTCAGAACGGACGAAGAAGATTAAGCCATCACCGACACTCACCTTAGACGCGAAGGTGAAGGCGATGAAGGATAGGGGGATAGATATCGTTAACTTCGGCGTGGGAGAACCGGATTTCGATACGCCGGACAACGTGAAAGAAGCGGCCATCAGGGCGATAAGAGATGGCTTTACAAAATATACGCCAGTTGGAGGAATCGACACTCTCAAAGATGCAATCATAGAGAAATTTAAAAAGGATAACCACCTCGATTATATGCGCAAAGAAATCATAGTCTCCTGCGGTGCAAAGCATGTCCTTTATAACATCGCACAGTCATTGTTCAGTCCTGGTGACGAAGTCTTAATTCCCTCTCCTTATTGGGTATCATACCCCGAACAGGTTATCCTTAATGATGCTGTCCCAGTCTTTATAAAGACTGAAGAGGCTGATTCTTTTATGCTGAAACCAGAGATGCTGGAGACCCATATCACGAAAAAGACGAAGGCATTAATTCTGAATTCTCCCTCCAACCCTACAGGGTCAACTTATGAAAAAAAGAATCTCGAAAAGATCGCAGAAATCATACTGAAATATAATATCTATGTCATATCTGACGAGATCTACGAGAAACTGACATATGAAGGATTTAAACATATAAGCATCGCTTCTCTCGACAATGACATTAAGAAGAAGACGATAGTTGTTAATGGATTGTCGAAATCTCACGCCATGACAGGATGGAGAATCGGATTTGCCGGTGGACCGGAAGAGATAATCAAGGCCATGACAGACATCCAGAGCCAATCAACCTCAAACCCGACGTCCATCTCTCAGAAAGCAGCTATTGAAGCACTCACGGGATCCCAGGATTTTACGAAAATGATGGTTGGGGAATTTGACCGGAGAAGGAGATTTCTTGTCAACGAGCTTAATTCTATGGAAGGCATACACTGTCTTGCGCCTAAAGGCGCTTTCTATGCATTCCCGAATATGTCCGGAATCTATGGGAAGTCAGTTATGAGCCATAAGATCGCATCGTCTTCGGATCTGGCCTTATACCTCCTTGATGAGGCGAAGGTTGCGGTCGTACATGGAGAGGCTTTTGGAGATGATAATCACGTGAGACTCTCCTATGCAACTTCGATTAAGGACATAGGTGAAGGGGTTGCACGAATGAAAGAAGCCATGAGCAAACTTTCTTGAGATGAACAGCAATGGTCGAAGAAACAGAGAGATTTCGTTCCGGATATGTATCCATAGTTGGTCGCCCCAACGTCGGTAAATCTACACTCCTGAATTCCATCCTTGGCGAGAAAATCGCCATTGTGACACCGAAACCTCAGACAACGAGAAATCGGATAATTGGAATTAAGAATTTGCCAGGGGTGCAGATTATCTTCATCGATACACCGGGAATTCACAGGCCAAGACACAGACTCGGCGAAGCGATGGTAAAAGTAGCAACAGAAGCTTTGAGAGAAATAGACGTTATCTTGTTCATGATTGAACCCAGAGAGCCCGGAAAGACAGAAATGTTTATCGTCAACTTGTTAAAGAATATCAAAGTCCCTGTTTTTCTTCTGATAAACAAAATAGACCTTGTAAAAAAACCTGATCTCCTCCCTGTTATAGAGTCTTTTAGTAAGCTCCGTCCTTTCGAGGAAATAATACCAATATCTGCAACGAAGATGGATGGTGTTGACCTTCTTATGGAAAGAATCTGTAATTATCTTCCGGCAGGTCCCAAGTTTTATCCGGACGATCTTGTAACAGATCAATTGGAAAGATTTATGGTCTCCGAGATTGTCAGGGAGAAAATTATGAGCATGACAAAGGAAGAGTTGCCTTATTCCGTGGCTGTCGAGGTTGCTGATTGGAAAGAAAGGCAGGACGGATTCGTGTCAATCAGTTGCAATATTTATGTTGAAAGAAATGGTCAAAAAGCTATTATAATAGGGAAGAAAGGAACGATGCTAAAATCCATCGGGACACAAGCTAGATCTGAAATAGAAAAGCTTCTTAACGCAAAAGTCTTTCTTGAGCTGTGGATAAAGGTCATGAAGGACTGGAGAAATGACAATCGATTCCTGAAAGAACTGGGATATAAATAGATGTTGATACAGATGAAGGTTGAAGGCATGTTGTTTGATCCACGGAGCAACATGTACATATTGCTTTTGAAGGAACTGAACGGCAATGGTACGCTCCCCATATGGATCGGTAAACCAGAAGCGGATTCAATTGCGCTCGCATTAGGTAAGGTTGAAACTCCCAGACCATTAACCCATGATCTTATAAAGAATATCATTGAAGGCTTGAAAATCAAAATAGCCAGGGTGATAGTGACAGAGATTCTTGATAATACATATTATGCTCTCCTCTGCCTCAATGACGGGAAGAAGGAAACCTTTGTAGATTCCAGACCGAGTGACGCAGTTGCGGTTGCGCTGAGAGTGAATGCGCCGATATTTGTCGAGGAAAATATCATGGAACAGAAAAGTTCGGATGAACTCGAGGAGTGGCTGAAGAATCTTAAACCAGAGGATTTTGGGAACATCATGTGATGCTCCACAGGACTTACGGCGTTGTTTTAAGAACCTTTCCCTTCGCAGAAGCTGATCTCATAGTTACATATCTCACTCCTGATCTGGGGCTTCTAAAATTATTTGCCAAAAGCCCCCGTAAGATAAAGAGCCGCTTTGGGAGCAGTCTGGAGCCTCTCACACATACCAGGATATCATTCTGGGGAAAAGAAGATGCCTCACTGCCGAGACTGACGCAATCGGATATCATCCATTCATTCCATTGTATAAGAAATTCTCTCGATTGTATACTTTTAGTATCAGAGATTCTTGAACTGACCCTTGCCTTTGTCCCGGAAAGGGATGCAAACGGCAGAATATACACTCTGCTCCTGGATACATTAAAAGCTATTGAAGATATTCTTCTGGTATCCCATCAAAGGGGAGGGAAGAGCAAGTCATCACATTGTAATCTGGCGGTGAATTACTATAAGGCAAAATTTCTGAAATTTGCTGGATTTGCGCCCAAACTTGATGTATGCGGAAGATGCGGGAGGGAAGGAGATCGCTTCTATATATCACACGGGACCATCCTCTGCGAAATATGTGCAGAGGGCGTTGATTCCCCGATTAAGATTACGTCAGCAACGGTCAAACTCTATAATAATCTTCTAACATGGGATATTTCAAAAATAGATAGGATTAAACCATCAGATACACTTCTTTCAGATCTCTCGAACATTATGAACATGCATATAAATAATATACTGGCAAGGCCTCTGAGGAGCAGTCTTTTATTCTGCCAATAAATGATCTCACCGACAAAGAGAGAATTTTTGGAATCTGTCAAACGCAATGCCGTTCCGGTCATGTTTGAAGAAGTGCCTTATTCTGCCCCGCCTTCGATATATGAATCTGTAGCTGTAGCCTCGCCATACAGTTTCCTCCTTGAAAGCGTAAAAGGCCCGGAGAAAATTGCGCGGTATTCTTTCGCGGGTTTTGATCCGTGCCTGAAATTCACCGTCAGAGACGGGACAGTAGAAATTGTTACTTTAGAACCAAAAAAATTGTCTACCAGAAATCCTCTTGGAATAATGAAAAGCCTTCTTTCCTTATACAAACAGGCACCTGCTGAACACCTCCCTCCTTTTCAGGGAGGCTTTGCTGGAATACTAAGTTATGATTTCGTTCATTATCTTGAATCGCTGCCAAGAAATACAACAGATGACCTGAATCTTCCGGAAGCTCATTTCTTGATGATCGATAAGTTGATCGCCTTTGATCACAGCCGCAGGAAAAGCTGGATTATGGTCTGTCCGGGTGTTAGAGACTGTCTGAAATCGGGATCAGAAAATAGTTGCTGGGCTGAAAAATATGAGGCAGCGGAGGACGAAATCAAAAACATACAGAAAGGAATAGGGAAGAAACTGCACGACGGAGATGCCGCTGTCCCTTCTTCGAGGAAGATAGAAATAGTCTATGAAATGAAAAAAAATGAATATATGGATATCGTCAGAAGGGCTAAAGAATACATAGCAGCAGGAGATATCTTCCAGTCAAACTTATCACAAAGGGTCTCTGCATATATTACCGGTACGAACACATGGAGCCTTTATAGAATACTGAGATCTGTCAATCCTTCCCCTTTCGCAGCATACCTTGATTTCGGTGACTACAGAGTCGTCAGTTCTTCACCCGAACGGCTACTCAGGGTCAGAAACAGAACAGTCGATACCAGGCCCATCGCGGGCACCAGGCCACGCGGAAAAAACAACACGGAAGATGAATTGATGCGCTCCGAGCTACTCTTGAATGAAAAGGAGAGGGCCGAGCATATAATGTTAATCGACCTGGAGAGAAATGATCTCGGAAGAGTCTCGGAATATGGCTCGGTGAATGTCGATGAGCTTATGATCACCGAGGATTATTCACATGTCATACACATCGTCTCAAATATACAGGGCTGCCTTGCAGGGAAAAAAGATTGTTTTGATGCAGTAAGGGCTGCGTTTCCCGGAGGGACGATAACAGGCGTGCCGAAGGTGAGGTGCATGGAGATAATTGATGAGCTTGAACCGGTCAGGAGAGGTCCTTATACAGGCTCAATTGGGTACATCAGTTTTTCCGGGAACATGGACTTGAATATAGTCATCAGGACTTTTGTAATCAAAGGCGAGACGGCTTACGTTCAGGCCGGCGCGGGAATTGTCGCTGATTCAGACCCTGAACGGGAATATTATGAGACGCTCAAAAAGGCAGAAGCACTCATAAAGACCTTGGAGATGGCGTGACATCATGAAAACCTGAACCATCTTTTCTTTAATTTTATTCTGTCAAAATCTCTCCTTATTTCCTTGAGCATGATATTCAATTCTTTCTGCTCCTTTCGTGAATCCCTGATTTCCGAATGAATATCAGTGAAGAGATTCTTCAAGTCTTTCAGCGTCCGCGACATTTCGGTAATGCCGCTAACCATTGCATCCAGCTTCTCGGGGGGAATAACTGGTATCTCTCTTATTTCTTTGAAGACTTTTTGCGCAGCGACTTCTTCGATAGCCGGTTCTGAAGGGCTATTTTTTGTCTCGTCAAATTCGTATGTCGCCTGAACAATACCAGCATCAACGTTAGTATTTTCGAATCGTGGCATCTCAAATACCGGCATGCTCAGCGGAGCTTCAGCAACCGGTTCGTTGACAACTGGGGCCTCAACAGGTTTCTCTGTTGCCGGCATATCTACGAATTCCCCCGGTGTCTTTACGCTGATTTTGTGCCTTCGGGCTATACCTTGTAAAACAAGTGTTGTAATCCGGCGAAATGTTTCTTCGACACCTGTACCGTGAATCGCTACGGATTCCCTGTACTCATATTTTCCGTTGCCGTTCAAGTCTCTGCTCATTTCATTCGCTGACATTATATTGGGAAGATCCCTCTTGTTGTACTGCAGGACAACAGGTATGTCGTCCGGTTTGATGTTATTTTCTTGCAGATTCTCCCGCATGTTGCTGAAACTTTCAATGTTCTGTTCTTTCATCTCTCGCTGCGAGTCTGCCACAAAAACAACGGCATCTGCGCCTTTTAGAACAAGCTTTCTTGTCGCATTATATCTGACCTGACCGGGAACTGTATAAAGCTGGAATCTGATTGAAAAATCGTTAATCTTGCCGAGTTCTACAGGCAGGAAATCAAAAAAAAGCGTCCTGTCGGCCTCAGTAGCGAGAGACAACAGTTTACCCTTTGAATTGGGATCAAGTACTGAATGAAGATATTGAAGATTCGTCGTTTTACCGCTCAGGCCCGGTCCGTAGTAAACAATTTTTATAGTGATCTCTTTTGTCGCATAATTGAAAAGCGCCATGACCTATACTATAGCATAAACAGCGTTTCTTGTCTGGTACTTAACCTTATACATCGCCTCGTCAGCAAGCCTTATAATATCTTCTTTCGATTTGGCGCTTTCCGGATACGAGGCAACACCGAAACTGGCAGTCAGTTTAAGAGAAAGGCCTGCTTTTTTGAGAAAAGTATATTGTTCCATGGACTTTCTTATTCTTTCCGCAATTTGCGCCGCTGCACCCGGCGGGGTCTGCGGCAAGACAATCACGAACTCGTCTCCTCCATATCTTGCCACGATATCAACGGTCCGGAGGCTTTTCAGAAGAAGCTGCCCCACTTCGACCAGTAATTTACTTCCTATGAGGTGTCCATACTGGTCGTTTATATTCTTGAAATGGTCAATGTCCATAAAAATCAAGGAGAGGGATGTATTATATCTGCTCGACCTCTGAATCTCGACTTCGATTGTTCTATTCAAATATCGCGTATTAAAAAGTTTTGTCAAATCATCCGTAATGGCGAGTTCAGTCATCTTCTGGTAGAGCGATGTCCGTTCTATAGCTATTGCCATCTGATCTACTAACTTGAGCAGCAAATCAAGGTCTTCTCTCAAGAAAGGTTCACCGGTTGTCTTGTTCGCAACCTCAATCACCCCCAAAACCTGCTCTCCGCCTTTAATAGGAACGCACATTAGAGATTTTGTTTTAAAATGGATCGCCTGATCAGTATTTCCCCAAAAACGTTCATCTTTTGAAACATCAGGAACCACCACAGGTAAACCTTCCTGTGCCACCCATCCAGCAATACCTTCCCCCATCTTAAGCCTGAATTTTTGTATCTCCTTGGATTTCTTGCCCGTCGATTTCTCGAATACAAGATCTCCTGTTTCCTGATCGACCAACAACACGGACCACGCATCAGCCTTTGTCATCTCCTTTATTCTCTTCATAATTTTTGTGAGTAAGTCACTTAGTTCGACGGATGAAGTGATAGTTTTGCTCACTTCTTCATAAAAATTTAATTCGCGCTTTGCCAGAAATAATTCATGCTTCAACCTGTCATTTTCGAGCGATATCTTTTTTTCTCCATGTAACCTGTTGATGAGATAAATAAGGGATTTCACGGTACTATCATAAAGTGGATACGTAAAAGGTTCTTTCAGCCATGGGCCAAGACCTCTGAAGGATTGGGTATCAGAAACAATAATCTTGGGGATAGGCTTTGTCAATTTTAGAAATTCCCTGAAAAGAATGTCTTTACTTAGTTTCTTGTCCAGGATGAGGAGATCGGTTTTCTCATTTATATGTTTAATGGCTTTGTTGATGGAGTCAAATTTACTAACGCTATGTCCATTTGACACAAGGACATGTTCAAAGTCATTTCTCAAGGCACTCTGACCTATGAGAAATATCTTAAACATTCATGCCGCAACATTTCTTATATTTCTTTCCGCTCCCGCATGGACAGGGATCGTTCCTGCCAACCTTCCTTCCGCGCTTAACAGTTTGAACTGTGGCTGTTCCTTCACCCCTGTTATACGTCAGTCTCGACTGTCTTGCGGGTTCCCTCCTGACTGTTTCTTTCTTCTCTATCTGTATTTTGAAAAGACGGCTCACAACTTCTGTCGTTATTCTCGACGTCATATCGGCAAACATATCGAAGGCTTCTTTCTTATATTCAATCAGCGGGTCCTTTTGTGCATATCCCCTGAGGCCTATGCCTTCCTTCAGATGATCCATGGCAAGCAGATGGTCCTTCCACTGGTTGTCAATGATCTGCAGCATAATCACCCTTTCGAGATATCTCATCACATCGCTTCCGATTTCGGCTTCCTTTCTTTCATAAGCCTTCTTTGTTTCCGCAATCAATGTCTCTTTCAACTCATCCAGACCAACAGGCCGGACATCGATCGAGACTGAGAATATTCCGTAGACTGAATCCTTCAAGCCCTTTACATTCCATTCCTCAGGATGTTTGTCTTCAGGACAGTAAATGGTCAGCAGTTCCTCGATGATCTCTTCCATCATTCCGAGTAGCCGGTCCTTCAGATTTTCGCCCTGGAGGATTTCCTTCCTGAAAGAATAAATCTCAGACCTCTGCTTGTTCATAACATCATCATATTCGAGAAGATGTTTTCTCACATCAAAATTATGTGCTTCTACGCGTTTCTGTGCATTTTCGATGGCCTTCGTGATCATCTTGTTTTCTATGGGCATATCCTCTTCCATTCCAAGCTTATCCATGAGACCTGAAATTCTGTCGGAACCGAATATCCTCATAAGATCATCCTGGAGGGACAGATAAAATCTCGATGAACCCGGATCCCCTTGTCTTCCAGAACGTCCTCTCAACTGGTTGTCTATCCTTCTGGCTTCATGTCTTTCAGTACCCAGGATGTGCAATCCCCCCACGGAGATTACTTTCTCCCGATCATTCCTGCAGACAGCTTCTGCTTTTAAAAAAGCTTGTCTCCATTCTTCCTCATGATAATCCTTCCTTTCACTGAGAAACTCCTTTGCAAGACCCTCCGGATTGCCTCCGAGTATTATGTCAGTCCCTCTGCCAGCCATATTGGTAGCTATTGTGACAGATCCGCTCCTTCCCGCCTGGGCAATGATCTCTGCCTCCCGCTCATGATATTTTGCATTCAGAACCGAGTGCGGTATCCCTTTTTTCTTCAGCATATGACTCAGAATCTCTGATTTTTCTATCGAAATTGTCCCAACGAGAACGGGTTGGCCACGCTTGTGAAGATCTTCTATCTCCCTTATCACTGCATTAAATTTGCCCTTTTCCGTCTTATAGACGAGATCCGGATTGTCATCCCTTATCATCGGCTTATTCGTGGGAATCACAACGACGTCAAGATTATAAATCTTTGCAAATTCTTCCGCCTCTGTATCGGCAGTGCCCGTCATTCCTGCGAGTTTGTTATACATTCTGAAATAATTCTGGAAAGTTATTGTCGCGAGAGTCTGGTTTTCGCTCTCGATCTTTACGCCTTCCTTCGCCTCAATCGCTTGATGAAGCCCGTCAGACCAGCGCCTCCCTGGCATTAATCGTCCCGTGAATTCATCAACAATAATGATATTTCCGTTTTTCACCACATAATCCACGTCCCTTTTGAAAAGCGCATGGGCCTTGAGCGCCTGAAGAACATGATGGACGATATCAATATTGGATGGATCGTAGAGATTTCCCACGCCCAGTAGTTTCTCAACCTTGATATTTCCTTCCTCTGTGAGAATGGCTGTTTTTGCCTTTTCATCTATGGTGAAATCAATATCCTTTTTAAGACTCGGTACGATTTTATCTATCCTGTAATACTTGTCGGTTGATTCCTCGGAAGGCCCCGATATAATCAGCGGCGTCCTCGCCTCATCAATCAGAATGCTATCGACCTCGTCAACAATCGCATAATTTAATTCTCTTTGACAGTAATCGGAGATGTTATATTTCATATTGTCCCTGAGATAATCAAATCCGAATTCATTGTTGGTGCCATACGTGATATCAGCGTCATATGCCTCTTTTCGTAAACAGGGTCTGAGAAAATCCAGCCTCTTGTCGGGAGAACGGTATGATGGATCGTAGAGGAATGAACTGTCATGTTGTATAACACCAACTGTAAGGCCGAGAAAATTGTAGATAGGTCCCATCCACTGTGTGTCTCTCTTGGCGAGGTAATCGTTCACTGTCACAACATGAACACCCTTGCCGTCAAGGGCATTGAGGTAAACGGGCAGGGTGGCGACTAACGTCTTCCCTTCTCCGGTCTTCATTTCCGCAATTCTACCTTCGTGAAGAACGATACCGCCGAGTATCTGAACGTCAAAGTGCCTCATTTTGAGGATTCTTTTGGAAACTTCACGAACTACCGCAAAGGTCTCTGGAAGTATCTCGTCCATAGAAGCGCCAGCTTCAAGCCTTGCCCTGAACTCTTCGGTTTTCTGGCTGAGCGCACTGCCGGAAAGACCCTCAATCGTCTTTTCAAATGCATTTACCTCTTCTACCATCGGCCAGAGCCGCTTTAATTCCCTCTCATTCTTGGTGCCAAAAACTTTACTTAACAGTGTACCAATCATGCTCATATAATAGAATTAAGATGCTCAAGATTTCAAGAAAGAGCGCCTTGCCTCTCCCGGATTGTACGTGTTAGATTGATATTATGAGCAGAACCTTTTACATACGTACCTTTGGCTGCCAGATGAACGTTCATGATTCTGAGAAGTTATGCGGAATCATGGAGAGAAAGGGATTTCTGGAGACTGATAATCCGCGCAATGCCGATATCATTATATTTAATACATGCAGTATCAGGCAGAAGGCGGAACAGAAGTTTTACAGCGAGCTCGGTAGAGTCAAATCCTGCAAAAGAAGACACCCTCACGTTAAGATTGCCGTTGCCGGATGCATTGCCCAACAAGAAGGTAAAAATCTTTTCAGAAAAGCATCTCATGTGGATTTAATTCTTGGGCCGCAGAATTTGCACGTCCTTGGAGATTGGGCGGAAAGAGGCGACATATCGGTAGCCACCCGGGATAACCCCTTTATAGCACTACAGGATATCCCGGCAAAAAGGTTTGATACAGTTAAGGCATGGGTGACAATCATGTATGGGTGCAATAATTTTTGTACCTATTGCATTGTGCCTTACACAAGGGGACGCGAAAGATCACGACCCAGTGAAAGAATTCTGTCAGAAGTACTAAACCTAGGCGATCAGGGATATAAGGAAATCACGTTACTCGGGCAGAACGTGAATTCGTACAGAAGTGACATTGATTTTCCCGGTCTCCTCGGAAAACTGGATATGATACCCGGAATAGAAAGAATAAGGTTTATCACGTCTCATCCGAGAGACCTTTCTGACGAGCTTATAGAGGCCATGTATGAGTTGCCGAAGGTATGCGAGCAAATACATCTGCCTTTGCAGTCCGGATCGGACAGGATTCTGAAACTCATGAACAGAGGTTACACATATAAGGACTATCTTGCAAAAGTCGAGCGAATCAGAAAGAGGATCCCGGGTATATCAATAACGACCGATATTATCGCAGGATTCCCGTCTGAAAAGGATGAAGACCACAGCCGTACTCTAAAGGCTCTCGATCAGATTAAATTTGATGGTATCTTCGCTTTCAAGTTTTCTCCACGGCCCGGGACAAAAGCTGCTTTGATGCCTGAGAGTCAACCTGAAATAGTTAAGTCCGAAAGACTTACAGAAATACTGGACATTCAGGATGAAATAACGGAGCGGATCAACAGGTCCCTGAAGGGTACCGTCCAGGAAGTGCTCATTGAGGGACCGAGCAAGACAGACATTGGCAAGGTGACTGGCCGTACAAGAACAAACAAGATTGTGAACATTTCTGATCCGACTTTCCCCCACGGAGAGATTGCCGTGGTGGAGATTAGCTGCGGAAGAAAACATTCTCTGGAAGGCATACCCGTGCGGATATGAAAATTGCCATTTGTACGCTCGGCTGCAAAGTAAACCAGTCAGAAAGCTCGGTCATTGAAGGGAATCTGTCGGAGCGTGGTCATGCGATAGTGAACCTCTCCGACGGCCCGGATTATTGCGTCATAAACACCTGCTCTGTAACCTCAAAAAGTGAATATCAATCACGTCAACTCATACGCAGGGCTGCCAAATCTGGTGCGAGAGTGATCGTCACAGGGTGTTATGCACAGTTAAGGACAGCTGAGATAGAGAGACTCCCAGGCGTTGAGAGGGTCATTGACAATAATAAAAAATTAGGCATAATCAAGCTATTATCAGGGAAAAATGAAACTATTAGTTTTAGTTTTTCCTCCAGGGCGAGACCATACGTAAAAATCCAGGATGGATGCAATAATTCATGCGCTTACTGTGTTGTGCCGTTAGCAAGAGGAAAGTCAAAAAGCATCGAGATGTCAGAAATAATCCAACAAGTTAAGTCATTCGAATCACTACAATATAATGAGGTTGCTCTGACAGGCATACACATTGGATCATATGGTCATGACTTAAGAGTTAAATGCACTTTAGCGGATCTTCTTAAGAACCTCCTTAGAAACACACAGATTCCGAGAATAAGGCTGAGTTCCCTTGAGGTGAGCGAGATAGACGAAGTAATAATAGAGATGCTTCAGGATCGGCGACTGTGCAAGCATCTCCATATACCTCTTCAAAGTGGCGATGACGGAATTCTGAAACTCATGAGAAGGAGATACACGACGAGACAGTATGTTGATATCCTGGAGAAGATTATCAAGAGAATTCCTCAGATAGCTGTGGGAACCGATGTTATCGTAGGCTTTCCAGGTGAAGGAGAAGGGGAGTTTCTTAATACAAAGGGTTTTCTGGAAGGATTACCTATTTGCTATATGCATATATTCCCTTTTTCAGCGAGGCCTGGAACCGTCGCTGCCGGAATGCGAGGCCAGAACGCCGTTTCAGTAAAAAAAGAAAGAGCCACCGAGCTCAGAATGCTGAATGCGAAGAAAAAAAGAGAGTATTTGGTCTCTCAGGTTAACCGGATACTTGATATTATTATAGAAGAGCAGATTAAGGACCGGACGTTAGTGGGAACGTCCGGCAATTACCTTAAGGTGAGGGTAGATTCTGTTGGCTATTCCAAGAAATCCCTTGTCCATGTAAGAATTAACGGCACCGACGGAGACATGCTCACAGGAGATGTGGTAGATAGCAGCTAATTTATTGAAATCAAATATTTTTTCACCTGCCTAAAACCTAATCAGAAATGTCTCAGCCCACAATTCTCAAAGAGGGAGGAATTTTTTAAACAGGGTTAGTAACAGGTTATGAACAAACCATGTTGATAGATTATGTCCGATAAGATA
>JBFLXE010000075.1:0-13054 GCA_040757455.1 Nitrospirota bacterium
GATACACTCTGTCATATAGCCAACCATCCTTTCTTTGGTTTTGAGCCTTTGCAAACTTAATAATACCAAAGCTCTCAGGATTGTTGGCTATTTTTTTCAGCAGAATTTATGAATTATCTGGGCTAAGTCGGACTCGGTTCTTCGACCTCCAAGGCATTTTGACTCACCTCCTCATATCCCCTTATCAAAGGGGGATGAAGGGTGTATTTGAATGTCGGCAAAATAAATCCGCTCAAATACTATGTCCTGTTTGTGATATGAATAACGGAATTTGGTTTTCATAAACGATATCTTACAAAAAGAGTTACATATTCGGGAAAGGGGGTTTTAGATGAACAGGCTGTAGGCCACTGGTTGCTCAAAAGAGCAAAAATACCGCTTACAGGTAATTTAAAAAGAGTTATGTATCGGTCTATTCTGAAAATCGGGTTGTTGGTGGCAGCCTGTGTCATTTCTTTTTTAGGGAGTCCAACAGCAGAGGGAGAATTAAGGGGTACAAAAGAAAATCTATCAACTCTACATGTTCCAATCCTTCTTTATCACCGCTTCGGTCCTGTAGTTTCCGACAGCATGACGATCAGCACAGCCGTTTTCGAGTCACATCTGAAATGTCTCAGAGACAATGGCTATACCGTGATTCCGCTCAGACAGCTTGTTAGTTCCTGTTTGAGAAAAGGACCGCCCCTATCACCCCGATCAGTTGTGATTGTCGCAGACGACGGTCACAAATCGATCTACACGGATATGCTTCCATTGGTTAAAAAATACCGTATTCCTGTTGCGCTTTTCATATATCCGTCAGCGATTTCGAATGCCTCTTACGCCATGACATGGGAACAACTCCGGGAGATACAAAAAACAGGGTTTTTCGAAATCCATTCACATACCTACTGGCACCCAGACTTCAGAAAAGAGAAAAAAAGATTACCCAGTATTGAATACGTGAAATTTGTTGAGATGCAACTGAAGAAATCGAAAGATAAATTGGAGAAAGAACTCGGTATAAAAGTGAATATGCTGGCCTGGCCTTTTGGTATTTACGATGACCGGCTTATTTCGAAAGCAATTGAAGCGGGTTATGTAGCAGCTTTTACTATTGAGCGGCATCATGTAAGTAATGAAGACAACATCATGAAACTTCCCCGTTACTTGTTAAATAGTGCTGATAGAGGAAAGACATTTGAGATGATACTGGAAGGGAATTTTTCCAGTAAAAGAGCAGAGTAAGTGTTTCGGGGTGGAAATATTAGAGAAGGAATTTTTGCATTGGTCATAGTGCAGTGCATTATGATGACGGTTTTGTCGATACCCGGACATGCCTCAGTTTTTTTACGCGGTGCGGTAATTGACTATTACTCCAGAAAACCTATTCAAGGGGCTATTATTACCGCGAACAACGAAGTCGTCCAAACAGATGGCAAGGGCATGTTCGCGATAAGAAATGCCACAAGAAAAATAGGAATCAGGGCCTATGGATATGCAAGGGGTGAGCAGGTTATCCCCTATTCCAGAGGTGAAACACCCCTTAAAATATACTTGCTGCCTTTTACACCGAAGGCACTATATCTTACTTTTTATGGAATAGGTGATCGATCACTGCGTGAATCTGCACTAAAACTCATCAATGAAACCGAACTCAATGCGCTCGTCATAGACATAAAAGGAGACAGGGGAATGATCACTTATAAAAGTTCCCTTCCCTTTGCCTCAAAAATCGGCGCCCAAAAGTTGATAATAATTAAGGATATAAGACGTTTAATGCAATCCTTGAAGGAGAGAGGCATTTACACTATTGCGCGTATTGTGGTTTTCAAAGATAATACCCTCGGTTTGGCACGACCTGACCTGACTGTGAGGACTCATGACGGAAGGATATGGCGCGACAGAGAGGATCTTATCTGGGTAGATCCTTCCAGGAAAGAAGTCTGGGATTACAATATTAATATTGCAGTGGAGGCAGCTCAAATCGGATTTGATGAGATACAGTTTGATTATGTCCGGTTTCCTGATAAAAAAGGGCTCAAGTTCGCTGTACCGAATACAGAAGAAAACAGGGTGAAATACATTTCCGGATTTCTCATGGAAGCAAAAAAGAGACTTGCGCCATACAATGTCTTTGTTGCTGCGGATATATTCGGGTATGTATCCTGGAATCTCAACGATACCCTCATCGGACAGAAACTTGAAAATCTTCTCCCTTGTATCGATTACATGTCACTAATGCTTTATCCGTCAGGATTTCAATTCGGGATACCGGGATACAGGAATCCTGTTGCATACCCCTACCAGATTGTTGCTCTTTCCCTGAAGAGGGCGCAGGAACGGACCAACATTTCACCGGTACGATTCAGACCATGGCTGCAAGCATTCAGGGATTATGCATTCGACAGGAGGTTTTTCAACGGCGCGGAAATAAGAAACCAGATCAGAGCCGCAGAGGAATTTGGCTCTAACGGATGGATGCTCTGGAACCCCCGCAATGTTTATCAGGCAGACGGATTGAAGAAGGAATTCATGTCCGCCAAAGTTTATTATAAAAAAGGCTGATTTTTGGCACAAATCCTTTCTGCAATCGTAATATTCTTAGTCTTCGGAACTGCAGCTACGGGATTCCCTGCTGAAGAGCCCATTCGGCAGCTGAATAAAGAGCAACTCGCACCTATTTCCGTCATTGTGGAGAAAACAATCCGCGAGGGGAAAATCCCCGGGGCTGTTGTCCTGATCGGGAATCGGGGGAAGGTCATATATCGGCAGGCCTTTGGATATCGCTCCCTCAAGCCCGAAAAAATACCTATGACTACTGACACTATCTTTGATCTGGCTTCGCTCACAAAGGTGGTGGCGACTACCACAGCTGTCATGCAACTGGTAGAAATCGGCAAACTGAGACTTGATGACCCTGTGGCAAGGCATTGGCCTGCATTTAAAACAAATGGAAAAAGGTATATCACCGTGCGTGAACTCCTTACACATTATTCCGGGCTTCGTCCTGACCTGAATTTGAAACCCAGGTGGTCGGGATACAAGACAGCGATGAAGAAGATCATCGCGGAGAAGCCGCTTCATCCGCGAGGTGTAATCTACATTTACGGGGATATCAATTTCATTATCTTAGGAGAGATTGTCAGACGGGTATCAGGTAAAGCACTTGATGAGTACTGCTCAATGTATATATTTGAGCCTTTAGGAATGAAAGATACCCTTTTCAAGCCTTCAGCAATCTTGGATGAACGTATCGCCCCCACTCAATATCATAAAAAGAAGCTCTGCGTTTATGTTCATGATCCAACGTGTTACAACATGGGCGGGGTGTCAGGTCACGCGGGGCTTTTCTCAACGGCCGATGATCTTGCGATTTTTGCACAGATGCTTCTGAACAAAGGGAGTATGAAAGAAGCAAGGATTTTGAAACCGCAAACTGTTGAGCAAATGACCATGCCACAATCGCCTCTGAATAAACCCGAAAAACGCGGGCTCGGTTGGGATATTGAAGCGCCTCTCGGCTCCAACAGAGATGAGTTGACACCGGTTGGCGCTTACGGCCATCTGGGTTACACCGGAACCTCGATCTGGATTGATCCTGTAACTGAAACATATATTATCATCTTAACGAACTGCGTATATCCTGATGGAAAGGGAAATGTCAAAGAATTACGAGCCTCGATCAAATCAGTTGTCGCAGATGCGCTCGGCCCAATTTCATATGAGCGGATCCTGTCCAAACGCCCCGCGCTCAGGACTTATTATGAATATACAAAAAAATACGGAAACGGGTATTCGGGCAAAATTTATAATCGCTAGGCCGGATAATGACAACCCTTCGAACAGAGTTCGCTATGAATTAGAATGTTTTATAATTACTTAAAAATCTGTAATGCAAAAGGATATGGAAGAACAAGAAAAAAGAGAAATCAAAAAGTTCGTACTTAAAAAGTATTCTAATATTGGTTCAAAGCCTCTTTTCTGCTCCCCAACAGCCAGTTGTTGTTCGCTGCATACTGACATGGAAAGCCTTCTTGAAACAGGGAAACGGCTCGGATACACCGAGGAAGAACTGAAGATAGGGCTCGGCGAGGCAAACCTTGGCCTCGGATGCGGGAATCCCCAGGCAATTGCAGATCTGAAGGAAGGCGAGGTAGTCCTTGATCTCGGATGTGGGGCAGGCTTTGATGTCTTTCTCTCCTCGATGAAAGTAGGAAAAAACGGATATGTGATCGGGATAGACATGACTCCTGAGATGATTGCTAAAGCAAAACATAATGCAGAGAAACTTGGCATTTCGAATGTGCAATTCAAGCTCGGGGAGATTGAGCACCTTCCCCTGGATGACTCTTCTGTTGACGCTATAACATCTAACTGTGTTATCAACCTTTCACCGGAAAAGCAGACTGGTTTCAATGAAGCCTTCAGAGTATTGAAGCCAGGGGGGAGGCTTGCTGTCTCTGATATTCTGAAAAAGGGTGAGTTCTCAGAGGCGATCAGAAAGAATAGAGATGCGTACAGCGGCTGAATTACAGGTTCTGTTCCCGTGGAGGAACTGAGAACAATCCTCGAAAAAGCTGGATTCACAGATATCGATATTGTCGCAAAGGAGGACAGTGACAGGATAATCAGAAACTGGAATTTCGGAGAGAATGTCGAAAAGATGGTCTTTTCAGCTTATATCAAAGCAAAGAAACCTGAGAGATATTGAATCATCATTCCCTCAAGAATTACTGTTTTAAAGGAAATTTTCTCACTCTGTACCAGTCTTCAGGATCCCCCGATGTCGAGTAAAGGTGAATCCAGTTTACGCAGAAATTCAGCTGGAGTCTGCCATGGAGTTCACGGATGATTTTCTCCTTAATATGGTTTGGAAATTCGCCGTACATCAGGCTCAAATGCGGTAATAAATCTGGTGCGCGATACATACATCTCACTGAGGTCTCTGATTGTCTGCTGTAAAACGGAAAAGGCTTCTCCTTCGGGCATGATCCAGAGTGCGTATTTATTCATGACATTCATCAGCAGACTGTTGATCTTCATCTTTCTAATAACTTTGTAGATCATAGCATGGCGAGTCTCTCATTTCTTATGAAAAAGTTCCTGTATTAATGTGGAAGAGTTCAAGACTATTGTGGTAGTATTTATTCATAATTTGTCCCATGTGCCGAACCATTGACCTGTTACCCTTATCCAATAGGCTTCATCTTACAGTTCTATTAATATTCATCTTATCTTTGCATGGCTGTGCTGGTATGAAAAGAGTCGTGGTGGAACCCCTGCCCCCTCCAAGACATCTGGAAGAAAAGATCGAACGAAATGACTTTTTGGTTGCAAAAGAAGATGATGTCATTGGCCGGTTGGCGGTTATCAGGCTTGAAAAGGGAGATACGCTGCCGGATATTGCAAGACACTTCAGCCTGGGAATCAACTCAATCAGTGCAGCTAATCCAGGGATAGATATATGGGTGCCTGAGGCCGGAGAACGTATCCTGCTGCCTCTGAGTTTTATCCTGCCGGACGCCCTTAGAAAAGGCATCGTGATCAACTTAGCCTCTATGAGACTCTTTCATTTTAAAGGAGATGGTAAATTATCGACGGTGTCGACCTACCCGATCGGTATCGGTACTGCAGAGCGACCCACGCCCATAGGTCAAATGTATGTAGAGCGCAAGGTAATCCGGCCGACTTGGTATGTGCCTGCCTCGATTGCTGAGGATTATCGAAAAAAAGGAGATCCTCTGCCGGCTAAAGTACCACCGGGGCCTCTAAATCCGTTGGGAGAACATGCTCTATATTTAAGTAAGTCGGGTTATTTGATCCATGGTACAAATAAGCCATCCAGCATTGGCCTCAGGGCAACCAATGGCTGCATAAGACTCTATCCGGAAGACATAAAGAGGCTCTTCGAAAGTACCCTGGTTAATACACCTGTATGCATTGTTAACCAGCCATATCTTGTGGGTCAACGTGATGGAGTAGTTTACATGGAGGTTCATACGCCCTTTGAAGACTCGGGCACTGTTGAGCTGGAGAAGATATATGCAAAATTGAGAAATATTGAAAAGAAATCGGGGCGCACGCTTGACTGGGAAAAAGTTAAGAAAGTAGTGGCCGAAGCCCGAGGGATTCCTGTTCCCATATGCGAGATCCGTCAAGGAAGTGAAAAGGGGATTGCGGAAACCGTAGAAGTCAGGCACCCGGATAAATTGTATGGCAGACCGGAAATACCAGAACTGAGAACGGACGCGTGGTATGTTTTGGCTGCTAATGTGCGTGACAGGATTGATGCTCTGAGGATTGCCGCCATTATCAACCACCAGGGTCCACAAATCCCGGCAAGGGTGTTATCAAAGAGCGACTGCCACCGTGTTATCGCCGGCCCTTTCAATGATATCAGCGAGGCCAAAGATGCAGCAAAACGCCTGAAAATTGATTTGGAAATAGACGGTATATTGGTTGAACCTGTCAAGCAGAGATAGCCGATCATTATTGTCCAAAATAATCTGTAAAGGCAGGCGACTCAATTTCCGGACCCAAATTAACTACCTCTTTTTATGTTCAAACCTCTATTTGACTTTAATGTCACCATATATTCCAAGGCCGAGACCTTCGCTTCGACTTCGGTTTCATCGAGGTTACCCGTGATTTGGCTCCGTAAATCGAGCCACCTGCCTTACTTTTTAGCTGTTGGAATATTTATTTAGACAAGTATGATAGCCGATTGTGCCTTAAGAAAGCCGGCAATCAAACAGATGAATGCATGAAATATCATGCACTATTTTGTTTGCGCGACTCGTCAGATGTTGTTTCATTCTTTAATTTTCATGAAATATCATATAGTTACTCAAAATATTCCTTTCTGGCATGTTACTTGCGAAAACAAGTCCGTTCAAGTAAAGTACTTTAAACTTCAGGATCGGAGGAAAACCGTCACGAGGAGGATTGGTAAACTGAGCAGAAAGGAGGTGATTAAAGATGAAGAGTCTTTTGATGATCTCGATGATACTTGTTCTCGCTGTTGCTGCGTGGGGTTGTGCAACAAAAGGTGACCTCGCGCGAGTGGAGACGCAGGAAAAAATGATTGGTGCGAAAGCTGATCAGGCAGCTCAAGATGCGCAGGCTGCCAAGGCAGCAGCAGATGCGGCCACGTTAAAGGCAAATGAAGCCGCAACCCGCGTTGAAGATGCTATAAAGAGGGCAGAGGAAAGGGAGAAGATCGCGGAGGAGAGGGAGAAGATTGCGGAGGAAAAGGCGAGGCTCGCCGATGAAAAGGCAAAACAGGCTGAAGCCGTTTTCCAGAGATCAATGAAGAAGTAAATCAATCTTATGGGAGTCGTTAACTTCACCTTTGCTTCTCCGGAAAGGAAGTGGACGGGCTTGAAGACCCTGCCACTTCCTTATGTTTCCACAGCTTAACCCGAATAATGCTGATATTGCTTTCGCCTCGGCGAATCCGCCGCGGCGGACAAAAATTTATTTAACTCAATGAATTTATTAAATTATCTCTATTTGTTTTATCATAAAAAATATTCGTAAAACCATTAGTTAAAGGTACGCTAAGATGTCGATCCCGATCAGATCGGGATTCACAACATCTGCAATATGCTAATTGCAATTTTCGGGTTAATATGGTACATATTTTGGATATATCAGGAAGACGACTGGTTTTGCGATCAGCAAACATATTATTAAGAAACATGAAGGCGTATGTGGATAAAAAGCAAAGCAGATTAGGTGAGCATCTTTACTTTTTCCTTTTCTGCATCATAATAACACTAATTCTCATATGCGGATGCAGTCATTCCAGAGAAATCTTCAAAGAAGCGAATGATTTTTTCAGCCAGGGAAACTACAATGCCTCTCTGAGCAAATACGAGCAGATTATTGAAAAATATCCCAAGAAGGGAGACAGAGTTCTTTTCGAGA
Organism: Nitrospirota bacterium; assembly: GCA_040757455.1. GTDB lineage: Bacteria > Nitrospirota > Thermodesulfovibrionia > Thermodesulfovibrionales > SM23-35 > Kmv42. The sequence continues at coordinate 7,912 of JBFLXE010000075.1, forward strand.
TGGGTATGATTTATGCTTTTCCCCGGAATGAGCAGAAAGATTATCAGAAATCTCTGGAATGTTTTCAGAAACTCATAAAGGATTACCCGGGGAGTGAGCACAGGCCGGACAGTGAGATGATGATATTTCAAATCCATAATGTCATTATCAAGGATAAGACGATTGCTACGCAGCAAACACAGATTGAGACTCTCCAGCAAGGGGTTAAAAGCAGAGGGAATGAGATTATTACACTGCAGGAAAAGATTGAAGCACTTGAACAAGAGATTAAGAGCAAAGAGAATGAGCTTATTACACTGCAAAAAGAGGTTTTTGCAATCCAGAAGGGACCGGCAGATAAAATTCTGATAGAAAAGAAAGAACGACGATTGACGTTGATCTCAAAGGACAAGGTGCTCAAGACATACAAAATAGCCTTGGGGGGAGACCCTAATGGTCCTAAAGAAAGGCAAGGCGACAACAAAACCCCAGAAGGAACCTACGTTATCGATTCAAGAAACAGGGACAGCCGTTATCACCTATCTCTTCATATTTCCTATCCAAACGAGAAAGACAAAAAGCGAGCAAAAGAACTCGGTATTTCTCCGGGAGGAGACATCATGATCCACGGCATTAAGAATGGTTTCTCGTGGGTTGGTGATTTTCACACAGAGGTCGACTGGACAAAGGGGTGCATTGCCGTTACAGACGAAGAAATAGAGGAAATTGACAAGTTAGTGCCAAATGGTACGATTGTTGAGATAAGGCCATAGAAAGCCACATAACTCATCCTTCCACCGAATCGCGCAGCGCTTGTGGTGAACTTTTGGTTATATCCTGATTTAAAAATTATTAATGGCGTCGATAAGAGCGCGGAGTCTTACAAAGTTCCTGCGGTTGAAATCCAGTACGAGCCTTGGCAGGTGGGAAATGTCCGGCTCATCAGCCTCTAGAGGTAAAGCTCCCGAAAGATATATGTCGCCCCCTGGCACAAGAATCCTGGAAAATTTCTTTTTGAGCTCTTTCACTGCTTGAGGATCGATGACTGACATGAGCCTGATAACCAACTTCTTGTCAACATACCGCATGCTATGGTAGCGGTGGTAAAAATGTGTAATACTTTTAACCGCGTCCTCAACCGAATTCACTCGTTCGAAAATGTAGAAATCAGAATCGGTAATATATCCCTGAGTCAGCAATTCTTCCTGAAAAAATTTGATCCATCGCGACCAGTAAGTCCCTCCAGGCTCGTCTATGAGTACAAGGGGCAAAGGATCACGCTTCCCCGTTTGTAGCAGGGTGCTTGTTTCCATTGCCTCATCGAGAGTGCCGAATCCTCCGGGGAAAAGTGCTATAGCACTCGCCTCTTTGAGAAAGGCCACTTTCCGGTTGAAGAAGTACTTGTAAATGATAAGCCGCGGGTTTCCCTCGAGTACAGGATTTGGCTTCTGCTCGAAAGGGAGACGAATGTTTACACCGAAGGAATGTTCGGGGCCAGCGCCTTCATTCACAGCTTGCATAATGCCTGATCCACCTCCAGTGATCACCATGTATCCTGCCTCTGCAAGCTTGCGACCAAAAAGGTGGGCCATCTTATAGACAGGTTCATCAGGCTTTGTTCTGGCAGAACCGAAGACTGTGACCTTTCGCACATGCCGATAAGGGCCGAATATTTTCGATGTAAAGCGCATCTCTTTCAGCGTGCTATTCATTAGTTTCAGGTCTGACTTTATCTTCTCTTCTCTGCCAGCCTTCAACGCCGCTACAATCATCTCCCGGATAATCTCAGGGTGATGTATCGGGCCTGCGAGTTCAATCAACCTGTCTATAGCTTCGTCTATAGCGCTGCCCGTCCTCTGGAAATGGAGTTCTATATCTGTCTTGTTTTCTTTACTTATGTCCATATTCTTGTCCATATTCTGATTACTCATTTACGCCTGTTACATTATAACAGGTTAAATAGATAGCGAGCATCCGGCAGATCGATGAGCCACGTTGATCATCGGAAAAATTATCTGTGATATTATAGTTCTGACAAACCTGTCCAAAATGAGAAAATTGATATTTTGGACAGCAGTGCAGTTTTGAAAAATTGTTGACAATTTTCCTTGACCGGAAGGGGAAGAATCAATATGGGTGAAATAGTTGTCTTCATAACGGCTTCTGAAGAAAATGAGGCTGTGAAGATTGCGAAAGCACTTGTTGAGTCGCGGCTGGCGGGATGTGTGAACATAATTAGAGGCATACGTTCCATTTACAGATGGGAAGGTAAAATCGAAGATGAAAACGAAGTCTTGCTGGTGGTGAAAACCCGGGGAGACCTTTTCGAATCTCTCTCAAAAAAGGTGAAGGAAATCCATGGCTATACGGTCCCGGAAATCATCGCAATCCCTATAATCAAAGGATCCGAAGATTATCTGAAGTGGTTAGAAGAAGTAACAGGATAAAAATCGGCTTCCACCAATTCCATCCTCTCTTTGGAAAAAAGGACGAAAATCTTAATCTAGTTTTCACACAGATAAAAGATAGTGACGCAGATCTTCTTGTCCTCCCTGAGTTTTTTGCGACAGGCTATCAGTTTATTTCAAAAGAGGAAGTCGCGGAACTTTCCGAGAGGATACCGGAGGGACAAACAACTGAACTTCTTTCGGAACTGTCGCGCCAGAAAGAATTTTATATCGTTGCGGGCCTTCCGGAAAGAGACGGAGAAAGGTTTTTCAACAGTGCCGTTTTCGCGGGTCCCGCAGGATTTATGGGAGTGTATCGGAAAACGCATCTTTTCTTTGAAGAAAAGCTCTATTTCACTCCCGGTGATACGGGATTCAGGGTGTGGGATACACCCGTTGGCCGGATCGGTATCATGATCTGCTTCGACTGGTTTTTCCCTGAATCGATGAGGACACTTGCTCTTATGGGTGCTGAAATCGTTGCTCACCCCTCAAATCTCGTCTTGCCATATTGTCCGGCAGCAATGCCCGTGAGGTGTCTTGAAAACCGAGTTTTCTCTATAACCGCCAACAGAATAGGCGAGGAATGTCGGAAAGAGGATAATAACCCTTTACGGTTCATAGGCCAGAGCCTTATTGCCTCGCCCGAGGGAGAGGTTATAGTGAAGGCTTCGGAAAATAAAGAAGAGTTGAGAATTGTCGATATTGATCCGAATACTTCAAGAAATAAGAATTTGAATGCTCTAAACAATATCTTTGAAGACAGAAGAGTCGATATGTACCGGAAATTGATAGAAAATTAATACGCAAGAATGACAGTTGATTATTTCTCCTGGCCGGATACGATCGCGAAGGCGAAAATAATTCAGGCTGAACTAAAGGATAGAGTCAGAATTGTTCCCTTTGAGGGGGAATTAGGATATATCGGAGGTGTTGACGCGGCTTTCTGTGATAAAAAAGTTTTAGGGGTTGCATGCGTCTATAAATATCCTGAGATCATCCTTATAGAAGATGCCTTCAGCATCGCAGATGTTCCCCTTCCATATGTGCCTGGTTATTTGTCGTTCAGGGAGGGTCCGGTAATTGTCGATGCTCTCAAGAAATTAGGAACCAGACCTGATGTAATCCTTTTTGACGGCCAGGGAATCGCACATCCAAAAGGATTTGGTATAGCATCTCATATCGGAGTTATCATGAATATTGCGACGATAGGATGCGCAAAATCGAAATTGATAGGTGAGTATGTGGAGCCTGGATCAAGAAGGGGGCAGTGGTCTCATCTGAAATATGAGGGCAGGATCGTCGGAGCAGTTTTGAGGACAAGAGATAATGTCAGGCCCATCTTTGTCTCACCGGGACATCTGATAGATCTGAAGACAGCCCTGGAAATAGCGCTCGGCTCGACACTCAAATATAGAATACCAGAGCCTCTGCGTAGAGCCGATCGTCTATCCAAGGAAACTAAGAAAAGAGCTAACAGGTAAGATGTAAAGCAGCGATGACCCTCCTTTCCCTGCTGGGTCTGTTGAACATTTCGACCGCTTTTTCGGTATGCGCCACGAGTACCTTGATCCCCTTGGATTCGAGATGAGATATTGTCTCCCGGGGTACTGCCATAACGCCGGAGTATCCGGTGCCGACTATCAATACCTCAGGCTTTGCTTCTATCACATCCGTCAGATCCACAATCTGAAGCCTGTGTCCTTCCTTCCTCCACCACGAGGCATCCACCTTTTCCGGATAAATGATCACGTCCGACTTGTAAGTCTTGCCATCAATGACTATTTTTCCGAAGGAATAATGTTCGATTTTCATTGACTCGCCCTTCTGATCATTTTATCACGATTTGAGAGACTCAACACGCGTCTTTTAATCAGCCACTGTTTTCTTACATAGATTCTTTCATCAAAATTGACATATTTTGTTACTACCTGTTCTTGAATCTATCGCCTTTTTTATTTTTCCATTTATAATCAATAACTTATGGAATTTATGATTGGCATAAAAAATGCTAATTGATGTTTAGAATATTAATTTATCGAAGATATGATGTGAAAAAACTAATTAACATCTTTAAAAAAGTGAAGAAAATGATGACCCGAGCTGCGAAGGCAACAGAGGAAGATGCAGCATCGGAGGATAAATTCATAGGTTATGAAGCATTCATTCCGCGGAACAAAGAGGAATTACATCTGAAAAACAGAGGGCTAAGATGATATCCGAGATGGATTTCTTTGAGGATATACTAAGGGAACTGGACAGGCTGAGACAGTATTGCGAAGACATGGAGGACAGGCTGCGGTGGATCGAAGAAGCAATGAGACTGACTACCAAAGGAGCACGCATTGAAGTTCCACAATGGTATAAATCCTGGTTAAGCGGAAAAATCGATGCATGACAGAGAAGCAGCTGAATATGCTGGCGGGACAAGCCAGGTTATGTTCGAAAAGAGGCATAGGATAGAACAGCTCGTTCTAACTTTGATGGATTCGCCATTTTATTTGACTATGCCTTTGAAAGAAAGGCACGCCCTTCTAAAGAGACTTATAGAATGTCATCCCTCAGTCTTCGAAGATGAAAAAGCCGCTGATTAACAGGCTGTTGCCCAAATAGGTTTTTTACAATCGAGATTTAGTTTGAATTTAATATGCATTAAGCTCTTTGAAAAACAATTCATAGTGAGAGTGCTGGCGCCCAAAAACATCACTTATTGCCTC
>JBFLXE010000076.1:0-12715 GCA_040757455.1 Nitrospirota bacterium
ATCTCCGATACCAACAACAAGCTTACTAATGAAGAAGAGGAGTTTGTGCAGCGGGACATACTCTCCAAAAGGCACTAAATGTATTTTATCATATATATACGTAACTTTTCCATCTGTATCCAGTAAGACCGCGCTATTGGAGAGAAGGCAGTCCTCGGAGGTTTTATTCTTCACGAGCACGCTTCCGAATAGAAGATGAACATTCAGTCCTTTTTGAAACTCTATAAGATCATCTGTATATTCCCTGTCGGCGCCGAAGAAGAAAGGAACAGCCGTCTCCGGCCATATGATAATCGAAGGGGATGAGGAAACCGCCTCAAGGGAAAGACTCTTATATGTATCTATGACCGCGTTTTGATAAGAAGGCTCCCATTTTTTATCTTGATCGATGTTGCCCTGCGCTACACTGACTCTACCTGAGATGCCGGGTCTTTCCTCCTTAAGCCTCAAGTTTCCATACAGAAGAGATGAGGCGATCAGGAGGGAAAGAATGAAGATGCCGATGACAGAATAGGACAGAGGAAAGAGAGGCATGTCCGAGGTGCGTTTTTTAATAAGGAAGAGATCTGCCAGCGCACCGTTTACAGCCAAAACCAGAAAGGATACGCCATAAACACCTGTTATGTCAGCAATCTGAATAATCATGAGAAACTTGTATTGAGAGTAGCCTATGCTTGACCACGGGAAGCCCGTAAAAATATATGACCTCAGAAACTCAAGCACGACCCAGTAAACCGGCGCGACAAGGACAGCAGGTAGGTTTCTACGTCTAATGGTTATGGAGAAGAGAAACGCGAACACCGCCGCATACAGACTGAGATAAAGGCACAGCAAGAATACAATGAGTGTGCTGGAAACAAAGGAGACGCCGCCGTAATGGTTTATCGAGTGGTATATCCAATAAAGAGTTCCAAAGAAATATGGAAACCCAAAGACCAGACCAGCTACAAAGGATTCTCTGACAGTTTTGTCATAAAGCGATATCAGGAACGGAACAAGGACGACCCAGGCGAGGTAAAAAAGGTCGATCGCGGGGAAGCACAACACGAGTAAGCAACCTGACAAAAAAGCAGGCCCGTATGTTCCGACCGTTCCCTTTATATTCATTCCTATCTGAACCTTCTTTTCAATCGCAATAGTATATCTTCTATACAACCAGGGTGCTACATTTATTTTAACTCAACGGGTCTTAGTGAAATGAATTGCGGGGCGTGTATTTCTCCGGCGGATACCTTGACACTTCAAAACTCAAAAGTGTAAATTTAAAAATTTAGTGGGCAGTTAGCTCAGTCGGTAGAGCAGAGGCCTGAAAAGCCTCGTGTCCGCAGTTCGATTCTGCGACTGCCCACCATGAATTACTTTAAAGTTTTCTTTTCCGTATCTTAGTCTTTATATACTTCCTCAGCATTGTTTTACTATTAAACTTGACTTCTCATTCCGAGGGCGAAGAGCACAAATTTTGTATGAATAAGTTATCATATTGAATAAAAGATCGACAAGTTCATGAAGAATCTCAAAATCAGCAATGCGAAGTTGCATGATTTAATAAACGTCGGTTCTCTATCCTGAAGATGACTTGTATTCATCTTGAGAAACGGGTAATCGAGAGGATTAGCAGAGGGATTTCCGTTGAGAAGAGGTCTGATCTTGTTCTTTGGATATGTCACTTCCCTCTGCCTTCACTGAGTATTCAGTGTACAGCGATGGTCAGAGGCTTGACGTGCCCGCATGGAGGACCTTATTGCAGGAATTAGGAGGAAAGATCGAGCCTATTCCTTCTCTTCACTTTTCTGCGAAGAAGATTCTTTGGCAGACCGCAGCCCCTCTTTAAGGATGAGAGCGAAAACTACAGTAAAACCTATGAGGATTCCGAAGAAATCAATGAGTTTCAGTATAGCAAGAATAAGAAGGATAGCTGAGAGTATGAGAAACCTGATGAAACTAAAAAAAAGGAGTTTTGTATGGGGTCTGTAAGTCCCTATGAGGCCTTCGACACTCCACGCCAGACCTTTCAGATTTGCGAGACCGAGCAGGCCCCCAAAGAGAATGCTCAAAGGAAGTTTTTTCCATTCAAAGAAAGCTGAAATGACCGAAAGAGGTATAAGTATAAAAATAGCCTGTCTGTAAATTCGCTTTATTAATTCCATTATTTAGATTTCTTTGCCATTCTCACGAGTTCTCTGAATCCGGCAATAATGCCTATCAGGAGAAAGATTATTGTGAACCACGGAAATGTGTGAAATCCCAATTTCGGCATAATGTATTTGTCAATTCCCAGCCCCATGGCAAGCCCGACAAAGGTGGAAATAACGAGATTAAGACCCACGGTGCTTGCCTCGAGGAGTTGTTTAAAGAGTGATTTATCCGGCATATCAAATTCCCTTCTTAATTGTAGCATAGGCCGGGATTAAAACAACCACAGTAAATCAGAGCCGGAGTGAATTGATGAAAAAATTAATCTCTTATCTGACTTCCAAAAAGGACTCGTATGCGGCCCGCACAGTTCTTTCGATATCTCTCTCGGAATGGGCGAGACTGAGAAAGCCTGCTTCAAATTGAGACGGGGCCAAATTGACACCTCTTTTCAGCATACCCCAGAAGAACCTCGCAAATTTTGAGATGTCCGAAGTCTTCGCAGTCTTATAATCCTGCACGTCAATACTCGTAAAATATGTGCAGAACATTGTGCCCGCCCTATAAAACCTCGTCTTAGCGTCTGCCTTTTTTGCAGCATCCACCAGCCCTTTCTCAAGGAGTGCGGCCGCATTCTCGAGTTTCCGGTATGTCGGTTTCCGGGAGAGAATGTTAAGAGTCTCTATCCCGGCGGTCATCGCAAGCGGATTGCCGGAGAGCGTCCCTGCCTGGTAAACTGGCCCATCCGGAGAAACCATTGCCATTATTTCCTTCCTCCCTCCATAAGCTCCAACCGGCAGGCCGCCTCCTATGACTTTCCCCAGGCAGGTCATATCAGGTTTAATGCCGTACCTGTCCTGGGCACCGCCGTAGGCAACCCTGAAGCCCGTCATGACCTCATCGAATATGAGGATGATGCCATGATTTTCCGTAAGTTTCCTCAGGGACTCAAGAAAGTCGGGCTTAGGCAAGACGCAGCCAATATTTCCTACAACAGGCTCCACTATGACACAAGCTATTGATTTCCACTCGTCTTTTATGACGGTATTAAGTGCGTTCACATCATTGAAGGGCAGGGTGATTGTATTCCGGGCATAGGATTTTGGCACCCCGGGACTATCCGGCACCCCGAAGGTCGTCGCACCAGAGCCCGCTTTCACAAGTAGCCCGTCGGCGTGGCCGTGATAACATCCCTCGAATTTTATAATCTTGTCCCTTCCCGTAAATCCCCGGGCGACCCTGATTGCACTCAGGGTAGCCTCGGTACCCGAATTGACCATTCTCACCTTGTCCATTGAAGGATATGCCTTTAAGACGCGCTTGGCGAGTTCGATCTCCAGCCCCGTCGGAGCTCCATAACTCGTGCCCCTTTCGGCTGCCTTCTTCAGAGAGTTTACTATTTTGGGATGTGCATGGCCAAGAATCAGAGGCCCCCATGAAAGAACATAATCTATATAAGAATTGCCGTCAACATCGTATATTCGGGAGCCTTTCGCCCTGTCAATAAAAATGGGATTCCCTCCGACAGCCTTGAAGGCACGCACAGGGCTATTGACGCCGCCAGGGATGAGTTTCTGAGCTTTCTTGAAAAGCCTCTGCGACTTGTCCCATTTCATGGTAGTCCAAAAATTTCGTTACTCTATCACAAAATTTTTAATCTGTCAAAAAAGCATCCATTATGATATAAAAGTACATTAAATTCCACGGGAGGATCAGATGAAAAGATTTTTGACCATACTGTTTGCGGTTTCTCTGTTGTCTGCTGCTTGCGCAAAAAAAGAGGAAAGAATTTATCTTGCAAAGGTGGGAAATGTCAGAATAACCCAGCAAGAACTCGCGAGGGAAATGAAAAATCTGCCTGAGTTCGCTCAAAAACTTTTTGAGGGTCCGGGCGGCAGGGAAAAATTTCTTGAAGAACTGATAAAGAAAGAACTTCTCTATCAGGAGGCATTGAAAAAGGGTATCGACAGGGATCCGGAACTGCGGGGTAAGATCGAAGACTTCAAAAAAATTACTCTTATAAGCAGTCTGCTCGAGAAAGAGATTGAAGCGAAAGCGGATATTACCGATCAGGAAATGAGGGATTACTATGAAAAGAACAAGGAAGATTTTGCCAGTATTAATCAGATAAGGGCAAGCCATATACTGGTTAAGACAGAGGAAGAAGCAGAAAAGATACTTGAGAGGCTGAAAAAGGGCGAAGATTTTGCGGAGATCGCGAAGAAAAGTTCTCTGGATGAAGGATCGGCAAAAAATGGAGGAGACTTAGGTTATTTCTCGCCAGGGCAGATGGTCCCGGAATTCGAGAAAGCAGCCGCCCGGCTTAAAACAGGCGAACTCAGCAAACCCGTTAGAACGAAATTCGGGTATCATATCATCAAAGTGACGGATAAGAAATCGGGGCAAACCGTAGAGTTTGAAAAAGTGAAAAATCTTATCTTCCAGCGTCTTTCAGCCGAAAAACAGAAAGAAACGTTCGATTCCTATATTGAAAAATTAAAAAAGAGTTATAAGGTCGAGATAAACCGGGAAGCCCTGACGAAACTTGATTCAGAGGAAAGAGAGAGAGAAAAGATTCAGGAGCAAACACCTTCTGAGCAAGACAAAGACACACGAGAGCCCGAAGTAAAAGAGTAAGGTAGCCTTCGTATAAAGTATGTCGGATTTTGAAGTCCTTGATATTTCTGGTGATGTGGGAATAAAAGCAGTCGGCCCGAGCCTGCAAGAGGCGTTTATCAATGCCTCCTTAGGAATGTACAGTCTGATTACGAATCTCGATGCAGTGCAGGAAAGGAAGGAAATCGATCTGTCGATCGAAAGCGATTCGCCGGAAGGTCTTCTTGTTTCGTGGCTTAATGAATTAATTTTTTACTTCGACGCTTACGGGTTCATAGGCAAAAAGATCAGTATAAAGAAATTTTCGGAAAAAGAAATTGAAGCGGTGGTGAGGGGCGAGGAATTTGATCCGGAGCGCCATGAAGGTAAGCTTCTCATTAAGGCAGCGACATACCACAGGTTGCAAATAAGCAGTGTGGATGATTCCTGGGAAATTAATGTTATATTTGATATATGACAAAATTCCATTGTGAGGAATTATGACATTAGAAACCCTGAGAAGAATTGACGATACAAAGATAGAAGTTCCGGTTAGCTACAAAAATGGGATGAGAGTTAACGGTATTATTTATATCGATGAAATCCTCGAAAAGGAACTTGAGGCGCAATCAATAGATCAGGTAGCGAACGTGGCAACACTGCCTGGTATCGTGAAGTCTTCAATGGCTATGCCTGATATTCATACAGGATACGGATTTGCCATTGGAGGAGTGGCGGCATTCGATCTTAAAGAGGGCATCGTCTCCCCAGGAGGCGTGGGTTACGATATCAACTGCGGTGTCAGGCTGCTAAAGAGCAATCTTGAGAAAGATGACGTCCTGTCAAGAATGAGGGACATCGTCAGTATCCTTTATGCAGATATTCCCTCCGGTGTGGGGTCAAAGGGTAAAATTCGCCTCGGTCCGGAGGATGAAAAGAGACTCCTCCTTAAGGGTGCAAAATGGGCTGTCGAACAGGGATTTGGGCAGCCTGAGGATCTCGAAAAAATAGAATCAGGAGGCTGTATCGACGGTGCTGATCCCTCTCTGATCAGCAAAAAGGCCTATGAGCGTGGAAGGGCCCAGCAGGGCACATTGGGCTCGGGGAATCACTTTCTTGAAGTTCAGTATGTGGACGAGATTTATGATGATAAAGCTGCTCAGGGTCTCGGTCTTTTCCAAAACCAGGTTACTGTAATGATACACACAGGATCCCGGGGTTTTGGGCACCAGGTCTGCACAGATTTTCTCGAAGTAATGGAAAGAGCCGTAAGCAAATACAAAATAACTTTGCCTGATAAAGAATTGGCCTGTGCTCCTTACGAAAGCCCTGAGGCGCAGGATTATCTGTCTGCAATGCGAGCTGCAGCCAATTATGCGTGGGCGAATAGGCAGTGTATCATGCATTGGGCGAGGGAAGCCTTTATGAGGGTTTTTGCCGTGCCACTAGGAAAACTTGGCATGGCTCTGATTTATGATGTCGCTCACAATATCGCAAAGATCGAAGAGCACAATGTCAATGGGGAAAGAAGAAAACTAATTGTTCATAGAAAAGGTGCGACCAGGGCATTCCCTCCTGGTCATCCTGAACTTCCCGGAATATACAGGGCGTTTGGCCAACCTGTCCTGATACCGGGGGATATGGGGAGGGCGTCCTTCGTGCTGCTCGGTACCGAGAAAGCAATGAGAGAGACCTTTGGTTCGACATGCCATGGTGCGGGCAGAGTTATGTCAAGACATCAGGCGATCAAAAAAGCCAAGGGGCGTGCGATAGGAAGAGAACTTGAAGACAGAGGAATTATTGTTAGATCTGCCGGAAGAGAGACCCTTGCAGAAGAGATGTCCGACGCATATAAAGACATTTCCAACGTGGTGGATGTTGTCCACAGGGCCGGGATTTCTAAAAAAGTCGCAAGGCTCAGGCCGCTGGGAGTTATTAAAGGATAGATGCAAGATACAGGATGCAAGATACAGAGGTTTAAATCATGAATCATGCATCATTTCAATATCATATATTCCACAACAGCCCCCAAAAAAATAATGACGCACGCTGGCAGCATCTTTTTATAGATCCCCCACATGTCAGCCTTGAAATATTCTCTCGTGAGTATGAGGCAGACATGCACCGGGGAGAGGAGTACGCCTAAAAACCCCGAGGCAAAAGCAAAGGATATCATCTCCAGAGATTCTTTCCCCGCTATACTTATAATCAGAGGAAATGTACTGCCCACAAAACCCACTGTCAGGCCTGTGAGTATTCCGGTAACGAAGGGAAGGAAGAAAAGCACAGGAAAGAGAGGTATGCCTTCTTCAACAAAAACTCGGCTGATGTTCTTCACTGCGCCAGAATTCTCCATGGCTTCTTTGAATAACATCACACCAGCAATCAGAATGATCACCTCAATAGAGAAACCATGCCGGAATGCTTTATAAGCGGATCTGACACTGTATTTGTAAAAAATCAGAAGAAATAGAATGACAGAGCCCAGTGCAAAATGAAGTTCAATATGAAAGGCGAGGACGAGCAAAAGGACAGCGAATATGGGGATGAAACTCGCGAGCCCTTTTCTAATTATTTGACTTTCTGTCTTTAAGATTCCCGTGAGGTCGCGCATGGCAAAAAGGAAGCCTGTTATCATCATCAGGCCGGCATATGTGAGGTTAACAGTAATGAGATCATAAAGCTCCATCCTCGCAATAGCAGATGCCAGCAGGACGCCAGGATAAAGAGGCAGAATATATTCCCAGGGATGCCGGAACCAGTAGTTGATAAAACTTTTCTCTTCAGCGCTCACATTTGTATCGCGGGTCGTCTCGGCGACCATTGGCGCCGAAAAATAGGCTCCGCCAACCGAAGGCAACATGCCTATAAGAAGAGGCATAGAAACTGTTACTATCTTTCTATTTCTGAAAATAGCCTTAACTGTATTCATCATCTTGGCGAGAATCTCATGCTCCCTCAATATCAACTCAAAGATCCGGATAAAAGATAACGCAAGAATCAGGTTGATTGTCACTTTGTTAACAACTGTATCCTCGAAAGTTTTCAGTATTACGCGAGGTGGCATCCTGTAAAGCACAAAGAGAAGCGTGGCGGCGATGGACATGACGATTCCGATATTTAGTCGTTTTCTGAGCAGAAACAGAATAACGAAGAAGACGAAGATAATTTTTATGAAATCAGCCATTCAACATTTTATCACACTGATCCGTTCGAATCCGGGGCCTTCCATGCAACATATGATCAACAGTTATGTGTCGAAAAAGCAACAATTATGACCTTTTTGCTGTTCTGATCCGCAGGGACGGACGATCCAGAAAGAAAAATTCTTTAAGAAATTTTCAAGATTTTCACCATCTTGACAGGATATGTCACTGATTTGACTCATCTGGCCTCTTTTTTGCTTCTTTTCATGAGGAATAGAACCGAAAATTCTTGACAAATTTGTTTAAGGATGATATAAATTTCACGTAGAATTTAAATGAAGTTTGAAGAGTAGTGAAACGAGTGGAATTTTTTAAATGGACAAAAGCCTTCGTTGAAGGCTTAATCTATTGAAAAGGAGGTGATAAGGGAATAGGGAATCAGTATTATATAGATTACAAAACATCTATTTGGCAACAAAACTAAAAGGAGGGTTAGCAAGTGAGTAAATATCTGGCGATTTTTTTAGGCGTTCTTTTAATTTTAAGTTTTTCTGCTACCGCCTTCGCTGTGCATGAGACTCCTCCCGGCGAGGAAGCACCGGTTATCGCGATGGGTAGTGAAAGGATAACCCTGGGCGGTAAGATAATCACAAAGGGCTGGTATCTCAACGATATCGCGTCAGCTGGCAATTTTGTATTTCTGCCGGATGAAGATGCAGACTCTGCTTCATTCTACCACTCAAACGTATACCTTCAGGTCGACGCGCAAGTCACAGACAACCTCCGTGCCTTGGTAGAGATTGAAACGGCGAGTGGTACCAGCTTGAATAGTGGCCTCTACTTCTGGGGCGGTACCGGTACCTCCAATCCAGCCTCATCCGGCTATGATACAAAACCGGACACACATCTTCGTTTAAGGCAGGCATGGATACAGTACACCGGTTCAGGTCTCTTAGGGATTCCTGCGGGGATCAAAATCGGCCATATGCCTATTTCGCTTGGTGAAAAACAGTTCCTGAACAATGAAAGGTTCGGCGATGATGCAATCCTCGTCTGGATTGACCCTACAAAGGAGCTTCATATAGTCGCAGGTCTCACAAAGCTCAATGAGGAAGACCGTTTTAGTCAGACCGATGACCTTGACGGATATGTCCTGCTCGCAACATATACCCTTAATAAGGATCACACAATCGGTGCCAACTGGCTGTGGGCACACAGCAACGGAAATTGTCCTTCTCTCGGAACAGGTACCAATGTTGATGAACTTAATTTCCATAACGTGGGGATTCATGCTAATGGAAGCATTGCAGGCTTAAAATACGCGGCAGAAGCTGACTTTCAGTTCGGCGAAGCCGAGGACGTTGCATTCTCCGGAGATGATCTCGAAGCAGAGGGTTGGGCAGTATTTGCGAAATTGAGCTATATGATTGATCCCATAAATATCAGGGCGTCCTTTGCCTATGGCAGCGGCGATGATGACGCCGATGATGAGTCATGTGAGGAATTCCAGACCTTGCAGGGGCCTGACTATGACATTACAGCAAGGCTCGTCCATTACACTCAGATTTATGAGCGCACAATCCGTACCGCAGCGAATTCGGCAATTCTCACAACAAAAGAAGGCGGCAATGTTATGAATACCAACATTGCAAACACCACTTATTACAACCTCGGAATTGACGTAACACCGCTTAAAGATCTTAGTGTGTCACTCGACGGTTTCCTGCTTTACGCAACTGACACAGGTGCATGGGAAGACGACGTTGGCCAGAGTGTTGATGATGAATTAGGATGGGAAATTGACGCGAAGCTTTCCTGGAAGATTGCAAAGAATTTCGTTTACTTCGTGGAAGCAGGTCTTTTCGATCCCGGCGATTTTTACAAAGATGCATTCGGAGCTGATACGGATAACGTTACACAGGTAATTCACGGCGTTTCGCTCTCATTCTAATATTCGACAAGCTCAGCGCTTTATGTATAAAAGGGCGGGTCTTTAGACCCGCCCTTTTATATTGTCTTTAAAATGTTCGTTTTGCTAAACGACATATAATTATGCTATTAATAATCGAGGAGCTTAAAAATTATTTAAGATCTTTAGCTTGTTTTTTGTCATGACAGCTATTATGAATAACGCAATAAATACTTTTCATTGTCATTGCGAGCCCGAAGGGCGTGGCAATCTTGTCTTTGGGATTGCTTCGTCATCCGCCTTTGGCGGACTCCGCCTCAGGCGGATCGCAATGACTATTTAATGCGTTTATATTAGAGCAGAGTTCCCTATGAATTACAGCAAAATCCTGAATGAATTCAAAAAGAAGAAAATACTCGTCATAGGTGATTTAATTCTGGATCACTATATCTGGGGAAAGGTGAGCAGAATATCTCCCGAAGCTCCAGTGCCGATTGTCGAAGTGACAGATGAAAATTTTTTTCTCGGGGGGGCCTGTAATGTTGCGAATAACATCGCCTCCCTCGGAGGCCAAACCTCTGTTATCGGTGTGGTAGGCTCTGACAGGACTGGAGAGATTGTGATAAAGATGCTGAAAGAAAAGGCAATAGAATGCAGCGGTGTGATCTACAATGAAAAACCGACGACAGTCAAGACACGTGTAATCGCCCACAATCAACAGGTCGTGCGATTCGATCGGGAAGACAGACAGAAAATTGAAGAAGAAGTTTTCAGAATTCTCGCTGATGACATACGCAAGCAGATGCTCCGTTGTGATGCAATAATAATATCAGACTACAAAAAGGGCGTTATATCCCGGCGACTTATCACGGAAGTTCTCAGATATTCAAAGCCTAAAAAAATGTTCGTGGCAGTTGATCCCAAAGTGGGACACTTTCACTTTTACAAGAGTGTTTCGCTTATAACGCCGAATATCAATGAAGCATCGGCCACATCGGGTATTGATATTAATGACGAAAGATCGTTAATCAGGGCGGGGAAATCTCTTCTGAAAAAAATATCATGTGAAGCCGTCCTGCTCACACGCGGCGAGCACGGCATGAGTCTTTTTAGAGGAAATAAAGTAGTTAACATTCCTACTGTAGCAAGGAATGTTTATGACGTGACAGGAGCTGGCGATACCGTTATCGCAGCATTCACGATCGCGCATGCTTCGGGGGCAAGCATGGAGGAAGCAGCAGTCATAGCCAACCATGCAGCAGGCATAGTCGTGGGCGAAATCGGGACAGCGGTGGTGACATTAGACCAATTGCACAAATCATTACGTTTAAATCGGGGTAAATCAAATACAAACATAATAACCAAGTTCCGAGCACCAATAATCAAATAATAATCAAATTTTAATACTCAAATTATCTGGGATTTGGGATTTGGTTATTGGAATTTAATTTGATATGGCAAAAGCTATAGCATTATTCTCAGGGGGTCTCGACAGCACACTCGCTATCTTTGCAATACTCAGGCAGGGAATAGACGTTTACGCAGTAAAATTCACAACTAACTTTGAGTCAAATTTCTCTCTTAGAACTTATTCGAAGCACGTTTCTTCTGTTTCCAGGAAATATGGGTTCGGCGTGGAGGTCGTGCATCTTGGTCAGAAATTCATCGAAACTGTCCTTAGTCCCGATCACGGATATGGAAAAAATATGAATCCATGCATCGACTGCAGGATTTTAATGCTTAGAGAAATTAATGGCCTGATGGATAAGATTGGGGCGGATTTCATCGTGACAGGCGAAGTATTGGGCCAGAGGCCTATGAGCCAGAGAAAGGACATGCTTTATCACATTGATAAAGAGGCCGGACTATCAGGTTACGTGGTGAGACCGCTCAGCGCAAGACTCTTGAAAATTAGTGTGCCCGAAGAAAAAGGCATCATCGACAGAGAACGACTTTATAGCATTACTGGACGTTCCAGGAAGGCGCAGATTGCTCTGGCAAAGGAGTTTGGTTTGGCTGAATACCCCTCGCCCGCAGGAGGATGTCTTCTTACTGAACCGAATTTTGCCCGCAGGCTTAGAGACTTGTTGAAATACAAAGGGACCTGTGACGTGAGAGATATTGATCTCTTAAAAGTGGGACGGCATTTCAGGGTTGGTTTGTGCAAGATCATAGTGGGCCGCGACAAATCAGAGAACGAAAAAATTGAGTCTATGCGAAGGGGTGGTGATTATCTTTTAAAGGTTGAGGGACATGGAAGCCCCTTAACCCTCGTCACCGGCCATATCACCGAAGAGGCTTTAAATGTTGCAGCTTCCCTCTGCGCACGGTATTCGGATGCGAAGAGATTATCAGATGTCGAAGTGACTGCCTTTGGAACTGATGGTGCGATGTTAAGAATAAAGGTTCGACCTGCTGGTCGGAGTCTTCTTGATAGTTGCGGGATCGAGAAAAAAAGCGAATCTTTGGTCAATTGATCATGGTGGAGAGGAGCCGGCAGGAAAGAGATTGCATTTAAAGTCTCATCGGTATTCCCCTGGATCTCAAATATTCCTTGGCCTCTTTGATTGAATATTCTCTATAATGAAAAATAGATGCGGCAAGAACAGCATCCGCCTTGCCTTCCGATAAAGCCTCATAGAGATGTTCAAGCGTGCCTGCCCCTCCGGAAGCAATGACCGGAATCGACACACTTTCTGAAATTACTCGTGTCAAATCGATATCATATCCGTCCCTGGTGCCGTCTTTATCCATGCTTGTGAGCATTATCTCACCGGCACCGAGTTCTTCGGCTTTTTTTGCCCATTTGACGGCATCTATAAGTTTCATCTTTCTTCCGCCATGAGTTGAAATAGCCCACAGTAATCCCCCCTTACCCCCCTTTATAAAAGGGGGGGATTTTTTAGAAGTCTCACTTTTTCCGGATAAGAAA
>JBFLXE010000077.1:0-12658 GCA_040757455.1 Nitrospirota bacterium
GGGACCGCTTATAAGCGTTACCTCTGCACCTCTTCTCGAAGCAGCACGCGCGATCGCATAACCCATCTTCCCGGAGGATCTGTTAGATATGAATCTTACAGGATCAATATATTCTCTCGTGGGGCCGGCGGTAATGAGGATTCTTTCGTTCAGAAGATCTTTTTTTGTAAATATCGATTTTATTGTTTCGACTATATCGCATATTCCCGCCATTCTACCTATGCCTTCCTCGCCGCAAGCGAGGGGACCTTTCTCAGGACCGATCTGTATCACACCCCGGGAAAGTAGATTTTTCAGGTTATCCTGAAAGAATGGGTTCTCGTACATCCTCCAGTTCATAGAAGGTGCGACGGCTACTACGCCCTTGAAAGCGAGAAAACATGTGGTAAGCAAATCATCGGCACTGCCATGTGCGAATTTGGAGATTATATTTGCTGTAGCCGGAGCCACAAGCAAAATATCGGAACCGGCAGGTAGTGAAATATGAACCATGGGGTCGTTGAAAAGGTCACTATAGACTTTGTTTCCGGAGGTGACTTCGAGAGAAAGAGGTGTAACAAAATTCCTCGCAGCCTCGGTCATCACAACGCTGACCGAGGCACCTTCTTCTCTAAGCTTTCTTATTAGGTCGATAGTTTTATAAGCCGCAATGCCGCCGGAGATTCCGAGGAGAATGGACCTATTCTTCAGAACCTTCTTCTCGCTTCTCACCGAAGAGACCCTCGAAAACCTTCTGGGTAGCCTCTCTTTCGTGAAGATAAACTTTGAGGTCCTTTTCAAACTCGGTAAGATCTTCGCTGGTCATCTCCTTCCGTTTCTCTTCGAGGAGTCTTCTGTAATCGAACCTCTTAGATTCTTCCTTCGCCTTTTTAGCCTCTTCTCCTGTCAAAAACTCGATTGCATTACCAATTGTCTCTTCCAGGGATACGCTTGTCAACTTCTTTGACTTTGTTTTAACTCTTGCCTTCGCCCCCACGGCAAGCTCCTTGGCCCTCTGAGATGCAATGGATATAATCCTGAACCGCCCATCGATTTTATTCCTGTCATATTCGATCGGCAACGAAATGATGTCCATGCTCATATTACCTCCTGTCTCAAAAAAAACTTTTCTATCCAGAGATGGTTGATCGTCCTTGCATTAACTCTTTGTGAAAGAATTACCGATTCGAGTTCCTTAATGGCCTGTTCCAAAATGTTATTAATTATAACATAGTCGTACTCTGCATAAGTCCGTATTTCTGCAATAGCTCTTTTAAGTCTTTTCTCTATGTCTTCTCTTGACTCAGTTAGTCTGCTCTCAAGCCTTTTTCTCAAAATCTCCAGTGAAGGTGGGAGTATAAAAATAAAAGTCCCTTCGAGAGATTTCTCTTTCAGCTGCGTTGCACCTTGCGTGTCTATATCAAGAATGACATCGTTTCCCAGATCCACCAGTTCTTGAAGCCTTTTCCGTGAAGTTCCATAAAGTTCTCCGTGTATCTCTGACCATTCTATGAACTCTCCCCTATTGATCATCGCCCTGAAATCCTCTCTGCCGACAAAGGTGTAGTCGCTATTGTTGACCTCTCCTTCGCGAGGCCTTCGGGTAGTGTAGGAAACGGAAAATTTCAGATCAGGCAGAGCAGAAACGAGCTTCTTGCATAATGTGGTTTTGCCCGCTCCAGAAGGCGCTGAAACTATGAAGAGGTTCCCTCTACTCTTCCTCGCCTGCAACGGATTCTTTTCCCTCATTAAACCGTTGAGTGATTGTTTCTGCCTGTATGGCAGAGAGGATAATATGATTACTGTCCGTGACTATTATCGAACGGGTGCGCCTGCCTTCCGTGGCATCGACCAGTCTTCCCGCTTTCTTAGCCTCCTCCCGAAGCCTCTTCATCGGTGCGGAACCTGGTGTGACGATCGCAACCACCTTCGAGGCCGCAACTACATTTCCAAACCCTATGTTAACGAGCACGGGACTTACGTCGCCTTTTTTCATGGTCATCCCTTTCATTGAATATTTTGAACCTGTTCCCTGATCTTTTCTATTTCTGTCTTCACCTCGACCACAAGCTTCGAGATATCATAATCGCTTGCTTTAGAGGCCAGAGTGTTGGCTTCTCTGACTATTTCCTGTAAAAGAAAATCGAGTTTCTTGCCTACGCTGTCGCCGCTGTCAAGGATATCATTAAACTGTTTGAGATGATTCTCTATGCGATTCAATTCTTCTGATATATCAGTTTTCTCTGCCACGATTGCCGCTTCCTGCAATATTCTATTATTATCAATCATGTCGGAACCAAGAAGCAAACTCAGCTTCTCCGTGAATCTATTTTTCCATGTTATCATTTCCTCTGGCGCGAGTTCTTTTATTTTTTGCGTTGCCTCCTTCAAAAAATTTATTCTTGTACGTATCTCCTCCGTAAGGAATCGGCCTTCCTGAATTCTCATGGATTCAAGATTTGAGACGGCTGAGTGAAAGACACTGTAAAGCACATTCACATCATACTCGGGCTCTTCTTCGGTGAAAATCTCCCGGTATTCTGTCAGCATGCCGATGTCGATCCTTCCGGGAATCGAAAGTTCCTTCTGCAAGCTCGAAAGAGCCGTGTAGATGTTTTCAGCCATTTCCTTGTTCACTCTCAGACGTGGCATTCGTCCGTCAACCAGGGAAATTGAGATATCAAATCTTCCCCTTCTGAACTTCTCCTTAATGATATTTCTCAAACTAATCTCATATTTGCTCATATAAGGAGGCATCTTTATCGAAATATCCAGAAATCTATGGTTCAGGGAGCGGATTTCCACCGCAAAGTCTTCGTTTTCAGCACTTCCGAATCCAGTCATACTCTGTATCATAAGTATTAGATAAACTATAAATGACTCATAAAATTTAGTCAATTAAACCGCTAATCTTGAAAAATAAAGATTTTTCGTCTAAAATTAATAGTCCAAGTCCCTCGGATTATACTAATATGACCGAAATTATCGAGATTAGGTGGCATGGCAGGGGAGGACAGGGAACCGTTACCGCTGCAAAAGTGCTTGCTGACGCCTGTCTGAGCGGGGGGAGGTATGTCCAGGCTTTTCCTGAATATGGCCCAGAAAGAGCAGGGGCGCCTCTCAGAGCTTATAACAGGATAAGTTCAAGAGAATTGAGATTACATTGCCCCGTACTCCGGCCGCGGGTGGTGAATGTTGTAGATGCTACACTTCTGGATACTGTTGATGTATCCGATGGCGCTACCGAAGACGCGGTGTTTATAGTCAATACATCGAAGGAGCCGGATGAGGTCAGAGAGAAACTGAAGGTTCTACCAGGACAAAGAGTGTTTACTCTCGATGCTACAAGGATCGCGCTTGATTGCATCGGCAGGGCCTTACCAAATGCTCCGATGCTCGGAGCAGTTTGTAGGGTGACCGGTCTCGTCAGTCTTGAATATCTTCTCGAGGACGTCAGAAAGAGTTTCGGCAAGAAGTTTTCCCAGAAGATAATAGAGGGTAATCTGGAGGCGACGAAACGCGGCTATGAGGAGGTCAGAGAAGGATGAAACTGAAGGGATGGAAGGAAGTCACACCTGGTGCGGTAATTCTTGAAGCAGGAAGTGCCGCTCATTTCAAGACTGGCTCGTGGAGAGCTTTCAGGCCCATATGGAAAGAAGAATATTGTATACAATGCCTGTTTTGCTGGCTCTACTGTCCGGATATGGCGATAAAAGTCAGGGACGGAAAAAGGGCCGAATTTGATTACGATTATTGCAAAGGTTGCGGAGTCTGCGCCTTTGAATGTCCCGGAAAAAAGGGTAATAAGGCGATAGTCATGGAGGAGGAGGGGAAATAATGGCGAAGATTGTTGCTGCGACAGGCAATGAAGCTGTTGCCAATGCCTTGAGGCAGGTGGATCCAGATGTCTGCGCGGCATATCCTATCACTCCCCAGACGGAATTGATGCAGAGATTCTCGAGCTTCGTGTCAGACGGCATCGTCAAAACCGAACTCATTCTTGTTGAAAGTGAGCATAGCGCGATGAGTGCATGTGTTGGTGCCGCAGCTGGGGGGGGGCGAGTTGTGACCGCCACGTCATCGCAGGGGCTTGCTCTCATGTGGGAGATACTATTTATTGCTTCCGGCTTAAGGCTGCCAGTAATCATGCCGGTTGTGAACCGGGCACTCTCAGCGCCTATCAATATTCATGGTGATCACTCGGACGCCATGGGTGCGAGGGATTCCGGATGGATTCAGCTATGGTCGGAAAATGCACAGGAGGCATATGACAATACCATACAGGCATTCCGGATCGCGGAGCATCTGAATGTCAGACTTCCCGTGATGATATGTCTTGACGGTTTCATAATCAGCCACTCTATCGAGCGGGTTGAATATCTCGAAGACAGTGACGTACAGAATTTCGTTGGCGATTACAGGCGGGTGAATCCACTCCTCGATATCGAACACCCGGTCAGCTATGGCCCCCTCATACTGCCTGATTATTATATGGAGTTCAGAAAGGCTCATGATGACGTTATGGCGGGCGTGGACGAAGTTGTGCTCAAAACCGGAGATGAATTTGAGAAGATATCAGGCAGGCGATATGGTCTTTTTGAAAAATACCGGATCGATGATGCAGAAATAGGGATGGTCATTCTTGGATCGGCTGCAGGCACGTCAAAAGATGTCATCGATGGGTTCAGGGATATGGGAATTAAAGCCGGCCTGTTGAAGCCCCGTTTATTCAGGCCTTTCCCGTATGAAGAGGTTGGCAGTGCACTAAACCACCTGAAGGCGGTTTGTGTACTCGACAGAGCTGACGCTTTTGGGGGTTCCTACGGGCAGTTATTTCTTGACATTTCGACAAGCCTTTACCCATTCGAGAAAAAACCGATACTCATCAATAAAATATATGGACTCGGCGGAAGAGATTACCTCCCCGAACATGCAGAGTTTGTCCTCAAGGAACTGGCTGGGATCGCAGAGACTTCAAAAGTCAGAACGTTCAAGGAATACATAGGGGTTAGAGAATAGAATGGCGAAAATACTTACTCTCAGGGACCTTTCAAAAAAGGATGTATTGATATCAGGGGGACACAGGATGTGCGCTGGATGCGGTGCGCCTACTGTGATAAAGATGGTTCTCCTTGCATCGGATTATCCTGTCGTTGCATCAGCCGCCACGGGGTGCTTGGAGGTATCGACCTGTATATCAGAATACACCGCCTGGAAAGTTCCCTGGATTCACAATGCTTTTGAGAATGCTGCCGCGACCATAGCAGGCGTGGAGACGATGTACAGGTCCCTGAAAAAACAGGGCAAAATAGACAGGGAAATAAAATTTATCGCCTTTGGTGGCGATGGAGGAACATATGATATCGGCCTGCAGAGTCTGTCAGGGGCAATAGAGCGCGGGCATGATATGCTTTATGTCTGCTACGACAATGGCGCATATATGAATACGGGAATACAGCGCTCAAGTGCTACACCCCTGGGCGCAGACACGACCACGAGACCTGCGGGATCTGTGATCCCTGGAAAAACCGAGCCGAGGAAAAATCTGACGAGGATTATAGCAGCTCACAACATACCCTATGTGGCACAGGCATCGCCGAGCCATTGGATGGATCTCATGAAAAAAGTGAGAAAGGCTTTAGAGATCAAGGGGCCGAAATTTATGAATGTAATATCTCCCTGTAACAGGGGGTGGAGATCGAGGACTGATGACTCGATCATGTTGAGCAGACTTGCTGTTGAAACCTGCTTCTGGCCTCTTTACGAGGTTGAGAATGGCGTTACGCGAATAACTTTCAAACCAAGGGAAAAAAAGCCGATAGAAGATTTTCTGAGACCCCAGGGAAGGTTCAAACATCTTTTTAAACCCGAAAATGAATGGCTCATGAAGAAAGCGCAGGATGATATTGACAAGGAATGGCAGAGACTTCAAAGAGAGGAGACACCGTCAGCCGCTTGATATTCAACTGTTAATTATATATGATAAGTTTAACACCATGATTGGTTCTGACCTTGTGATGTACGAAGAGGAATTCCGCAAGATAGATGAGGAACTCCAGAAACTCCACCGCCAATCTAATTCCAAGGTTGTTTTCCTCGTTGACAAGAATGGCCAGCTTATTGCATCTGCGGGGGACACACACGATATCGATACCACCTCATTGGCATCTCTCACCGCAGGTAATATAGCGGCTACAGGCGGGATCGCAAGACTGTTGGGCGAAAAAGAATTTACCATTCTTTTCCATGAAGGTGAAAAGGACAATATTCATATTTCTCTCGTGGGACAGAGGATTATACTTGTTGTGATTTTTGATCATCGTTCATCCCTGGGTCTTGTGAGATTGCGGGTTAAAAAAGCTTCCGAGATGCTCAGCAAGATATTCGACGATATCGCCCATAAGGTGGAAACAGAAAAGGGAGATGGGAAATTCGAAGAATCTCTCTTTGCTGAAATTACCGATGAAGATATCGACAACCTCTTCAGGTAGGTGTACCTTAAGTGTCCTTTATAAATTACTCCTCGCGTGAGATCAATTGCAAGATAGTTTATTACGGACCTGGACTTTGTGGAAAGACCACGAATCTTCAATACATTTATAGAAGAACAAATCCTGAGCAGAAGGGAAAACTCATATCCCTTGCAACAGAAACGGAAAGGACACTATTTTTTGACTTTCTTCCTTTGGCTCTCGGTGACATTAGAGGTTTTCGGATAAGATTTCATCTTTACACCGTACCGGGCCAGGTCTTTTATGCAGCAAGCAGAAAACTGATCCTTAAAGGTGTTGACGGCGTTGTCTTTGTTGCAGACAGCCAGATCGAAAGGATGGAATCTAACCTGGAAAGTATTGATGATTTATCGTTGAACCTTGCCGAACAGGGCTACAACCTTGAAAAACTGCCCTTCACGATACAGTACAACAAAAGAGACCTTCCGAATATCGTACCTGTTGTGGAGATGAATAAACTCTTGAATCATCGCCATATTCAATGGTTTGAGGCGGTTGCCATAACGGGCAAAGGGGTATTTGAGACACTTAAGTCAGTTGCAAAACAGGTACTCACAGAGCTAAAGAAACATTATTAGGTTGGCTCGTTCCTATATTTTTCTAATTCTTTTCTGAGTGCATAAAGTTCCTCTTTTAATTCTATTAGCCTGAGTTCTCTCTCGATGGCCATGTTATGAAATTCTTCCAATTCTCTAACCCTGCTCTTAAGTTCGCCCTCGTTTTTTGCGAGTTCCTCTTCTGCACGTTTGCGTTCCAGGGCATTTATGAAAATTTCCCCTATCATTCTTAAGATCGCAATATCCTCATCCATCCATTCTTTCTCGACTCTGACAGAATCAAAACCGAGAAAACCCACGAGTTCTTTAGCTGAAGTAATCGGAACCACAATTAGAGACTGAATATTCTGTGACTGGAGTATCTCTTTTTCGGAAGTAGCATTTTCGGGGAGATCACTCACGCGGGGGATGTAAATATTTTCAAACCGATTTAATCTATTCATCCACCATGGAAAGGAATCAACGGGAAGTCCCTTTAATTTTTTCAGCTGCGGTTCAATCCCGTCAGCACACCATTCGTGCGTATTGTCCATTTCTGTTTTATCTTCGTTGAACAGAAAAAGATAACTACGGTCTACCCCCGAGAACTCACCGATCGCCTTTAGCGTTTTGTCTATTTCGCGGTCGAATTCATCGGGAGAAATATTGATAAAGTTTGTTGATATTTTTGCTACGAGATTCTCTAGGTTCACCCTGTGACGCAATTTCTCCTCGAAATTCTTGCGCTCTGTAATGTCGGTTACTATGCCCAGAATTGCTTTTCCTGTTTCATAGCTTATTAACTTTGTGGTAATTATCGCTTCGATTCTCTTGTTTTTTTTTGTAAGGAGAGAATATTCCCATGGTGGAACTTCTTCTCCTCTCATATGTCTTGCGAAATTTGTCTCGATTAATTCAAGCGAGTCCGGAGCAATCAGTGTACGAAAATCGAAATCCTGGGAATAAAATTCGTTTCTTTTATAACCCATGATTTCTTCGCATTTCTTGTTGGCATATACTACTTTGCCGTCCTTGTTGATGAAAATCATATTTGGTGACTCTTCAGCCAGATTCCTGAATTTTTCTTCCGATTCTCTAATCACATCCTCCGCTTTCTTAAGGCCGGTCGTGTCATAAAGGGATCCGCGGACAAATATTGGTTTGCCGTTTTTATCAGCCACATTATTTATGAACTCAAAAATCCACCGTATTTGGCCGTTCTTACGGATAATGCGGTACTCACGTTCGGTCGAATAGCCCGCAACCGACTGCAATTTATTGACGCTTTCTGAGAGTGCAGCTAAGTCATCAGGATGGATGACACGGTTCCAGTTTGGCTGCCCGCTGAGAAGTTCTTCCTGAGTATAGCCAGTAATCTCTAAAACGTCGCCCTCGAAAAATATCGGAACAAAGTCATTGTGAGCCAGAAGGCAATCCCCCGAAAGTGCTGCACAAATGATGGATGCAAGTACCCGTTGCTCTTGATGCTTTCGTGTGTCGGCAAAAAATCAACTACGAGTTTTTCGATTTTGTCAATCCGCCGCCGTATTTCGGACAATTCATTGATCAACTGTGCCTTCGTCTTTTCTTCATCCCTCATTTGTATATCCTATGGGTAAATAATCTTAGCCCTAAGATAGCAAAATAAACTACTTTTTGTAAATTTAATGCGATTCGACATGGGTATTCACAACTGCTGTGAGAGGAATCACATACCGTCGGGAAGATCTTTGATTAACTTAAATAAAAAAAGAACGCTCAGACCCCTCCTTTCAATAGTCTCTCCCTCCGATGCTTCCTCGGGGGGGATTTTTTTAATGAAGTGTTAATCGTCGTGTTTAAGATGTTTATTTCTTTGTTTTTTTGATGGAAAGACGGCGGCTGCGAATAGTTTCGTCAGCGAGGAGATTTTCTATTTCATTGCCGTTTACCGGATAAGAGAAAAAGAATCCCTGTGCATATTCACATTTCAAATCCTCCAATTTTCTCAGATGTTCTGCCTGCTCGACCCCTTCAGCCACTACCTGCAGCTTCATATTGTGAGCCATATTAATGATCGATTGAACAATTTCTACGTCATTTCCACCTGAACTCAACCTATTTATGAAAGATTGGTCAATTTTCAGCGTATTTATAGGAAACTGCTGCAGATAGCTTAATGATGAGTATCCGGTGCCGAAGTCATCAATATTGATCTTGATGTTAAGCTCTTTCAACTGTGACATAAGGGTAACCATATATTCAGTATTTTCCATCATATTGTTCTCTGTTATCTCGAGCGCCAAATGCTCTGGATTAAGACCTGTCTCTCGAGGATATTCTTTATCTGTTTTATGAAGTCCACATGCGAGAAAACTTTCGGCGATACGTTGACACTTACAGCTAAAGGGAGATCTACAGAAAACCGTTTTTGCCATATGTTCGTTTGTCGGCAGGATTCGCGTAAAATCCACAAACTAAGAGGTATAATGAGCCCAGTCTCTTCGGCCAGAGGAATAAACTCCATCGGCAAAAGAATACCCCGCTTGGGGTGATTCCAACGGACGAGAGCTTCAAATCCGATAATATTTTCTTTTTCAAGGGAAATAATTGGCTGATAATACATCACAAACTCTCGGCGTTCGAGGGCATGGCGCAGGTCTATTTCAGGTTCGAGAAGTTCTAATGCGTTCGTGTGCATGGCATCGTTAAACACTAAATAACATGCCTTCCCGCGTAACTTTGCATTATACATGGCAGTGTCTGCATCGCGAAGGATTTCTTCCGGTTGTTCATATTTTGACTGCCCACCGCAATTCCGACAGTCACATTGACATATAATTCGTGCTGATTGAGATAAAAGGGTTCTGCCAACGTTTTGTTTATGCGCCCAGCAATATGCGTTGCATCTTCTACTTCTTTGATATCATCAAGAAGCATGACAAATTCATCACCCCCGAAACGGGCGATGGTGTCATCTGGGCGTAAATGTGATTTCAATTTTTCCGCGACCAAAATGAGCAGTTCATCCCCGATAAGGTGTCCGAAGCTGTCGTTAATCTTTTTAAATCTATCGAGGTCTAAGAAGAGTACCGCAAAAAGATAGTCTTTATTACGCTTTCTGTGAGCGAATGACAATTGCAACCGGTCCATGAATAATGCTCTGTTCGGAAGTCCTGTCAGAGCGTCATAAAAAGCGTTCTGTATTAATTTTTCTTCGGCCTGTTTGCGGGATGTAATATCGGTCAACGAACCAGCCATTCGTATGGCACCTGTCCCGTCTTTTCTCACCGCAGCTCCACGGGTTAGCATCCACAGGTAAACACCGTCCTTATTCAATAACCGGTGTTCATTTTCGAAGTGTGCTGTCTGTCCATCGAGATGATCGGTGATGTCTTTCTTTAATTTCTTGACATCATCCGTATGAACCCGATGAAACCATTCATGCACGCTGTTTCCTATTTCATTATCCTTAAATCCTATCATGGATTTCCAGCGAGAGGAAAAATAAATCTCGTTTGTTTTCAAATTCCAATCCCACAGACCATCGTTGGCGCCGCGTGATGCAAGGGCATACCGCTCTTCGCTTTCTTGCAGGGCAGAAGCTTTCTGCTCCAGTTCTCTCCTATACCGCAGCAGTCGCAAAAGTGTGTAAAACAGGAGAGCGAGACTGACGAGTAACAGATAGAAAAAGATGGTCTCGATAGAAATCAATGTTTTAAACATGTATTTATATTTTTACTTTACTGCTCTTTTCGACCCAAATTTATGCTGGTTCTCTAAATGTCTGTACATCATAGTTAATACAATAATTTTTACAATTGCTAAAATGCTAAATTCTTTGCAGTAAGTTTTGCAGCAAATTAGATACCAATACTATAAGTTGCTGATTTAAAAAACAATGCTGCAGTCAAAACTGGAGTGGGCTGACTATTCAGTGACAAACTTTGATAAGAATCCACACTTTTTGGGATCCGAGGGTGAGAACAAAATGGGATGGATCGCCACATTTTAAAGCAACCAGTATCAACCGGCAAAAAGGTAAGCAAACAATACTGCGTTTGCATGTCAGCTCGGGATCGATATAATTATAAAAGAAAAAATATCAGGAGGTCGTGACAGATGCCTGAAGAACCCCGATGTCCCTTCTGCCAGAGCAAGATTGACCCACCGGATGAAATTTTGGAAGGCATGAAACTTGAATTCCCTCTGGGAACATGCAGGCACTGCGGTTCCGTGTATGCGTGCGATGTGACGGGGCATAATATGGGAGCCGCAGCCCTCGAGGCGCTGTTGTTTGCATCAGGCAATGACCAATCCTTTGCGTACTCACTCTCCTATGGCAGAGATTACGACGACGCTGTAATCGAGAACTATGACATTATTGGCCACAAAGTCGTTCCGGAGAGATCCCCTGAGGGCATGCCTGTGAAGGGGGCCCTGGTCTTCGTGAGACTTAAAGGCAGTCCAAGACAGGAAATAAAGGAAGAAGGCGAAGTTTCCGAACATCCCCCGGTAAAGCTCTCCAGGGAAGCAATCCGTCGGCTCGTAGAAGCAAACCTGATAGATGACCTGAGCACCCTTGCATTGGCGGATGCAAGGGTGCTCAATGAAATACATCTTATGCTTTATACACCGGATGACCTTTTGCGGTGGAAGATTATAGATGTGCTGACAAAAGTGTGCGAGAAGATGGTGGGGGAAAGGCCTGACCTTGTAAATAAACTCATTGAGAAGGAACTTCAGAATGCGGCGTATCCGGGAGCTTCACCCTGGGGCGCTCTCGAAACAGCAGGTGCCTTAATCAGCATCAACCCGGATCTCTTCCACGAATTCATCCCGATCCTCCTTGGTTTTTTCCGCCAGGAGAATTTGCGAAAGGGGTTTGCCTGGGCCATAGGAAAAATTGCCGCTGTGAAGCCCGATTCCGTTAGATATGCCCATGATACGTTAAGGTTTTTCCTCAGTGATAAAGATCCTTCCGTTCGGGCTTATGCCGCCACATCTCTGGGTGAATTCGCCTATGATGGAGGCGTGGTTCAGGATTTAGAGAAACTGGAGACCGACACGGAAAAGCTTCTGATATGGCGAGGGGCGCTCTAAGAGAAACAACCGTTGCCGAATCAGCAAGAGAAGCCATCCGAAAGATTAAGAGCAACAAAGAGAAGCATTAAAATAAACAGAGCGAATTGCTCAATATTAATTATTGATAATAATAATTTCGTTGGTGGACGGTAGGGGATTCGAACCCCCGACTTCCACGTTGCGAACGTGGCGCTCTCCCAGCTGAGCTAACCGCCCTTTTATCGAATTTACAAGTAGAACTATAATCCGAATCCAGCGATAATTTGGCAAAACCAAACAAATTGTCATTCCCGCGGGAATCCAGATCATTAAGGAACTGGATTCCGCATCATCCGCTTGAGACGGAGCGGAATGACATCTCTTGTCGCTGGATTTAGATATTATATAGCCATAATCTGTTTCTCTACAAGTTTTAAGAACTTTGAAGGAATATGGGAACTTTATTAGCCCAGATAATTCATAAATTCTGCTGAAAAAAATAGCCAACAATCCTGAGAGCTTTGGTATTATTAAGTTTGCAAAGGCTCAAAACCAAAGAAAGGATGGTTGGCTATATGACAGAGTGTA
>JBFLXE010000078.1:0-12569 GCA_040757455.1 Nitrospirota bacterium
GTGATGTTTTTGGGCGCCAGCACTCTCACTATGAATTGTTTTTCAAAGAGCTTAATGCATATTAAATTCAAACTAAATCTCGATTGTAAAAAACCTATTTGGGCAACAGCCTGTGTAGACCTGACCCTCTTGATGACTTGTAAGCAGCCCTTAACATAACATTGAATGATTAAACATAAATCTTCAATATGGTGTCTGAATGGTAAAAATGCATAGAACCCTTCTTCCTTGTTTTGCATCGTTAACGACTTCTTAATATGCAATAGTTCACATAGAAGTCCAACATATTGTTAAGCGCTTTTCAACATCAAAACTTTTACCTCTTTCTCAAGTCGCATATCCAATTTTTCTTTTTCGACCTCAAGATCATATCGCGATTGAAGATTGAGCCAAAAACGTTCTGAAAGATCGAAATAGCGGGCAAGCCTCAGCGCCGTATCGGCAGTGATTGACCGTTTGCCCTGAATAATTTCATTGATACGGCGTGGCGGTACACTGATGTCCTTGGCCAGCTTGTACTGACTGATTCCCAAGGGCTTCAGGAATTCCTCGAGCAGTATTTCCCCCGGATGAACCGGAGCCATCTTTTTAGTACCCATGATTCCCTCCTAATGGTAGTCAGTTATCTCAACGTCGTAGGCATCTCCTTGATGCCATCGAAAACATATTCTCCATTGATCGTTAACCCGGATGCTGTGCTGCCCTTGGCGATCGCCAGCGAGCTTCTCTATCCGGTTGCCTGGCGGCATCCTCAGGTCTTCCAGATGCTCCGCAGCATCCAAGATCAATAATTTTCTCAAAGCATTCCGTCGTATCTCTGAAGGGAATTTTGATGAAAATTGCCTTTTGAAAAGCTTTTCGGTGTCTTTACAACGAAAGCTTTTTATCATGGTAAATAATAACGTATGGAGATAATAATGTCAAGCGTTATTATATTCCGAATGCGCTCTCACATAAATCAGCGGGGAAGAGGATGTTTCTCTTACCACACCTTCGCTCTGTTTCTTCCTGAAGCAAACAATTATGCCTTGAGAGAAAATGTTTAGATTTCAATCGCAACGTGTTTGTTGAACGCCTCTGGAGAAATGTGAAATATGAAGATGTATATCTGAAGGCTTATGGATCAATTGCCGAAACTCGGCAAGGACTCAGGGAATACTTTGAATTCTATAATTGTCGGGTCGGCATCAAAGCCTTGACCGAAAGACCCCAGATGATGTTTACTGGAGTACACTACCTCAGATGCAGGTAGCGGCATGAGGCAGGGTAGCTTATCGTGATGCTGCCAAGTAACACAGATTTTTATGTTTGCTTTGCGTGCTTGACATCCCACGAATTATTTCCAATATTTGTGGGTACCCGCTGGAAGAGGTGGTCGGACTTAAAAACTGCTTCAGACTGTCCAAACAAACTAAAAACTTTTATCAGAAATCATCAATTTTTGATATGAGGTAATCCTTTCTCTTTGTAGGTGCAACAAACAAACTAAAAAATTCAAAATATCCTTTGAAATCAGTGTACTATAGTGTTAGAGTAATTAACCGAATCTGCTTATGCGTGGGAGATTTTATCAGACGGCCTAAATCAGTTTTGAAGTGATTTTTAATTTTCATTGAATCTCATTGCGTATGCAGAGCCAGGACAAAAAACATTTATAAAAGAGGAGACAAATAAGATGGCCGAGGCAAGGGCTGTTATCGAGACAAAGTTTGGTACTATTGAACTGGTGTTTTTCCCTGATGTAGCTCCCAACCATGTGAACAATTTCATCGAACTTGCAAAGAAAGGATTTTACGATGGGACAACATTCCATCGTGTAATTCCCGGCTTTATGATCCAGGGAGGAGACCTGAACTCAAAAAGTCCTGATAAATCAAAACACGGCATGGGCGGACCCGGATACACGGTCAAGGCCGAGTTTAATGACAATCCTCACAAGAGGGGAACTCTTTCTATGGCACGGGCTGCACATCCGGACAGCGCAGGTTCTCAATTTTTTATCTGTGTGGCCGACTCTTTTTTCCTTGATAAGCAGTACACGGTTTTTGGAGAGGTCGTCTCAGGTATGAGTGTGGCAGACATGATTGTAAATCAGGCGAGAGACGAAAGAGACAATCCTCTGGAGAGGATTGAAATGAAGGTGAAGATTATAGAAAAGTGAGTTCTCACCAAAACGATGGCTCCACGGCAGCGTTGATTGCTAAAGAGAGAACGAAAAAAGGAGTGCCTGAACAGAGGCTGTGCATTTGTTGGCCGATAACTTCATAGAAAAAGGAGGGCATTATGAGAAGGTTTATATTCGTGGTGTTGTATGTATTAGTACTTATGTGTCTCAGTAATTATTCCCTGGCACTGCCGCCAGGTCCTCCGCCTCCTGACAAGGTTTGGATTGAAGTAGGCGGAGAATGGATACTGGTCGTTGCGCCACCAGGAGAAGGTCCCTACGTATGGAAGGATAGCAAATGGATAATAGATCCAACCCCGCCGCCTCCTAACTCTGAATGGATTCCAGGTCACTGGACGGCCAAGGGATGGATTCCAGGTCACTGGGCAGTCGTCCCGTCGCCCGGGCCAGGTGTTCATTGGGTTCCGGGTCATTGGAAGCATGGAAAGTGGATACAAGGACACTGGGCGGGCAGACCGAAAAGCGGGAAACAGTGGGTGCCAGGACATCGCGGTCCGGGAGGGCGATGGATCCCCGGACACTGGAAATAAGTTCCCAAAAATAAAAAGTAAATTAAAAATAGGAAAAGTGCTTTTTTAGAAGGAAATGCCTGCCTGGGCAGACAGGGGATAGAATAAGACAAATATACGAATACTAAGGGACGGTCACCAACCTTCTATCTGTCACCAGCGTTCACGTTTCAAGGATCAAGCTGATGAAGGAGTTATTTTAAGAATATAGGAAAGCAGACATTATCTGCAGGAACTGCAGCTGGTCTTTGTGCAGGAGGTGCATCCCGAGGTGCCCGCGAGAGGTTTTTCAGTGCCTGTGGCAGCAAAGACAGAAAATTTCTTTTTAACATCTTTTGATCTGCACTTCGGACAGTCTATTTCGGAATTTCCGAAAACAAGCTTTTCGAAATCTTCACCGCAACTGCTGCATTTATACTCATAAATCGGCATTTTTACCTCATTTACGTATAAGTTTTGGGAAAAATGAACAATTCAATATAATTATAGCATAACTATGCTATCCAAAATGAATTTAATCAGGAGGCTGGATGCCTATTAACACACTGAATCGACATGATTATTAATATGGAATACCTCTTTTTGATATCACATGTTTCCCGGATTACGCTCATATATCGTTAAATGGAAAACATTATGTTTTCTTTATATGGTGTCGTCATTGTGTTTTTTCAGCATCCAGCCTCCTGTCACCCGAGATAATTTTGGACAGCAGTGTAACATAATGAATATTAATTGCGTTACCCAATGTTTAGCCGCTTCTTATGAGCTTCTTCAGGAGAAGACATCGAGATTTTTGAACATATTTCTCAAAAGGTCAACTCTTGCGATCTTCGTAGTCTTCATTCTAAACGCAGCATCTGCGAATGCATCTGATATTGACAAGCTGATGAAGGATATTCGATATGGCTACCTTCAGACCAGTTTGAAGGCGGTTGAAGAACTGGGCAAAATCGAAGGCAAGGAGGCGGTTGACAGTCTTCTATACGTTGTTTTCACCAGGGAGGAGGACTGGGAGGTGAAGATCAGGGCGATTCGGCTGCTTGGCGAGATCGAGGATAAGAAGGTGACTGATGCTTTGGTGAGGGTTTTCAATAACCCCTTTCTCAACGAGGAGTGCCCTGCGATCAAATGGAATGTGGCTCTTGCCCTCGGCAAGGGTTTCAACAAAGACTCAAGAGCTGTCGATTCTCTAATTTCAGCATTAGACTATAAAAGTCTACTTATCAGGGAGGCAGCGATACAATCGCTGGGTAAAATCGGGAATCCAAAAGCAGTCCCCCATCTGTTGACAGCATTGGATGATGAAAGCTTTGCGATTAAAATTAGTGCTATAAGAGCACTGGGTAGAATCAGGGAGAGCAGTGCAATACCATTTCTGCAAAGAATAGCGGCAAATACTGACGATCCATACATTAGACAGGAGGCGTTGTCTGTATTGGGGATTCTGCGAAAAGACCTTCTTTAAGCGATACCGGCTGCAACATCGCCTCTTCGACTGCCTCGATCAAATGTATAACGGGTTTGTCTTTGATCTCTCGGGAAAGCTGCATCATACATCCCGGACATGATGTGATAATTATTTCTCCACCTGCTTTCGTATAATCCTCCACACATCTGTTCAAAAGGCCGCGGGAGGTCTCTTTAAAGGAAAAACAGAAAAGTCCTGCAAAACCGCAGCATCTGTCATCATTGATCTTTACTGGATTCAGGCCGAGATTTTTTAGAATCACCCTCGGCTCTCTTTCTATGCCAAGGCCATATTTAAGATGGCAGGGATCGTGAAATATTATGTTTTGGGTGAAAGAAGACCTTTGAGGATAAATAGACTCTATTTTATCTATCAAGAAGGTTGATATGTCTTCTGCTCTCTCTATGCCCTCGCCGATAAGCTTCGGATATTCAACCTTGATCGCATATGTGCATGTGGGACACAGGCTCAATACGGCTTCGACATTTAATCTTTTGAAGGTATTTATGTTCTTTTTTGCAAGTTTCACCGCCTCCTCTTCAAGACCGACTGCTCTCAATGGAACTCCGCAGCAGACTTCGCCCGGAGGAAGTATCACCTCATAATTGAGTCTGCGAAGCGTGTTGACAAGGGCCTCTCCCAGATAAGGGTAGAGAAAATTTATCATGCAACCAGAAAAAACAGCGACCCGCCCCTGTTTTTTGAGCACGGTGAACAGGCGAAACCTGTCCTTCAAATGGTTCTCCGGCAGTTCAGGCCGGAAGGGAAGGATGCCTTTTTTTAAAAAGTATGGGAACAAAATGTGCTGCATTCTGCTCAGCATCTTAAAAGCTGATCCCGGCCTCTTTATGCAGAGCTTTGTCAGGAAGCGAAGAATCCTCCTGCCTTTGTCCATGTCTCTCAATGATCTTCTGCCGTGATACATCAATTCTTTGATATCGATTTCGAGGGGACAAGACCCGACGCATCTTCCGCAGAGCAAACAACCGAATACGCGGTCGCATAACTCCGGAGACGGCGAGAGTAGACCCGAAGAAAGGCCCCAGAGCAAGGTAAGCTTTCCGCGGGCACTCATTGCCTCTGTGGTTTCTTCTTCATATGCGGGACAGAGGGCTTTACAACTCCCGCATCTTACGCATTTTGAGAGTGCGGTGGTATAATCAGAATCTCTCATCTTTAAATTATAACTGCCGGTCTTGCGTAGTTTCTATGCCGCGTTTCTGCCCGAATCCAGCGATAAACGTTTAAACCGTTGCTATTGTGTCACCCTGAGCGTGTCGAAGGGTGATACTAATGTCATGGTTCGACTGGCTCACCATGACATTATCGCTCCTTTGCGACAAAATTATCGCCCGATTTGGGGTATGTTTGCGAATTTATATTTTTTGTAATCCCCTGCCTCCCCCTTTAATAAAGGGAAGTGAAACGGTCTATTATAGCCCTAAAGATTTGCTACTTCCTTTCAGTGAATAAAAGCTGCTGGCAAGAAAGTTATTTCTTCAACAGTCTGTTCATGCTGCCGGACCTGAAGCCCTCGAGATCGAGTGAGACGAATGTGAACCCCATGGCCTTGAGCGACTCTGCAATATTTTTTCTGACCTCCGGTCGGACAAATGTTTCCACGAGCTCTTCAGAAACTTCTATCCGTGCGATCCCGGCATGGTCTCTAACACGAACCTGGCCATACCCAAATGATCTAATCAGTTCTTCTGCTTTTTCTATTCTTCCCAATGTCCCTGTGGTGATCCTCTGGCCATAAGGGATTCTTGTTGCAAGGCATGCAGATGAGGGTTTGTTCCAGGTGGGAAGGCCGAGCCTTCTTGAAAACCCTCTCACTTCTTCTTTCATAAGACCCGCCTCGATCAAAGGGCTCCTCACTTTATATTTCTCCAGAGCCCTATTGCCGGGTCTGTAATCTAAGAGGTCATCCCCGATGCTGCCATCGGCGATCATTTTGAATTTTCTTGATAAAGCCATCCGGGTCAGTTTTCCGAAGAGTTCATCCTTGCAAAAGAAACATCTGTCAGGTGTATTGCTTGTGAATTCCTCCCCGGACAATTCCTCTGTTTTAATAACAATATGCTCGACGCCGAATTCTTGCACCATCTTCTCCGCTGTTTCCAGATCAACACGAGGCCTGATTTCCGAGGATCCAGTGACTGCAATGAAGTCTATTCCCGAAAATTTCATCATCCTGAGAAGAAAAGTGCTGTCTACCCCTCCGGAATAAGCAAGTACAACACTTTGCAAATCCTTTAATATATCTGTGAGCCTTATTAATTTTTTTTCGTCCATCGTTTGTCAAATGAGAAGAAAAAAATTGCGATGGTCTTTTTTGATAATAGCATTTGAGAAAGGAGGTTTATATTTTAAAGCAGTGTGACCTCGTAATTTTCCTGGTGCAGGTTTCTGCTTTCCCGAACCGTAATCTTTACGTTGTATCGATTTTCTATGTCCTCAACGACTGCGCTCTCTTCGTCTGACAGGAGTTCCGCAACCGAAGGGTGTGCAGTGACAATTATTCTCTCGCCACCGTGCTTTGCGTGTTTCATTATTTTTCTGAATATTTCATAGCACAGGGTTCGCGGTGACTTAACGTATCCCTTCCCCTCGCAATAAGGGCAGGATTCGCAAAGGGTTCTGCCGAGGCTCTCTCTGACCCTTTTCCTGGTCATCTGAATTAGTCCGAGATCAGTAATATGGGATATCGTATTTTTTGCCCTGTCTTTCTTCATTGCCTCAACAAAGGCATTGAATACGCGCTCCCTGTTTTCGTGTTTCTCCATATCTATAAAATCTACTATGATAATTCCGCCAAGATTTCTGAGCCTTATCTGATAGGCGATCTCTTTCACTGCCTCGAGATTGGTCTTGAGTATTGTGTCCTCGAGTTCTTCTTTCCCTACAAATTTTCCTGTGTTGACGTCGATGACGGTCATGGCCTCAGTCTGATCGATTACTATATAGCCGCCCGATTTCAACCAGACTTTTCTGCCGAGTGCCCTGGAAATATCGAGTTCAATCCCGTACGCATCAAAGATGGGTTCCATCCCCTCGTATAATTCGATCTTTCCCAGCAATTTTTCGAAATATGTCCTGACAAAATCTTTTATTCGCTCGTACTCTTCTGCAGAGTCAACAACAAGCCTTTTCACGTCCTGGATCATGAGGTCACGCACACTCCTGAATACGAGATCAAGATCACTGTAAAGCAGCGAGGGGGCTGATACGCGGTCCTTTTTCTTATGTATATTTTCCCAGAGCAACAGGAGAAAATCGAGATCCTTTTTCAGGTCTTCTTCGCCGGAGCCTTCACTCGCTGTCCTGATTATGAGCCCATAACCCTTTGATCTCATATCCTCCACGATCATTCTAAGTCTTGTCCTCTCAGACTCATCGGATATCCTTCTGGATATGCCAATATGCTCCACATTGGGCATGAGCACAAGGTATCTTCCGGGCAAGGTCACATATGAGGTGACCCTGGCTCCCTTGCTTCCGATTGGATCTTTCGAAACCTGAACAAGGATCTCCTGCCCTTCCTGTATAAGTTCCTCTATGGTCAGATCAGGTTTCCCCTTCTTCGAAACCAGCTCTATCGAATTCACCTTCTCTTCTTCCTCAAGAAAAGGTGCAAATTCCTCCATGCCGGCATGAATGTCTGTCACATACAGGAAGGCAGCTTTTTCAAGACCGATATCAACAAATGCGGACTGCATGCCAGGAAGTACTTTCACCACTTTGCCCTTATAAATGTTTCCCACAAGGCTTGCGTCACGCTTTCTTTCTACATGGAATTCGACAACCTGACCGCCCTCAAGGAGAGCAACCCTGATTTCATCATAGGTCGCGTTTATAATAATTTCGCTTTCCATTCCCATTACTTGACGTTTACCGTCAGCTTCGTAAATTTACTGAGAGGCTTTACCCACTCTCCACGCCACCCATAAAGTGCAACTCTTGTCACATCCAGATCTTCCTGAAGTGCGTCAAAAAGCAGGGGCAAAATTTCTCCCAACCTGACTTTCACATCTCCCTGATCGACCAGAAATATCCTGACAGTCTCTTC
This sequence comes from Nitrospirota bacterium, assembly GCA_040757455.1. Classification (GTDB taxonomy): domain Bacteria; phylum Nitrospirota; class Thermodesulfovibrionia; order Thermodesulfovibrionales; family SM23-35; genus Kmv42. Next base: position 8,235 of record JBFLXE010000078.1, read on the forward strand.
ATTCAGGATGATCACCTTTTCCACCTGTGTCCTTAGATTTACGGCATGTTCCTCCCTTTTCACTTGAAATTCTTTTTTCGAAAGAAATTTCTCCAGAGCCGCAAGATTCCCATTCTTGATTTCGTATTCGTATCTCACGACGAAGCTGTTGAGGGACTCAGTGTAAGCTGGCACAGCGGACATGTAATTCACACGCACGCCTTCAGGTAAGACGTTATTTAATATGTTTATACCTCCGACCAAATCAAATGGGGGGGTGACTTCCATGTCAAAATATTCATTCAGTCCTGCAACGCCTACGCCGAGAGGCGGTCCAAAAGATATCCTCGGAGAAGGATGAAAGCCTTTTGAATACACCAGCGGGAAACGTGCTCGCCTGATCGCTCTGTGGATCAAAGTAACGATTTCCAAATGCGAGAGGTATCTCAATTTCCCCGTCTTTGAAAACTCAACTCTTATCTTTGCATGGGTGAAACGACTTTTATGAAGTTGTGCGTTTACGTTACTCCAAAATTGTAAAGATTTATCGCGGTCACTGTTTACCACTTCAATCACGCAATCTCCGGATTTCATTTTATTTTCCTGACACCCTATCCCGCAATTTTGGCAGACTTTCCTGCAATCGATTGTTCTATCCCCGGATAATCCGTTGTTATATTCCTTCCAGAGAAAATCCTTTGACAAACCTATTTCTACTCTTTCCCAGGGCATACTATCGGTGAATTGAAAATTCTTTTCTGCGAAATCTCTTATATCGATACCAGCGGATTCCATAGCCGATTTCCATTTCCCGAAATCGAACAGGTCCGTCCATCCATCAAGTCTGCAACCGAGGGACCAGGCTTTCTCAATAAGGCATGAAAGCCTTTCGTCCCCGCGTGAAAAAGCAGCCTCAAGAAGGCTCATTTCCACATCATGCCCTTTGATGTTGAAGCCCTTCCTTGACAGTATATTCTTCAGGTAATCTTTTTTTCTTTTTAGCTCATCTGGAGGCCTTTGCCCGAACCATTGAAACGGCGTATGTGCTTTCGGAACAAAAGGAGAAATACCGACACTTATATTTACGTATCTTTTCGTAAACTGTTTTGCGATTCTGAGGGCCTTCATGGCCATTTGGGGGATCGCTTCTACGTCTCCTTCGGTTTCAGTCGGCAGCCCTATCATGAAATACAGCTTCAGATTATGCCATCCTTCTTCAAACAATGACATTAGAGCCTTCTCATATTCTTCTTCAGAAAAGTCTTTATTTATCACATCCCTCAATCTCGATGTCGCAGCCTCAGGAGCGATGGTGAAACCCGTTTTTCGTATAGCGCGAATCTCCTTCAAAACCTCGCGATTGACTGATCCGACCCGGAGAGAGGGAAGCGAAAGAGCAATTCTGTTTTTCCCGTATCGCGCATTAAATTCTCTTACGACCGGTAGCAAGCAACTGTAATCTCCTGCGCTCAGGGAAGTAAAGGCAACCTCTTCGTAACCAGTATTCTTTAGTGAGTTTTCGGTCAGCTCCAATACCTTATCAGGACTTCGTTCGCGTACCGGTCTGTAAATCATACCTGCCTGACAGAACCTGCAACCCATGGAACAGCCTCTCGCAACTTCTATGTTCAACCTGTCATGGACAATTGCTGAATAGGGGACTATAGGTCTGTCGGGATAGGGCGATTCCTCAAGCGACCGTATGAAACGCCTCTTGATTTTTCCATTAACCTTATGGACAGAAGGGACATAGATTCCCTCCAATTTCGAAAGTTCTTTAAGCAGGGATTCTCTTCTTCCGTCTCCGCCTGCCTTCCACTGATAATATGTATCAACTATCTCCTTTATTGCCTCCTCCCCGTCTCCGATAAGAAATGCGTCTATAAAAGCCGACATCGGAGCCGGATTGACCGCTGCAGGCCCGCCTGCCACAACGAAAGGAAGGCGTCGGTTACGGTAAGAAAATTTTCTTTCTTCGGATCTAACGGGTATCCCTCCGAGATCAAGCATATTCAGGACAGTTGTGTAAGAAAGTTCGTACTGAAGGCTGAAGCCGACAATATCGAAGTCCTTTAATGGCGTGTTAGATTCAAGAGAAGAAAGAGGGGTGCCCGTATTTCTTAACTCTGACTCAAAATCGACCCAGGGTGAAAAGACCCTCTCCGCCGAGGCGTAGGGGAGATCATTTATTATTTTGTAAAGGATTTTAAGGCCAAGATGGGACATCCCGATTTCATATACATCCGGAAATGCGAGGGCAATTTTTACCGGTGCAGACCGAATCAAGGCGTTAATTTCACCGTCTATGTATCTGCTCGGCTTCTGAAAAGATGAGAAATTCACAGTCTAAAGAATAACATCACGAAACTGTCTTTGGCAATAACATGCTATAATAATCCATGCGCAAGATATTGCCAGTTCTCTTGATCATCTTCTTTCTTATTGTTTCGTGTTCCGGAAAGCCCGCGATAAAACCACAGGAGAGGTTCGAACCTGATAAGGCATTCGAGATGGCGAATCAACAACTGGAAAAGAAGGAGTACGAGAAAGCCAGGGCCGCCTTTCTTGAAATAAAAAACAGGGATTTTTCGAAGAAATTAGCGCCCCTCGCACAGCTCAAAATCGCCGATTCATATCTCAGGGAAGATGAACACGAACTTGCTATTGCGGAGTACAAGAAGTTTCTCGATGTTTACCCAGACCATCAATATGCCCCGTATGCGCAGTATCAGATTGCCACGATTCATTTCGACCGGATCGAGGGGCCTGAAAGGGGTTACAGCGGCGCGGCAAAGGCACTCGAAGAATTCGAAAAGCTCAAGAGCATGTACCCCCGCAACCCATACAAGGACGTAGTCAAAATCAAGATTGATAAGTGTAGAAATATAATAGCTGAATATGAACATCTTGTCGGCAAATACTATTACAAGAAAGGTTCTTATAATGCGGCTCTTGGAAGATTCGAAGAACTCTTGAAAGAATATCCGGATTACAATAAAAAGGACGAGGTTCTTTATTATGCCGGGTTATCTTATAAGAATCTCGGTAAAAAGGAAAAAGCGGTCGAATATTTGAGTCGACTCGTCAGGGAATATCCTAACAGTAAGCTTATCGACGAGGCCAAGAAGGAACTTACCACCATAACTGGTGAAGCTTGATTCCTCAAAACCTGCTCCTTTCTATTATCCCATTTTTCTAAATCTGCGGGATAAGCAAGTGGTAGTCTGCGGCGGCGGCAGGGTTGCGGAAAGAAAGATTCTCTCTTTACTCAAGACAGGAGCCAGGATCACTGTTATAAGTCCTGAAATAACCAAAAGGATTGAGAGAGAAAATGCGAAAGGCAACATACGGCTTATCCGACGGAGATATCGCAAAGGTGACCTAAAGGGAGCTTTTGTTGTAATAGTTGCCACTGACTCACCATTCTTGAATGAGAGGATATCACGACATGCCTCATGTCTGGTGAATGTGGTTGACACACCCGGTCTTTGCAATTTCATTGTTCCCTCTTTTGTCAACAGGAGCCCCTTCCTGATCTCAATTTCGACGAGCGGAATCAGCCCGGCCCTCTCGCGGTCAGTCCGGAAAGAGCTGGGGAAGCTCTATGGGCCTGAAATCTCGAGTTATCTGAAGCTGTTGAAAAAATACAGAATACAGGCTTTGGAATTGATTCGCGACAGGAAAAGGAGGAGGAAATTCCTGCAGGACGTTGCCTCGGAAAATATGCTGAAAATACTCAGGGAAAAAGGACTCAGGGAGGCAAAATATGCTGTTGACAATCTGTTTAGCGCGGCAAGAGCAGGAATGTAAAAGGACTATTTACCAATATAAGATCATAAGTATGAAGACATTAATTAAAAAATCCCTCCTTTCCTCCCTTTGCCAAAGGGAGGTAATGTACCCCTCTTTGGCAAAGAGGGGGTAGGGGAGATTTTTCAATAATAATGCCTTACTCATTGACTCCTTAGTAAAATGCCATTATGTGCTAACCCATAATAGTCCAAAATTCATTCAGGAGGCTGGATGCTTCATAAACACACTGAATCGACATGATTCTTAATATGGCAAACCTCTTTTTGAATTACATGTTTTTCGGATGACGCTCATATCGTGGAGTCGAAAATATGAGGCTTTCTTTATAAGGTGTCGGCAGTGTGTTTTCTCAACATCCAGCCTCCTGCCTCCACAGATTATTGTGGACAGTTTCTGATACGTGCTATAAATAAAATCTATTAGCCCACATTATTCATAAATTTTTCATACATGAGGATTTTAAAGATTTTTGGAGTCGATCGGAGCCAATGGAAGACGAATACGCTGCAGTTTTATACCGAGTCACGCTCTGATTTTACAAAA
>JBFLXE010000079.1:0-12561 GCA_040757455.1 Nitrospirota bacterium
GCCTCTGAGGTCAAAGGGGTTCCTTATTTCAAAATTATCCCACGAATAAGGAAGGGAGCACAGGATGCGGTCTTACATGTTTTAAAGACCGGAAAGCCTCTAATATTGGCAGGTTTGACCAGTAAATGTTTTTACGGTCGAACACGCTCAGATATTTACATCGCACCACAGAAGGCACTTTCGGGAAATGTCGACAGTGCAAGGATTAATATTAAGCAAAGTTTGGCGTGTAGTGCAATTGAGAGACTTGGGGAGTCAAAGAGATTTCTCGATATAGGCAAAATTGCTGCAACGCTGGCCCATGGTGTAAGGAGCCCCTTAAACGCAATCAAAGGAGCGGTCGTTTATATAAGAGAAAAATATGTGAGTGAAAGACAATTGATTGAGTTTACAAAGATAATTGAAGATGAGATTACCCGGCTGGATAGCTTCATTGCGAGATTTCTCAGTACATCGATTTGTGATGAAGGGTTTTATGAAACTGATATCAATGCAGCACTGAAGAAGATCGAAGTTTTAATTTTTTACCAGGCGCGGTCTCACAAGATTGAAACTTTTTTTAAATATGGAAAAACTTTCCCAGTCATGGTCAATTCATTCCAGATAGAGCTGGCGATTTTAAATGTTATAAGTAATGCATTGGAAGCAATGCCACTGGGTGGAAAGCTGGCAGTGGCGACAAAATCAGATGTTCAGTCTGGCAAGGAATTTACTGTAATTGAGATTAAAGATACTGGATGTGGTATGGTCAGGGGAAAAAGCTCGACTTTTCCATCTGAAAAGAAGGGAAAGGGCTTGGGATTATTTATCACACGGGAAATACTTAAATCTCTCGGAGGACATCTCGAAATAAAAAGCAAAAAAGGGCAGGGAACCACAGTGAAAATGTATCTTCCAAAAGGATAATTTATGTTCGAAATCAACAAAGGAAAAGTCCTCATAGTTGACGATGAGCCCAATGCAATCAAAGTCCTTTCGGCAATTCTTTCAGATGCTGGATTCGATGTGGTAATGGCCGGCAATGGCGAGAAGGCAATGAGTATTGTCAGCAAGAATGACATTGACGTGGTCGTAACGGATCTAAAGATGCCGGGCACGGATGGCATGCAGTTATTTGATTACATCATTGAGAAACATCCTGATATTCCAGTAATATTTTTAACGGCCTACGGCACAGTCGAATCCGCGGTCCAGGCAATGACTCGTGGAGCCTTCTATTACTTTATTAAGCCTCCGGACTATCTCAAACTCAAGAGCATCATAACAAAGGCGTTGGAACAGAGACATCTGAAAAAACAGGTTGAAAGTTTGTCCAAAAGATTTATGAAGGACAAACACTATATTCAAATTGTCGCTAAATCGCCTGAAATGCAAAAAGTACTTGACACGATCGAGGCTATTAAGGATTCGGCAAGCAGTATCCTGATTTTCGGCGAAACGGGCACAGGAAAGGAATTGGTCGCAAATGCCCTGCATTATATAAGCAAGAGAAAAGACGGTCCGTTCGTTCCGGTAAATTGTGCTGCAATACCGCGTGAACTGATTGAGTCAGAATTGTTCGGCTCTGAAAAAGGCGCATACACCGGTTCAGTTTCAAGAAGGATCGGTAAGATCGAGGAAGCCTCGGGCGGAACCCTGTTCCTTGACGAGATCGGCGAACTCGATCTTCCCATACAGGCAAAGTTTCTGCGAGTTCTTCAAGAAAGCGAGATTGAACGGCTTGGCAGCAATAAAAGAATTAAAGTCGATTTCAGACTGATATCGTCTACTAATCGTGACTTGAAGAAGGATGTGGAGTCCGGCGAGTTCAGGCAAGACCTGTTTTACAGAGTAAATGTAATTGTGATAAATTTGCCGCCTCTTAGGGAAAGGATAGAAGACATTCCATTCCTCGTATCTGATTTTGTGAGCGAGTTCTGTATCCGGGAAAACAAGAAGTTGATGTCAGTGTCGGATGAGGTTATCACGGCATTTCAAAATTATCATTGGCCGGGAAACATCAGGCAGCTCAAAAATGTAATAGAGCGGGCTGTCGTATTGTCGAAGGGTGACACTATCACAGTGGGGGAACTACCCGAAGATTTTTTGATGTTAAGCGAAAAAGCTCTGATACGGCCACAGAAGACATTAAAGGATCTGGAAAAACAGGCTATACAAGATGTTCTTAAAGAGTGCAAAGGCAACAAGTCGAAATCGGCAAAGATGCTCGGAATTTCGAGAAAGGCATTTTATAAGAAACTTAGAGAGTTCCAGATAGACAATGTATCTTTTTGATACAGAAAGCCTGAATTGAATGTATCGAAAGGATACAAAAATATTTTCGCCAAATCCCGCAATCTCTTATTTTGGACTTTTTAAAAACTTGTAGTCCTAGGATCCCTTTATCTATCTATTATATTTAACTTTAAAGCATTAAATTGATAACTTAAAGTTTTACTTTCAATCTTCTTTTCGGATTACCCATTCAAAGCAGATAGTTTTACCCATCTGGTATGGTCATTGCTTTTTAAGAGGCGGGAGGGAAGTTCTTTATTCAAAATGGAATGGTTTGCTTTGTATGTTAAATCGAGACACGAATTTTTCACGAATGGTGAATTACAAAAAAAGGGTATACAGACATTCCTGCCAGCCGTCAAAAAAATGAGCCAGTGGAGCGACAGAAAGAAATTAATCGATTTTCCGCTTTTTCCAGGATACCTTTTTTTTCGTGTTCTTCGCGATAATAACATTTTTTTTACTGTTCTTAATACCAAGGGTGCGGTAAAAATAATTTCGGGAGAAGAAGGACATCCGATTCCCGTGCCCGTGGCAGAGATAGATTCCCTGAAACTTTTAATCGAGAGTGGCCAGGAAATTGATATATATCCGAATCTTAAAGAAGGACTGCGGGTAAGAATCGCGAAAGGCCCCCTTACAGGCGCTGAAGGAATTCTCGGAAAGAAGGAAGAACAATATATGTTCCTGGTTAATGTAGAACTTCTTGGAAGAAGCATAGGCGTAACTATTCACGCGGATTGTCTTGAGAGTATTTAAATTAGATTAAGCGATCTCTTAATGTCATTGCAAGGCGAAGCCGAAACAATCTTGCAATGACAGATAAGCTTTAATTTAAATTCTCCAAAGCCGTCCTTCTCGGTCGTTATGTGACTGAGAAGGCGGAGCATTGCCAGAGGAAGAAACCTCATCATTTATTCAGCCAATTTATACCGTTATCTTATAAATCCTATTTTGTACCAGATGGAGTTCTTATGAAAAAAATATTAATAATTGACGAAAAAGTTTTTTCTAAGATCTGTTCGGCCATTCTTGAGATGGAGGGGCTTCTTACAGAAATTCTTGAGGAAAGTGAGCACAACCTGGGGATCAAGTGTAAAATTGAAGAATTCGGACTTATAATCATGAGTTTTCCATTTACGCATAAGATATTAAAGGAGATCAAGGAAATCAATCTTCCCACTATCGTGCTTACTGATCAAATCAACAAAGATCTCATAAATCTGCTGGAAAGTCTTACCAATTCATACTGCATGATTAAGCCGATCGATTATGAAAAATTTAAATTCCTGGCCAAAAAATTGGTAACATCTGGTCTCCCTTGCGTCAAGGGATATAACCTTGTATAAGAAAATAAAAGAAGTCCAATTTCTTTTTACAATGTTGAGGAAAAGGTATAAAATATGGTGACAATAATCAAAACATTGCAGAATGAATTAATTCAAGGAATAATGGGGATATTGCTGTTCCTTTTACTTCTTTTGACTGCCTGCGCACGCAATGAAATACGCCCTGAATCAGTATTGTCACAACACGCGGCTGCAGGCAAGGCTAATGCATTAAATATCCGGCTTTCTCAAAACAACATGGGAATTCAAAGGACATTTGCAGTTTCTGACTACAAGATAGGTCCTGAAGATTTGCTCGAAATCCATGTATTTCAGGTAAATGATTTAAATACAGTCGTCCGGGTTAGTGCGACGGGACAAATAAAGCTTCCTCTGATAGAAAAAATTGAGGCTGCCGGATTAACTGTGGCGGAACTGGAAGCCTTAATATCTCAGAAATTGGAGAAATTCGTGCAGGAGCCGGTCGTAAGTGTATTCATCAAAGAATATAGAAGTCAGCAAATCGCTGTTTTAGGATCTGTAAAGAATCCCAGTGTTTATTATGTGACGGGACAGCGATACCTCCTTGATTTGCTCTCAATGGCTGGGGGTTTAAGTCAGGACGCGGGCGATGTATGCATTTTACAAAGAGTTGGTAACCGGCAAAAGGTAAATGACGGGAGTGAAGCACAAAATGGAGAAAATATTGAACAAATTGTTATAGACCTGGATGCATTATTAATGCAGGGTAGAATGGATTTAAATCTGCCTCTTTCTTCTGGAGATGTAATACATGTTCCGGAAGCGGGAATCTTCTTTGTAGATGGTGCAGTAAATAGTCCTGGCTCATTTAAACTTAAGGGGAAAATGACATTTACACAGGCTATAAGTATGGCAAGGGGACTGAGCTATCACGCCATAAAATCCGATATAAAGTTATACAGGGAAAATGACAAGCAACAAAGAGATGTCATCACTATCGATTATGATGATATTCTGGACATGAAGATCCCGGATATTGAATTGAAAGATAGGGATATTATTATCGTATCAAGCAGTGGTTTTAAGAAATTTATAGGTGGGCTTGCAGGATATTTCAATTTCGGTTATTTTGGTTTCAGCGGTGTGCAGCCGGGGCGAGGATTTTAAATACTAAGGTAAATTTATGGACAACAAATACGAAATAAAGAAATATGAGAAGGACTTTCCACTTTCTACGCATATCGAATATTTAGATTATAAAGCCGGGGAAGAAGTCCATTTAAGAGATTATCTTAATGTCGTCTTGAAGAGAAAATGGATAGTTTTGACCTTCCTCGTCTCTGTTTTGATAACAACCACAATCCTGACGTTCATGATGACCCCTCTTTATAAATCAACTACTGTTGTAAAAATTGATAAAGATAATCCAAATGTTCTTTCCTTCAGAGATGTAATCTCAACACCAGGTGCTGATTACTATCAGACTCAATATGAGATATTCAAAAGCAGAAATCTTGCTGAAAGAGTAATAAAGAATCTCGGCCTTGACAAGAATGATGATTTTATGCCTATCGAAAACAGACTGTCAGTGATAAAAAGAAAAGTCTTCAACAATACAATAGGCCTTTTCATACGTTTTTTTTCTTCCGTCATTCCTAAAAATACACCAAAAAAAGTGCACGTTAGTTCTAATCCCACCACAAAAAGTGAAGTACCTGATTACCTTATCTCCTCTTTGATTGGAAGACTCGAAGTTAATCCTGTAAAAAATTCACAGCTTGTCAAAGTGAGTTTTATTTCTCACAATCCCGAATTGTCAATGAATATTGCCAATGCAGTTGCCGAGACGTATATCTCTTTCGATTTAGAAAGTAGAATAGAAGCGACCAAAGATGCAAAAATTTTTCTCGAACAGCAAATCGAAGTTGTGAAGAAAAAAATGGAAGACTCTGAACAAAAACTTAATGAATATGCTTCGCACAAGGAGATAATTATCGACCAGGGTAAGGAAAGTATACTCACCCAAAAACTCGCTGATATTTCGTCTGCATTAAATAACATAACAAACGAAAGGATGCAAAAGGAAGCTTTGTACAGAGAAGTAAAGGAATCCGGGGGGAATAATCCTGTAATCTTAAATAATTCTTTGATAATGGGACTCAAAAAGGAATTCGCGTCTTTGGAGGCAGAATATTCGAATCTTTCTAAAATTTATACTCCTGATTATCCTAAAATGAAAAGTCTAAAAAGCGAGATGGATGCCATCCAAAGCCGGATTGACCAGGAAATGTCAAGAATCGTGAATTCTTTAGAATCTGATTATAACGCTGCCCTTAAGAAAGAAGAGAATCTTACTAAAGCATTTAATTCACAGAAGAGAAAGGTTCTTTCCTTTCAGGACACGGTTGCTCAGTATGAAGTGCTAAGGAGAGAAGTCGAAGTCAATAAAGGATTGTACAACAACTTACTGCAGCGGCATAATGAACTTGGAGTGTCTGCGAGCAGCAGCGCAACCAATATCCAGATACTTGATAAAGCAACATATCCAAAGAGCCCCTTTAAGCCAAACGTTTCTTTCAATATTCTTCTGTCAATTATATTTGGATTAATGGGCGGAATAGGTCTGGCATTTCTCGCTGAATATTTCGACAACAGTATTAAAGACACCGACTATATAGAAAAAAAGATCAATCTCCCAACACTTGGAATGATTCCAAAATATGAAGATGCCGGAAATTCTAAAAATTTCTCTGTCTCTCGGCCTCGTATTATCAGTCCACAAAAAGAAGCCGATTCCTCAAAGATGCCTATGGTTATTGGCCATGATAAAATAAGCCCGATTGCGGAGACTTTCCGTTCAATAGGGGCATTTATTTTATTATCGTCCTCCTCCAAACCGCCCAAAACAATACTTGTTACAGGTCCAGGAGAGAAAGTGGGGAAAACCACAATTTGTGTTAATATCGCAAAGACATTTTTGGAATCGTCAGGGAACGTTTTAATAATAGACGCAGACTTGAGAAGACCAAAGCTTCACAATGCATTTCAATTAGATAATTCGATCGGTCTTTCAAGCTTCCTATCCGGCAACGTGGACTTCGATGATGCTAACGGACGATTAATAAAGCCAACATCTGTAAAAGGTCTTAGTGTCATAACTTCAGGGCCTGTCCCACCTAATCCGTCTGAATTGATCGGATCTCTCAGAATGCAAGATTTTATCAATATTTTGCAAGAGTCCTTTCAGTTTATTATTGTCGATTCACCACCGGTTATGGGGTTACCGGATGCTCTCTATCTAAGCAAAATTGTTGATGGTACCATTATTGTTGTGCAAGCGGGTGTAACACCAAGAAAAGCATTGACTGAGGTAAAAAACGTTTTCGGAGCTATCAATTCTAAAATTCTCGGTGTTATCCTCAATGGCGTCAAGAAGAGCGACTTTAAATACGGTTCGTATAATTACTATTACTCTTCATATTATTCTTCATATTTCAAAGAAGAGAAATAAAGAATCCTATACTATTTCGCGGTTCAATACTTTTCTAAAGTGGGAGATAGTCACAAATTTTCTCAAAATGCAAGGAATAAACAATTAATATTTGCAGCCGCAGGTTTTATAAAAAGATTTGATGAAAATCCTCCTCTGGATGAAATTTATAACAGGGCCGTTGAATCCTACGAAGTATTAATCGATGTGATTGAAAAACCGGAAATTGCAAACGAGGTCTCAGACTTAATAAAACAACCTCCGGAAAAAATAAGAATGTCTGCTTTAAAGATAATGAATGTTCTGTTATTTAACGATAAGAATAATCCTTTCATGTCATTGGGCTTGGCAAAAAGTGCTACGGAGCATGAGATCAAGAAACGATGGAAGAGACTCCTCATGCTCTATCATCCAGATAAGTTAAATAGCCAAAAAAGGGTTGATCAGGCTGCAAAGAAGATTAATGAGGTGTATGAAGAGTTAAGACAGCGCAAAGAAAAAAATATTGATCCTCAGAGGATTGTAAAAAAGCCCTGGCAGCCTCTTATGAAGCAACAATATTTTAGGAAAAGCGATGTTGGAATTTCTAATTCTAAGTATTTCAGATATCTGCCCGCTATTATACTGATTGTCTTTATTTCTCTTGCCCTTTTTGCTATAGCTCTGTTCGTCATCGATAGACTGGAGAATAAGAATTCTGAGAAAAGCAAACATAGAGCTGAACAAAGAATATCCATTCATATACTGAAATAATGGTGTCGAGGACAAGTTCATAGAAAAAACAACATTCTGTAGCAATTTCTATCCCTCTCGCCGTCCTTTTGGAGAGTCCGTAATCTTTCTTACAATTCCAAAAAGAGTTGGAAAGATTCCGGATTCGCCTTAGGCGGAGGAATGACAGACAATGAAACTTTACCTGAACCCATTAATGTAAGACAATAAATTCAAAATGAAAACAATTTTGACTGAAATTCCTTTTCACAAACCCTATATAACAGAAGACGAAATCTCCGAAGTCGTGGATTCCCTGCGATCGGGTTGGCTTACCATGGGGCCAAAGACGATCGAATTCGAAGGGAAGTTCAACAAATATATCGGTTCAGAAAATGCTGTTTCCATGAATTCCTGTACGGCCTGCCTTCATCTGGCCCTCAAGGCAATAGGTCTAAAAGAGAGAGATGAAGTTCTCGTGCCAGCAGTCACCTTTACCGCAACTGCAGAAGTCGTTACGTATTTCAATGCAGTGCCTGTACTTGTTGATGTTGATATAAAAACCCTCAACATTAATACTGATAAGATTGAAGGCAAGATAACAAACAAAACAAAGGCTATAATTCCGGTACATTATGCGGGTTACCCATGTGATATGGATACTGTAGTGCGATTAGCTAAGAGCTATGAGCTAAGAGTTATTGAAGATGCAGCACATGCCCTGCCTGCATGGTATAAGAAAAGGAAAATAGGAACCATCGGTGATATCACCTGCTTCAGCTTTTATGCGACCAAGACATTGTCTACAGGCGAGGGTGGGATGGCGACTACTGAAAACGATGAATGGGCAGATAAGATGAGAATACTAAGGTTGCATGGTATATCCAAAGATGCATGGAAGCGGTATACAAATCAAGGATCATGGTATTACGAAGTGGTTGATGCTGGTTACAAATATAATATGACCGATATTCAGGCTGCGCTGGGTCTTGCTCAACTGAGAAAAGTAGAACAGATGTGGCATAGGCGGAGAGATATCGCATTGAAGTACACAAAAGCCTTTAAATCTCTCCCTGAGGTTGTGCCGCCATTTACAGAAGCTGACAGAGAAAGCGCATGGCATCTGTATGTCTTGAAACTGAATCTGGAGATGCTGAGTATTCATAGAGATCAATTTATCGATGAGATGAGGAATAGGGGGATAATGACCTCTGTTCATTTTATCCCGTTATACAAACATCCCTATTATCTGAATACTTTTGATTATGATTCGAAAGAATTCCCGGCATCTGAATTGGCATATGAACGAATTATTTCATTACCAATTTATCCCGGTATGACGGATACGGAAGTGGAGAGAGTGATAGAGGCGGTCACGGAAGTTGTAGCTAAGAATAGGAGATAGGTGATAGGAAATAGGTGAATGGGTGAATGGGTTACTCAAATCCCTTGAAAAATTTTTAATTTCATGGAAATCCAGAACCTAACACCTATGACCTGCAACCTATGACCTATAACCTAATACCTTTTGAAGATGAAACGCCTCTTTGATATATTTTTTTCAGCTATTGGATTAGTTATTCTGTCACCTTTGCTTGTCACCGCCACCTTTCTTATAAAACTTGATAGCACGGGGCCGGTATTTTATCGGCATGAGAGAATCGGAAGAAATTTCAAGCCTTTTAAAGTCTATAAATTCAGGACGATGATTGTTGGCGCAGAAAAGCAGGGTCCCGCCATAACAGTCGGCGAAGACGGCCGCATTACTAAGGTTGGGAAGTTTCTAAGAAGATATAAGATCGACGAGATACCACAATTGATTAATGTCTTAAAAGGAGAAATGAGTTTTGTGGGTCCACGGCCTGAAGTAAGAGATTACGTTCAACTTTTCAAGGAGGACTATAAAAAATTACTGACGGTACGTCCCGGCATAACTGATCCGGCATCCTTGAAATATGCAGAGGAAGGAAAAGTTCTGTCATTGACCGCAAATTGGGAAGAGGAATATAGAAAAAAAATTTTGCCCGAAAAAATCAGACTTTCACTCCATTATGTTGAGAATCGTAATATGACTACCGATCTGAAGTTAATATTTCAATCTATTCTGAGATCAATTCACGCTTTTTAAAACTTCATTACAGCTGTAAAAAACTAAAGCTAAATACCATGAGTGCGACTATAACTCATATTTATCACGTACTGAAAAACCAGGTTGTGCAACACAGACGGTTCATTATTATAATTGCCTTATTACTTCAAGCAGCTGTGGCAAATTATTTGGCCTTTCTGATAAGATTTGAATCGGAACTTTCATCTGAATATCTAACTATGTTTGCTTCCTATCTGCCTGTCCTTTTGTTGATCCGTTTGATATTCATCATTCAGCCGGGGCTTCATAAGGGCATGTGGCGCTATGCAAGCATCAATGATCTCATCAAAATAATAAATTCTGCCACTTTCGGCAGCGTAATATTTTTCATATCAGTGCGGTATGTTGTCGGTGACATGAATTATCCACGTTCCATTTTTGTCCTCGACTGGATATTATTCATAATTTTATCCTCCGGCAGCAGGCTCTTTATAAGAGTATTCAGGGAATATGTTTTCCTGGAGCCATTGAGCAAGAAAATACTTATCGTCGGCGCTGGTGATGCGAGTGAAATGATTGCCAGGGAAATGAAAAACAACCGTGATTGTCCTTATAAACCCATCGGATTTGCGGATGATGACATTCACAAGAAAGGACTCACAATTCACGGCATTCCCATATTGGGCCAGATCGGCGAGATTCCAAAGATGATAAAGAAACTCAAACCTGATGAAATCCTGATTGCGACGAGCGATACGCAGGTTCCGATACGGGATATTTTTGAGATGTGTAAAGAATTTAATATTCCCATCAAGAAGCTTCCTGGAGTCAACGATTTGCTTGGTGGAAACGTATCAATACCCGGAAAGATCGGACAGCATCTGATTGATTCGAACTTAGTGACAGAGGCGCAAGTTGAAGAAGCCCTTGCTTTGCAACAGAAGGAAGGAGGACGGCTTGGCGCCAAACTTGTTAAACTCGGATACATTACGGAAGAAAAATTAGTATCCTTCCTTAATAAACATTACTCAATTTCTCATATAAGGCCCATCTCGCTCGAGGATCTCCTGCAGAGAGAACCTGTGGATACGAAGATCACCGCAATAATGAATTTCATCGAAGGGAAGTCGGTTCTGGTAACGGGTGCAGGTGGCTCGATCGGATCTGAACTTTGCAGGCAGGTAATCAAGTATAATCCATCCAGTTTACTACTGCTGGATAGGTATGAGAACAGTGTCTTTGAGGTTGATCTCGACCTGAGAAGCAGGGAAAGTAAATCCAGCATAGAGACCATCATAGGGGATATACAGGATACCAAATTCCTGAATCATATTTTTTCCAAATATAGACCTCAGATCATTTTTCATGCTGCTGCCTATAAGCACGTGCCTTTGATGGAATATAATCCAGTTGAGGCAGTAAAAAATAATATCTTTGGAACGAAAAATCTCGTCGATGCGGCCGTAATGCATGAGGCAGAAAACTTTGTCATGATATCCACCGACAAGGCCGTCAATCCGACAAATGTCATGGGAGCTACGAAACGTATCGCTGAATACCTTGTTTTCAATATGAATTCAGCATATAAAACCAAATTCACAACTGTGAGATTCGGTAATGTACTCGGAACCAGCGGGAGTGTTGTCCCTATTTTTCAGGAACAGTTAAAGAAAGGCGGGCCGTTAACAGTCACACATCCGGAAGTTAAGAGATTTTTTATGTTAATCGAGGAGGCTGTGCATCTTGTTTTGGTAGCTGCTGCTTCAGGCAAAGGTGG
The DNA here is from genome assembly GCA_040757455.1 of Nitrospirota bacterium. GTDB lineage: Bacteria > Nitrospirota > Thermodesulfovibrionia > Thermodesulfovibrionales > SM23-35 > Kmv42. The sequence continues at coordinate 11,652 of JBFLXE010000079.1, forward strand.
TGAGATATTTGTACTTGATATGGGCAGTCCTATAAAGATCGTCGATCTTGCAGAGAACTTTGTTAGGCTCTCGGGATTTATCCCGCATAAAGAGATAAAAATACTGTTCACAGGTCTAAGGCCGGGGGAGAAATTACGTGAAGAACTCTTTGATGAGTCGGAAATAGTAAAGCCCACCTCTCATAGAAAATTGATGATGGCGGTGCCTGTGGCACCCCCGAAAGAATTCTTGAGCGATCATATTTCGGAACTTGAATATGCAATTCGAAATTATTCTGTCGAAGACGTAATTTTAACTGTTCAGAAAATTGTTCCAAATTTCAGAAGCAAAAGACATGATAGAACAGTCTTCCCTGAGGGCGCACATGAAGAATTTCCGGTTTAGTAGGCACGGTTACTTTTGGCAGGGAATTGAACACTTTGTCGGTTAAAGAAGGCGAGGAATTGAAAGCGGAAAGAATTAGCATTTTTTGATGTAATAGTAGGAATTTTCATTTACAATCGGTGAGGAAATGGAGGTAATTGAGGAGGAAAAGATGTCAAGAGTAAATTTTAGAAGTACTTTGCGGCTTTTAATCATTTTCACAGTTTGCTTTGGCCTAGGGATGTCAATTTCGCTAAGTTCACAAGACGCGGTTGGATGCCCATCAGATATGATTCACTACTGGAAGCTCGATGAGACAGGAGGTTCTTATTACTATGACTTTTATGGTGCTGATGCAACTTGTACAAGCTGCCCCGTTGCGGTTGCGGGAATGATTGGGGGTGCCCAGCAGTTTAGTGCAGCTACTCAGGTGAATGTGGCAGATGATAGTACGTTTGATTGGGATTCAACTGATAGTTTTTCAGTCGAATTTTGGATGAAAGGAGATTCAAGTACCTGCTCTACGGGCAGTCAGGTGGTTATTGG
>JBFLXE010000080.1:0-12365 GCA_040757455.1 Nitrospirota bacterium
TATCCTTAAGGGTCAATGTGCCGAGGATGTTATACTTTTCGTCAAATACCAGGACTGCCAGCGGGTGAATACATTTCTCTGTCACTATAAGAGACTTTTTAATCACCATTATTGCCTGCTTTACCGTAAACCAATATGGTACGTGAGGATACTCAAAAACATCAATCATCAAATCCTTTACAACTTTACTTTTTGACATAAAACCCCCTTCTTAATTAAAGCTTCCACACGAGGACAGCACTCTCTGCATGCCCTATCACCCTTTCTGTCACGCTACCCATAAGTAGTTTTGTTATGCCAGTTCTGCCATGGCTTCCGACAACTATGAGGCCAGCATTCTTCTGTGCCGCTGTACTCACTATAACCTCATGAGGCACACCTTTAAGGGTTAAAGCTTCCACTTTTACGCCTTCCTTTTCTGCAACCCCCCTTACCATATCAACATTTATCTTTGCCGCCGGAAGGTTTTCATCTTTTTTGGCAACAGAAAGGACGATAAGAGTGCTCCCACTGCGTTTTGCAATACTGATGGCTTCATTGGATGCAAACTCGCTATGCATTGAACCATCTGTTGCGATAAGTATTCTATCAAAGTTGATTTTCGCATCTTTAGGTACAATCAGAACCCTGCAGAGTGTATAGCCTATGACCTTAGCAGTCACGCTCCCCATCATAGCCCTTCCTAAGGCACTTCGGCCATGTCTGCCCATGACTATCATCCCGACCTTATTTTTTGCTGCCTCGTCAACAACAGATTCATAGGGTTCTCCTCCCCGATACACAAAAATTTCGCAGTCAACGCCCACCTTTGATGCCTTTGATTTAATTGTCTTGAGATGCTCCCCTCTCTGTTTTTCCTCCTTTTCGGCAAGCCCGGGTGCAAGGGCCTCAAACTCAGGATTAACTTCTATAACAGATATTGCATAGAGTTTACTGCCACAGGTCTTTGCTAAATTAATAGCTTCTCTTACAGCACCTTCGCTGTATTTAGAACCATCTGTGGCTAAAAGTATCCTTTCAAGCCTTTCTATTATTGGACATACCTGATTTGCGCTCATAATTAGTGCCCTCCTGATTTTAGGATTCCACTTGCTGCAAGAGCCAACACAGCTACTTCTATGATGGCAATAATTACATATGGAATATCTTTCTTTTTCATGAGTATTGGCAATATGACAAGATAACATACCATTGTAAGCCCTGCCAGCAGTGCTATGCCAACAAAATTCAGATAATCTCCTTTGCCCACCATTGCTAACCAATCCCATCCAGTTGGTGCCTGGAGGGTATGGATAAAATCATAGGACTTCATAGTCCAGTATTTAGGGATTTCCTGAGGGGGAATAAATGATGGCAATAATCCTAACATATATATAATGAAGGTTGCTACTACAATCGCAAGCCCTAAATACATTCCAATATTTAAGATATTTGCATATACAATCTGTTCGCCTGTGGCTTTTGTCTTATCTTCTGCCATAAAAAAAACCTCCTAATCGTGACCCCAAAAAGTTTACAACTTTTTGGGGACCCCTTATTTCCATATTTCAAGCCCTTTAAGTAAAGCCCTCACTCCTGCAAAAAGCAAAAGCCCTATAACCATCCACTTGATTGCCTTTGGCTTTGTCCTTGCGAGTATCCGGACACCAACAATAGAGCCGAGCATTATTCCCACAACAGATGGTACAACTATCATTGGAAGCACCGCACCCGAATTGAGGTAAATCCATGCAGCAGAGGTATCTGTTATTGAGAGTAAAAACTTACTCGTTGCAACAGATATCTTAAGGGGTGCGCCCATGAGGAGATTCAGGACCGGGACATTTGCCCACCCTGCACCAAGACCAAACATTCCTGCCATTACGCCGATAACTATAAATAGAACTAACCCTGGAGCTGTTCGATGTATCTTCCATTCAACATCCTTTTCGAGGGACACTTCTCTGTATATTCCCATTATGCCAAGTGCCTGAGATAAACCATCAGGGTTTGGGACATTCGGAAAATCAGATTTTTTTGCAGAGGCCATAATTATTACAATACCTATGATAGTTGCACCAAGAAGGATATTGACTAATTTAGCAGGAAGGGCAAGTCCTATCATGGCACCTATTATTGCCGCTGATGATGCAATAAGTGCTACAGGCAGTGCAAGACGAAGACTTGCAAGATTCCTTTTGAGGAGTCCAGGGCCTGCTGCGAGTGCTCCCGAAAGAGCTACTATGAGACCGGCGCCTCTGACAAAGTCAATATGGAAAGGGAAAAATCCTCCTACAAGAGGGACGAATAAGACTCCACCCCCAACACCTCCCAGGACAGCCAGGATCCCCAGAATAAACGTAAAAACCAATAGTATAATCGACCATGCCCACCATGGAATCTTTGAGCCTTTTTCTGTTGCCTCCGGTACCGTTGATGGCTCAGTACTCGCAAGCACAGTACCAGCAACTAAGATTAAAATGAGAAAAACTGAAGGTATGAAAACAAATCTTAATAGTCGCTTTTCCATGTCCAATCCCTTATCCTCCTTTTTTCTAAATTTCTTAGAACTTTTCTACCTGAATTAACTTAAATCTTTTTGACACTGTTTTGATTTGCAACATACCAGATGTGTTTAGCAACACATTGCCAAATATAATATTTTCAATAACGTGCTAAAGTCAATACAAATATTGATTGATTGGAATTCATGGCTCACTCACTGCTGACAATAGCGATTGTCGGATTCCGACAACCCTGAAGTACTGTCGAACTCACTCCTCCAAGTATCACGTCTCAGGGCAAATACAATCAGGTAGAAAAGTCATGGAGGTGACCACAGGAGAGTTGCGTCATGGAAAGGCTGGCTTACTATGACGCTATCGTTCCATTACCACAAATTTTCGCTGGATTAGATCAGGGTCATACTAAATTTCTATTTTTTTATCGATTCCGTATTTTTTCATTTTATAGCCTATCTGCCTTGCTGTGAGACCAAGGAGCCTGGCGGCTTTTGCCTGAACCCAGCCGCTTTTCTCGAGTGCCTCAAAAATGCTTGATTTTTCAAGATCCTGGATGCCTGATCTCAATGACTCCTTCTGTAATATTTCGTTTGACGGAGGCAATCTCAGATTGATCGGCAGGTCTGAGAGCATGACAGTGTTCCTGTCCGCCATGACTACTATCCGTTCTATGGTATTTTCGAGTTCCCTTACGTTTCCGGGCCAGTTGCAGTCTACAAGCACCCTGAGCGCATCGTGAGAGACAGAGACGATCTTATGATTTTCTTTGTTGAACCGCTTCAGGAAAAAGTCCACCAAGAGTGGTATATCTTCTTTTCTTTCTCTCAGGGGAGGCATGAATATCGGCACAACATTCAACCTGTAAAATAAATCCTCCCTGAATTTACCCCTTGATACAAGTTCTTCAAGATTTCTGCATGTTGCAGCGATGAGTCTGACGTCAACTTTCATAGTCCTCTCTCCTCCGACGCGCTCGAATTCCTTCTCTTGAAGTACCCGCAATATTTTAGGCTGCAGGTTTATAGGAAGATCGCCAACCTCATCGAGAAGAATGGCTCCTCCATTTGCAAGTTCGAACTTACCTTTTCTCAAGGAAATAGCCCCGGTGAATGCTCCCCTCTCATGACCGAATAATTCCGATTCCAATAGACCTTCGGGAATCGAGGCACAGTTGAATTTGATAAAAGGTCCTTTTGCCCTGGAGCTCATGTAATGGATGGCCTTTGCCACGAGCTCTTTTCCGGTGCCGCTTTCACCGTACAGAATGACTGTGGCCTTTGAGTCCGCAACGCGTCTGACAGCTTCGAATACCTCCTGCATCCTGTCAGATACACCGATTATATTCGGAAGGCTGTATTTACTTTTCAGCTCGCGTTTCAGATTTTCCCTCTCCTGTTCTGACTCCCTGTAATGCTTCCAGAGGATCACATATTGAGCGATTATGGATGCGACTATTTCCAGAACCCTTACATCTTCGTGGACAGTGATGGCCTTGTCTCTGAAAATCCTGTCAGCACTCAAGACGCCTATGGATTCGTTCTTAAACCTGATGGGCACACAGAGGAAAGAGATGCCGTCCTTGCCAATACGCGAGCCTGTTTTATTAAGGAACAGAGGTTCACTCCCGACATTTGGTATGACCATCGGCGAACCTTTTTCAAGAACCCTGCCCACAATACCTTCACCGATTCTATATTTGCCTCTTTCAATCTGTTCTTTTGTGAGGCCATGGGCTGCAACAATTTTTATTTCCTTTGAATTCTGGTCAAGCAAAAAAACCGAACCCCGCTCCATTTCAAGAAATTCTCCCAAAACGCGCATGGTTCGGGATAGATTCTTCTCGATCTCGAAGGAAGAATTGAGAACCCTGCTGACTTCGAGGAAAGCGGAAAGGATAAGATTTTCTCTAACAAGAGACTGAGTCATCACTCTATATTCTCAACCATCTCCCAAATACCGCACGGGCAGATGCCAGCACAAAAGCCGCAACCGATACACTTGTCATCATCGACAATATATTCATAAGCGCCGTCTTCGTGTTCAACCCTGCTTATTGCACCCCAATAACAGGTAATCTCACACATATGGCAGTCCCTGCATGTGCCACAAGACATGCACTTGTTGGCTTCCTGTTCGGGACTGAAATCCCCCCGGCAAATGTCATAATATTCCATTCTTACTCTTTGATAAGGAATAACCTGTTTGATCTCCGGCCAACGCGGTGCATGCATAAGCTGATAGTGAATATATTCAGCCGCCGTCCTTCCCTGACCAATGGCATGTGTGACAAGGCCTAATCTTGTGGCATCACCAACAGCAAATACCTTCACGTCAGAGGTCTGTCCGATCTCATTTACTGCTATCCATCCCTTATCTGTGTGAATACTTGGCGGAAGAAAATCAAGGATCGGCACATCTCCGATCGAGATAATCAGGAGATCCGCATCAAGCGATGAGCCGTCTTTGAAATATAACTTCTTTTCTGTGTAATCATATTTCTCGGTGAATCTAGGCCAGATTATTTGTGTGCCTTTCGCTATCGCTGTTTCCATTTCCTTTCCGGAAGCTGCCGGTTTCTGGATGTCAACAGCGATAACCGATTCGGCGCCACAATTAAATGCCTGTGAGGCGACATCCATGCCCACATTTCCGCCTCCGATGATCACAATCTTTTTACCCTGGAGATTCGGCAGGTCTCCAATGTTCGCATTTCTTAGGAAGTCATATGCAGTGACAGCACGTTGAGAGCCTGGAAATGGAATGACTCTTGGTTTGTGCGCTCCGCAGGCAACAACAACTATTTCATGGCTTTTATAAATCTCATCGAATCTCTTCTGGTCTATCTTCTCATTCAGATGGATGTTGACCCCTATCTCCCTGAATCTGGAGAGTTCTTTTCGAAGAATCTCCTGCGGCAGACGTTCTCTGGGGATGCACAGTTCAAGTTTCCCTCCAAGCTTGTCTGACGCTTCATAGAGGTCGACCATATGGCCTTTAAGAGCGAGCTGCCACGCTGTACTTAAGCCAGCAGGCCCTCCTCCTATGACAGCTATTGCATGACCTGTAGGATCAGCCTTTTTCGGCGCTGGTATATCTAATGCGAGACTACCAAGTTTGTCAATGCTCAAAGGCTTGTCAAATTTGCCCCTGGTGCAATTTTGCATACACAGATTAGGACAAATCTGCCCGCACACCGTTGCCGGCAGGGGACTGTACTGCAAGACCAGTTCGAGAGCCTCATGAAGTTTTCCATGCCGTATGAGAGACGCCCTTTTGTGAGAGGGTATATGCGTTGGACAATTATATTCGCAGGGCGGCGAATATTTCTGGTTTGCCCAGACAGGCTTGTTTCGCCTGTCCTTTCCCACCGTAATATAAGGCAGCAACGTCAGTTCATGACTTACATAGGGCGCAAATATGCCACCCTCTCCAACCGCCTTCTCCCAGTAATTTTTTCTGAAGTCAGAGGCCGACATCTTGAACCATCGGCGCGCCCTTTTTTCCTGCGGTGTATAAGCAATAAATTTTTTCCATTCATCCGGTGAGCACGTTAGTTCTTCGTAGTAGGAGGCACGGTCGATTGCTTCGAGATAAGGTATCATATTAACCGTAAGCCATTGCCAGTCCTGAGGCGTAAGTTCGAGGAGTTTTACGTCTCTATTGCTGTATTCCTGGATCGGACCCCTGAAATAAATTGTCCCCCCTACCATCCCGACACAGGGGCGGTAGCCCAGAATATTTTTTGGATTTCTTGGATTAACTCCGCAAACGACTGCAATTCCTCCTGCCTTGAACTCAGCAAAGGAATCCCCGACATTCCTGAAATACCATGACTGCGGGGGATCAAAACGAGGATTGTGTTTTGTCATCGTGTCACATCTCGCCCCGCCGCTTCCCTGAACATAAAGTACCCCCTGTGCTGCAGCATTAAAAGCACCATTGGTAACATCTCCTAAAACAGTTATTCTGGCTCCGCAGTTAATCCAGCCAACATCATCAGAAGCGCTTCCCCTTACAATAATTTCTGTGCCGAACATCCCCATGCTTCCGAGTCTTTGACCAACCGGTCCATCAACCATTATCTTTACAGTATAGCCTCTCGGCCAGATTCTGCCGCCTATACCATGTTGTCCGTCTGCCATTATGTGTAATTCCTTGGCACCATCACTCACCGCCTGCTGTATCTGTTCCTCAAGTATGCGGGACGGAATACGTTTACCATTTACAATGCCGCGTATGATGACATACCCCCCTTTTATCCCCCCCTTAATAAGGGGGGGATTAGGGGAGGTACTCTTAGCCCTTAGCTCATTGCTTTTCTTAGCACGCATAGCTTATTTCCAGTCTTTCTGAAATTGCCTTATCATCAACACTCAAACCATCGGACATTCCTATCGGCAATTCCGTACTCCTGCCCATAGGTGCGAAAATCTTTTTAAGTTCCACATTTGCAGTCTTGAATACTTCAACAAGACGTTCAGCTACTTTGTCTGAATCAAGCCTTCTATATAATTTCGGATCCTGTGTAGTTATACCCCTTGGGCATTTACCGGTGTTGCATAGATTGCAGCGATTGTATTCATCCCCGAAGCAATTCGCTGTTGCCTGCATGATATATTTGCCGACCGAAACTGCGGACGCACCCAGCATTATAAGGGCAGCGGCGTTTGCGGCCAGGTTCCCCTTTTTTGCAATGCCGCCTGCAGCAATAAGAGGTAATTCATTCTGTTTTCCCTGTCTGACGAGATCCAGATAACACTCTCTGATGTTCGATGCTATGGGATGCCCCATCTTATCAAGGGAAACATTGTATGCAGCTCCTGTGCCGCCGTCCTCGCCATCGATGGAGAGTGCAGCTGCATATGGGTTTCTGGCAAGGTTATTCAGAACCGCGCGGGCAGTTTTTGTGCCGGATATTTTAGGATAAACCGGAACCCTGAATCCCCATGTCATAGACATTGACTGGATCATCTTTGCAACAGCCTCTTCGATTGAGTATTTCGTTTGATGTGTCGGGGGGGATGCAAGATCAACAAATTGAGGCACGCCCCGGATGCTTGCAATAAGTTTGAGCACCTTCTGAGCCATCAACAATCCACCGTCCCCGGGTTTTGCTCCCTGCCCATATTTAATTTCGATTGCTGCAGGATCCTCTACCATCTCTGGAATAGCATGGACAATCTCATCCCAGCCGAAATATCCCGACGCAATCTGGAGAATAAAATATTTAAGATATCTTGATTTCAGAAGCCTCGGGGGCACCCCTCCTTCGCCGGTACACATGACGACCGGTAGTCCTTCTACTTCGTTAAGATATGCAACACCCATTGCGAGTCCTTCCCACATGGGTGGTGAGAGTGCACCGACTGACATACTGCCGATCATAATGGGGAATATCTCTCTCACAGGCGGAATAAACTTGCCACTTTCTTTATCAACCATGAGCTTACCATTAATTCTTTTCAAAGGAAGTTCTTCCGGTGGAAGGATTCTTCCGAGGAGTGTCCTCACGCGAAATTCATGTCTTCCTGCATCGAGAGCCGGGTCTGTGAGCATTGAAATCCTTGTAAATTTAAGCCTGTCGAGGGTTGATATTGACGGGTCATTCCTCCTGCCCCCCCTTTTATATCCTTCTCCTCCCCTGTTTTTAAAATGAAGGAATTTGTTATGAGGGTTAAATTCAGGCTCTATAGCTTCATTAGGGCACACTAATGTACAGGTTCCACAACCGGTACAATACCTGCCCATATCCGCTATCTGTTCAATAACGTGAACGATTTTCCTCGTAACAGTGGGCGTAGGAACAAATCCTTCAGAATAGACAATTCTCTGGACCTTGACCGCTGACTCGATTGCCTTGACAGGGCAGACTGCCGTGCATCTGCCGCATCGCTTGCACCTGTCCTCTCTCCAGCGGATTATATATGGTAACTCCCTTAACGAGAGTTGATGATTATGGTCTAATTCTGTAGCTGGCTCCATACCTGAACCTCCTCTGCCCCTGGCTGAACCATTACCATATCGTATTTCATCGGAAATATGTCCTTGGACTTGTCCCTTTTGGGGATGGCGTTGTCAAGCCCGCATTCCTCTGACATTAATGCGAATTTACCCTTTACTCCTCCCACGACACCGGGCCTCAGTTTCTTGGAGTCATGAACCATAAAACATGTGCCCTCCGGCGTAAAACCGATCACAACATTCGGGCCATCTATACAAAGGGGCCTTAACGACTGTTTGAGTAGTTTGAGGGATTCTCTGTCCTCTCTACTTTCTATCTCCGATTCTTTGAGCGGGGTGATCACGTCTTTATAATAAGTAAGCGGTAGTTCGAGCTGGCGTACAGTATAGTGAAGTATATGAGTGAAGACCTCGCTGTCACTGTTATAGCCAATATAGCCGGGAAACTTTCTGCTCATCAGAAATTCCCTGATAGGAACAAAGGCCGTATTTTCTCCGTTTGTCATGGAGCAGTAACCCTGTATGAAGAACGGATGACATGCATAAAGATAAATTGCGTAATTTGTGTTCTGCCTGCCCTGTGCAAATATTATTCTTGCCCTGAGATCGACTTGATCAAGACCGAAAAATTCGGCAAGCTGTAATGGGTCTCCAACTTCCTTCAGAGTAATGACATCTGGATAAAACGAAAAGGCAAAAATTGATTCGTCCGGTTCACCGATTTTTCTGAGCGAAAGCCGTGTGTTCATAAGGAGATCTTCCTTCTCACGCTTCGATTTGTCTCTATACGATCTCGGATAGTCGTAAACACGAGCAAAATAATGGTCTCTCGGGATGACTCCTTTCACATGTTTTATTTTGGGTATCCATACATGAACTAATTTGAAGCCTGCCTTGTCCATCAACTCATCGAGCGTTTTGGCTCCGTTTTTTGAACATATTCCGGAGAGTATGGGATATCCCTTAAGGTCTTGAAATTCGCCGTCGAGATCTTTGAGGGTCAGTCCAAGACCGGAGCCGTCATGACCCTCTTTCATCGTCTCGAGAGCCAGGATGTTTTCGAGCGGTGAAAAATATTCCTTTGATGTTATGGCAGCGAGTCTACACATTTTAAAATTCAATACGGCAATAGGTTACCGTATGTGATATATATCCTAATAATCTCATAACAATTTTGTCAACAAAAAAACATTTTTGTAAGAGTATATTTTTGGAGAAGAATCCGAACTTATAAAAATTTCTCCGTTAAATGATCTGGCCGTTTACGCTTATTTTTATTGTTTTTAGGGGAATATCTTTCCCGCTTTGCTGCACAGCCTCTCCCACAAGTCTCACCAATCCCAGACAGCAGGGCACTTCCATATAAGCTACTGTTATAGATGTTATGTTGTTTTCGCCGAGTACTGCCGTCAATTTTTCCCTGTAGAGATCAGTGTTGTCAAATTTCGGACAGCCAATCGCAAGTGAGCGGCCTTGTATAAAATCTTTGTGAAAGTTTCCGTAGGCATATGCGCAGCAATCAGCAGCCACAAGCAAATCTACTCCTTCGTAATAGGGCGAATTAATTGGTAAAAGGGCTATCTGAACCGGCCAGTTTCTCAGTCCCGACAGAAGATTTGAGGATTTTTCAAAAGATGCAGTTTTTTCCTTTTTCAAAGTTTGTACCATACTGCCGGGACATCCGCATGGCATCCGATAATCTTCTTTTGACACGTGTTTTTTCTGTGCCTCCTCCATTCTCCATACAGCCTCTTTCCCCCTGACTCTGAGCAGATATTCTTTTGTAGCCTCAAGATTGAAAGGCTTTGCGTCTCTCTCTTCGATCTTGAGCGCACCTGTGGGGCATTCGCCGATACAGTCACCGAAGCCGTCACAAAAGTCCTCCTTCACGAGCTTTGCCTTGCCGTTGACTATTTGCAATGCGCCTTCTGCACAGGCCGTGACGCAGTTTCCGCAGCCGTCACAGAGAGCCTCGTCGATTGTGATAAGTTTTCTTTTCATGATAATCCTCCCATTTATGATCTTGATCTCAGAGTAAAAGATAAAAGAGGAGGAGTCATTGACTTAAGTCAAGCAGGGAGTGAATCTTTTATTTGCTCCGGGTTTTTAACGCTCATCCTGCAATAATCATGTTCCCTGAATACGAAGCTAAGGAGATACAAAAAGCCGCCTAAAGAAAATTGAGCCAGCACAACCCCGGTGACTGCCTCATTCGTCAAAGCGCCGCTCATCAGCGAGTGTTATGCAAGTCTTGAATGTAAAGTTGTCGATGAGAAGATGGTGGCAAAGTGCAATTTCTTCATTCTGGAGGTGCTGAAAGCGTGGATCGACCCAACAAGGAAAGACCCTCGGACGGTTCATCATTGCGGCAGGGGTGTTCTTATGGTTGCCGGTGAGACGATCAAAGTTGCCTTCAAAAATGAAATGGATACACCTGCTACTGTTCACAGCGAGCATACGAAGAAAGACAATGAATATCATTTGAAATTAGTGCTACCCTTGACGTTTAATTTTAACCGGACATTAGTGTCTTCGGCTTGACTTTCTTTCTGTGAGAAAGAAAAACATGGTTGGAAAAGCTTGAAATCTATCTTCCTATGTCGACAATGCATTTTTATCGATGTTTAAGGTCTCGCAGAGGACAGGAAGACCTTTGAACGAAAGAGTTATTTTCAGAGATTAGCCTTTCAGAAAATCTATAAGGCACCGGACCTGGATTCCAGGTCAAGCCCGGCGTGACAGAAAAACTTAAAAAGAATTCAACTATTCTGCAATCATCCGCAGCTTCTCCGGATCAGGGATTTGGATAGTATTATCCTTCTCAACTATCAGTTTCTTCCGTTTCAGAAATGCAAAAGCCCTCGACAGCGTCTCAGGTATCGTCCCGAGCAGAGATGCAAGTTCCTTTTTTGAATATTTCAGCCGGCAGACAGTTTGGCTATTTTCAACTCTGCTATGATCGAGAAGATAGCCCGCCAGTCTCCTTTTGATGTCCTTGAGTGACAATTCTTCTATCTTTGAAACAAACTGTCTCAGTCTTTTTGAGTATCCGCTCATGATCTTCAGTGATAAATCGGGATGTGACTTAACCAAATCGATGAATGCTTCTCTTGAAACACGAATTAGCGTTGAGTCCTCGATGGCCATACACGATGCCGGATAAAGCGCTGAATCAAAGATTGCAGCCTCAGCGACAAGATCTCCGGGAACATGAATATGTAGAGTCTGTTCCTTGCCATAAGGAGACACTTTATACACCTTTACTTTTCCCGAGATTATGATAAAAAATGCACTCGCCTCCATCCCTTCTGAGAATATCTGCTCTCCTCTGTGGAGCCTTTTGATAGAAAGGGAGGGTTCGAGCAGGGCAAGCTCCTTATCAGTGAATGAACCGAAGAGAAATGTATTCAAAAGAAATTCGCGGATGTCCATAAACTAATTCCCAAATCCAGCGATAAGCCTTATATGAGCAATTATAGCTGATACTGAGGGTGTAAAAGATAAAATTCATGGTGGAGACAATCGATTCCTTGAATAAAGACTATGCCAAAGACATTGCAGGCGTTATGGAGCCATTCATTTGGGCTAAAAATGGCAAAAATGGACGCACCCGTCCCTTCCTGTGCTGCAATACTCCTACAGAAATTGCTGTTTATTCACCGGAACTGAAGGCTCAGTATCCGTTCATAGGCATGGAAAATATCAGTGAACCTGTGAATACCTTGTGCCAGTTTCATGACAATATACCTGCCGTGTCTGACTATCCTTGCGGCAACATTAACCCACATTATTCATAAATTTTTCATACATGAGGATTTTAAAGATTTTTGGAGTCGATCGGAGCCAATGGAAGACGAATACGCTGCAGTTTTATACCGAGTCACGCTCTGATTTTACAAAATC
>JBFLXE010000081.1:0-12184 GCA_040757455.1 Nitrospirota bacterium
GTGCGAGTCATTGATGTCATGAGAGAATATTTTAATTCCCATAAAAAATTATGGCGGGGTGGACGGGACTTGAACCCGCGACCTCTGGCTTGACAGGCCAGCGTTCTAACCGGGCTGAACTACCACCCCACAGAATTTGCGGAGCAATCGTGAGTTTAAAGTCAAAAGTTCCGAGTTCAAAAAGTTTTCTTTCTGACTTATTACTTCTAACTTTCAAAATCGATTTTGCCTTCAGCAAAATCGGCTGGTAGGCGGAACAGGGATCGAACCTGTGACCTCAGCCTTGTAAGGGCTGCGCTCTCCCAGCTGAGCTATCCGCCCGAAAATTTTAGTTTATACAACATTATTCTCTATTTTGTCAATTTCTACGGATGATTAAAGGCAGTTATCTCCTAAGTGAAACCGCTCCGGTATCAGGATCGTAATCATACTTCGACAGATCGAGGTCTGCCCTCAGCGAGTCCCTAATCTGCTCGAGGTGTTCAGGATATTTTCCGTTCTCGGCATGATAAATCGTTACCGCTTTTCTTAAAGCGTCGAGATTTGCAATCTCTCCAGCCTGCTGGCCTCTCTTATAAGATTCAATTAAGGCATCCCCGTAATCGTCAAAAGCTGTTCTTGGTTTTTCCTTACAAGCGAACGAGAATAAAACAGGAAAGATCATCAAGAATAAACAATACGCCAGATGCGACTTTTTCATAATCATATTCTAAATGAGCTACTCAATGCAGTCAAATAGCAATTTAAAGTATTATTATTGATGACATCCACCTGGGTTTTTCTGTCGCTGCTCTCGGCTTTTACTCTCTCTACGAGTGATGCCCTAACGAAAAGAGCGCTTGCGCAAAGCAATGAATTTCTTGTAGCCTGGTTCAGGCTTCTTTTCTCATTGCCACTTCTTATACTGATTTGGTTTTTTATCCCACACCCGGAACTTGATAGCATTTTCTTTAAAGCTTTTCTCCTTGCATTGCCTCTTGAGATAGTGGCAATTCTGCTTTACATAAGGGCGCTTAAAGTTTCTCCTCTAAGTCTGACTCTGCCTTTTCTCTCTCTGACGCCCCTTTTTCTAATTGTCGTATCTTACTTTATACTTGGTGAGAAAGTCTCTTTACAGGGAGGCCTGGGCATTGTATTTATCGCTGCGGGTAGCTATACTTTGAACGTACACGAACTACGCAGAGGCATATGGAAACCTTTTAGAGCAATTAAAGAGGAGAAAGGATCAGTCCTCATGATATGTGTTGCCCTGATTTACAGCATAACCTCTTCTCTCGGAAAGATGGCAATTGAACATTCATCGCCTCTGTTCTTTGGAACCACCTTTTTCCTTTCTGTCACCGCCGTTTTTGCTCCGGTAGCTTTATGGGCCGGAAGACCTGAAGTGCGAATGTTTGTCGCTGAAAAGCAATTCATAAGATTGCTTATTCCGGGCTTCTTTTATTCATTAATGATCGCGTCACACATGATTGCCATCAGTCTTACCAAAGTTGCATACATGATATCAGTAAAAAGGACGAGTTTATTGATAGGAGTGTTTTACGGCTATCTTATTTTCAAAGAAAAGAAAATAGGGGAAAGGTTTTTAGGTGCCCTCCTGATGTTTATAGGATTTGTATTGATCGTGACAGCTTCATAAGTATTTATGGATTATCTCCGAAAAAGTTGATAGATCTTAAGGATTCAAGGGTCAAGGAGTCAAGGATTCAAATGAAATGCTTAGAATTACTATTGTCATTCCGGCTTGTCCGAAATCTTTCTTTATAACATCAAAAATGAGAGCACTGGATAAATTGAGGAAGGCAAAAGAACTTCTTGAAAGGCATGGTATTGATAACGCAATCCGGGAGGCAGAATTAATAATATCTTATTGCATGAATCTGGGCAGGGTTGCAATTTATAGAGATAACCCTGAAGTGCCGAAGGAGATGAATTCGAATATCGATAAGCTTCTAAAGAGAAGAATAAGAAGAGAACCCTTACAGTATATCCTTGGTTATACCGGGTTTTACGGATTGAAAATAATGGTAGGACCAGGTGTACTGATACCAAGGCCTGAGACCGAGTTGTTAGTGGAAGAAGCTATTCAGATAATTTCGAAATCCGAAATCCAAAATTCGAATTTTGAATTTCTCGACCTTTGCACGGGAAGCGGCTGTGTTGCACTTGCCCTTGCCCGGAAATTCCCGGATGCCCGGGTTTATGGAACAGACATATCTGATAGAGCAATCGCATACGCAGCAAGGAATGCAGAAATAAATGGGATTACGAATGTTATATTTAAACAAGGGTCTTTGTTTGAACCGGTCAGAGATTTGCAATTTGACTTGATCGCTTCAAATCCCCCTTATATCAAGAGAAACTATCTGGAGAAATTGGAGCCGGAGGTCAGAGACTGGGAGCCTGTAGAAGCGCTGGACGGAGGGGAAGACGGACTCGATTATCATAGAGTTATAATTCCGGAGGCAAAAAATTATTTAAAAGACGGCGGAGTCCTCATAATTGAATTGGGAGAGAATCAATCCGATGCCGTTGCAAAATTGGCTGAGGAGTCCGGCTTTCTGGAAATTAATTTAATAAAGGATTATGCCGGGATTGAAAGGATACTGAGAGCTAAAGTTAATTTTTAGGGCAATTATGGGCATTCTCGAAGAAAACAAGCGGCTTGAAGAACTTGATAAAAAATACATCTGGCATCCTTTTACGCAGATGAAGGAGTGGATACAGGATACCCCGATCATTATATCTGAAGGGAAGGATTGTTTTATCAAAGATATTTATGGCAGATGGTATCTCGATGGCGTCTCTTCTCTCTGGGTGAATATTCACGGACATAGAAAAAAAGAGATAGATGATGCAATAAGAAAGCAGCTTGACAGGATCGCACACAGTACGTTGCTGGGACTAAGTAATGTGCCTGCAATAGAATTGGCAGAGCGGCTGGTGAAGATAATTCAGGAATCTGCATTTGGAAATGAGGGATCAAATCCCCCCATACCCCCCTTTTCTAAAGGGGGGTATGGGGGGATTACTGGAATGGGAACTGACGACAATCCCCCCCCCGGTAAGGGGTGTGGAAGTAGCCCCGAAATAAAAAACGCAAAGTCCTACTCGTTAAATAAAGTCTTCTACTCTGACAATGGTTCAACTGCAGTCGAAGTCGCCCTGAAGATAGCATTTCAGTACTGGAGGCACAAAGGAGTGGAAGGCAAGAATGCCTTTTTGTCTCTTCGCAACGCTTACCACGGGGACACTATTGGCGCAGTAAGCGTTGGCGGAGTAGACATATTTCATAGGGTCTTCGAGCCGCTTCTTTTCAAGACTTATAAGGTTCCATCTCCGTATTGTTACAGGTGCGAGTGCGGCAGGGAATATCCCGACTGCGGCATTGATTGTCTTCGAAAGATGGAGCAAATACTGAAAGACCATTCACGCGAAATCGCGGCACTGATAATAGAGCCTCTCATACAGGCGGCTGGTGGAATGATAACCGCACCTGCGGGATATCTCAAAGGCGTGAGAGAACTGTGCAGTCAATACGATGTCATAATGATAGCGGATGAGGTTGCCACCGGTTTTGGACGAACAGGAAAGATGTTTGCATGTGAACACGAGATGGTTGCACCCGACATGATCTGTCTTTCAAAAGGTATTACCGGAGGGTATATGCCTCTGGCGGTTACGGTTGCAACAGAAGAAATCCATGACGCTTTTCTCGGAGAATTCAGAGATTTGAAAACTTTTTTCCATGGTCATTCATACACCGGCAATCCACTTGCTTGTGCCGCTGCACTTGCGTTTCTTGACATCTTCGAAAAAGAACAAACGCTGAAAAACCTCACGGGAAAGATCGAAATCCTCGAATCATGGCTCAGGCAGATATCAACCCTTTTGCACGTGGGTGATGCCAGAAATGCGGGGTTCATGGCAGGAGTAGAACTTGTTAAGGATAAAGGGTCGAAAGAACCTTATGATTGGAAGGAGAAGAAAGGATGGCAAGTCGCCCATGAGGCAAGAGATAGGGGGGTGTTTATCAGGCCTCTTGGAAACGTTGTGGTGATCATGCCGCCTTTGTGCATAAGCGAGGAAAACCTCAGACAGTTACTGACGGTAATAAGAGATTCTATAATCGCCGCGACGGAAAGTTAGTCTTAAGAATTTTGATAAACTTTGAATAAGAAATCAATAATATTTCTATTGATCCTCATTCTAATTCCTGTCGTCCTCTACCTTCTTTGGCCCTCCGATGAGCGCAGGATAAAGAAACTTTTCAGGAAAGGTTCCGAGGCTGTCGAAAAAGAAGATCTTAGCGGAGTGATGTCGGTCGTTTCATATAACTACCGTGACGATTACGGACTTACCTACCTTTACGTCAGAGAACATGTGAAATCCATTTTTCAAAGAATGAGGGACATCAAGGTCGAGTACGAAAATCTTGATATAAAAGTCAATGACGCAACAGCCACAGCAGAGATGGATGTGAGGGTCATCGGCGCCATGGGGAATGAGACCGGCTATTTTTTAGGAGATTTAGCGAACCCGGAACATTTGAAGTTTACTCTGGAAAAAGAGAGAACAAAATGGCTCGTGACAAAGACCGAAAAGCTGCCGGGGGATTTACGAGGATTACAAAATCATGAACCGTGAATCGTGCATCATGTATAATATTTGAAAGCCGAAGTGGCGGAACTGGCAGACGCGCTAGGTTCAGGGTCTAGTGGTCGAGAGGCCGTGCGGGTTCAAATCCCGCCTTCGGCACCAGCAAGTTTTGACATTGTCTTTTGATCCCTCCCCCTTTTGACGGGGGAGGGCAAGGGTGAGGGTGATATAGATATAAGTCGAACCCTCCCCTTAATCCCCTCCCACAGGGGGAGGGAAATGTTAGTAACATAATTATTATCAGTAAATTTTGGAGATTTCTGTGAAAAAATTATCCCATCTTGATAACCGGGGCAGGGCAAAGATGGTGGACATAAGCGAGAAGCCCGTGACCCACCGTGAAGCTGTTGCGAAGGGTTGTGTATATATGAAGCCTGAGACCTTGGAACTTGTAAAAGAGAAAGGGATTCCAAAAGGTGATGTCCTTTGTGTCGCCCGGATCTCCGGCATCATGGCTGCAAAGAAAACAGGCAATCTGATTCCGCTTTGTCATCCGTTGAATGTTACCACGGTAAACATTGATTTTGATCTGGAAAAGGAAAACAGGATCGATATTAAAGCCGAAGTAAAGGTAGTTGGTCAGACAGGGGCGGAGATGGAGGCCCTGACCGCGGTTTCGGTTGCCGCTCTTACAATTTATGACATGTGCAAAGCCGTCGACAAAGAGATGACTATTTCCGAAATAATGCTCATGGAGAAAAAAGGCGGCAGAAGCGGGGTCTACAGAAGAAAGTGATGCCCGGCATCAGCCTTCTGATTAATTACGCTTTGGTCTTTTCGAATCCCCTTTTTGCTCGCGGATTATCCGGGTCTATCTCCAAAGCTTTTTTGAATTC
The DNA here is from genome assembly GCA_040757455.1 of Nitrospirota bacterium. Classification (GTDB taxonomy): domain Bacteria; phylum Nitrospirota; class Thermodesulfovibrionia; order Thermodesulfovibrionales; family SM23-35; genus Kmv42. The sequence goes on from JBFLXE010000081.1 coordinate 5,496, forward strand.
ACTATTGGCTTTTTTCTTCATTCCTGCTTTGATATATATCATTCCCAGATTGATGTAATGATCCGTTTTGTCGGGCTCAATTTTTAAGGCTTCAAATAAGGCTTTTTCCGCATCTTTAAGTCCATTGGGAATCTTGGTCAAAGATAGAGACAGGTGGCTCCAATACTTTGAATTGTTAGGTTGTAATTTGGTTGCACCCCTGAAAGAATCCACAGCTTCCCAAAAGTTCCCTTTCTTAAATTCTTCAATTCCCCGGATGAACTGTTTCTCTGCGCCCTCTATTTCAGAAACCTGCAGCTCTTGCTCCAAATTGATGGGTTCTGTCATTTCTTTGAATGTTGCGGAATCCTGCAGCACATTGTAGGCCTGCGTTATCGCATCGAATATCGCGGTAAGCTTGTCTTTCATCGAGGAGACCCCGGACGAGAAACATCTGTCGGGATGAAACTCTTTGGAAAGTCTGTAATAATTTCTCACCACAGCATCCTCATCAGAATCTTCATTTATCTCCAGAAGTTCCTTGGCGCTTAAATTGCCGAGTTTTGAATAAATCTCATCTACTCTCTTTGAAAAACTGTTCTCCTTAGCGGAAGCGGAAACAGGTTGTAATATCTCTTCCCGTATTACCTGTTCTTGCACTACTTGTTCTTCAGGTTCTTTCATTTGCTCCACGACACCTATGGACCACAATACATACAAAATCTTCATCGCCTCAAATGAACCGAACCAGGAACTGTCAATGAGTTCCTTGATAGATCTGGTTCCGTCGACCATAGCCAGCATTTTTCTATCCTGTTCCGAAAGTTCAACATCCTGAAACAGTGTGGCGGGATTGCTGCTCAATTTAAAAATGGCCTCTGCAGCGGGCATTTCATTACGAATCCTTGTCCAGTTGTCAATCCTCTTAACGCCCTCATATATTAAGTTGCCCATGCTCATCTTTAAGGTGATGACTTCATTTGTCGGTATTCCACCCTCTATGAATTCGTAGGGAGCGTCCTCAATCTGGAAAAGGCTATGAATTATCTCCTTCACTTGATATTTCACGCCCCAGAAGAGGTCCTTTGGTGTAATGTACCCGAGGTCAACGAGGATCGCCCCTTGTCTCTTACCCGTCTTCTTTAGACGTTCTACGGATTTCTCATATTGATCTAAAGTGATTTTACCGGACTTGATGAGCATCTCCCCTAATCTGTCATCTTCATAAGTTGATGAAGCGAAGATCGCATCACCTTTCACAAGGTAGACTCTTTTGGTGAAAATGGGTGTCTGAACTTCCAGTGTTCCCGTTTTTCTGTTCTGGTTGAGATATGCGAGAAGCTTCGGGAGGCCTATATTTTTGATGTTGTCTTTCAGGGAAATTTCTGTCATTTGTATCTTATAACATGAAACCTGTAAACATCCGCCTTCTCATGGGGCGAAATGCCCGCCTTCATCCTTGCTATCCTCAGCTGTTCCTCTATCGTGTCGACCCCTTCAAGATCCGGAAGCAGAAGTCCCCTTTTGTCTCTTGAAACGATGATAACACCGTATTTCTTCGGATTGAGCTGCGATATTTCTTCGACCTTCTCAGGACATGAAAGTATATCTACTGTATATTCAAGAGATTCGAGTTCATCCAGTTGCACAGGCGGAAACCTCGGGTCTCTTGTTGCTGCCGATATTGCATTCAGTATGGTCTCCATGCCGATGCAAGACGTTGCTGGCAGAAAGGTTCCGATACATCCCCGTAACTGTCCGTGTTTCTTAAGGCAGACAAAGACGCCTGCTTTTTGTGCCAGTTTAGGAGAAAGATTTTCGGGCAATGGCATGATTTTACCTTCCTTTATATAGGTCTCGACACTCTGCTTTGCGAACTCAATGAGCGGGTGCATTTATTTTCCCCTCTGAAGAGTGTAATCTGCCACAGTAAAAAGGGCTTGTCGCGCGCGCGAGTCCGGGAAAATTGAGAGTTCAGTCTTCGCCGCGGAGACGAAGTTCCGTGCCTTCTGAAGAGAGAGTTCAATTGTATTATACTTTGAAAAAAGTCTTAATATTGTCTTAAGGCCTCTCCTTTTGAAGCCATCCTTGATGATGGACTTAATCTCTTCTCTTTCGGTAGTCGATGCTGTTTTCAATAGATATATGAGAGGCAAGGTTATCTTGCCTTCTTTAAGATCTTTCCCGAGCCTCTTGCCGAGCTCGTTCTCATCAGCCATATAATCAAGGATATCATCTGCCATTTGAAAGGCGATTCCTGTCTTCTTTCCAAACTCTCCAAGCGCTTTCTCTTCAGCCTCGGGCAGAGAACCGAGAATCGCACCAATTTTACACGCTGCGGAAATCAGTGCAGCTGTTTTGGCAGAGATAATATTAAGGTATTCTTCTTCACTTATATCAGGGTCTCCTGTTTTGGTCAATTGCAGTATCTCTCCCTCGGTCATCCTTGTCGTTGCCTCGGAAAGCGACTCCATAATCTTTTGACTCTTCTGCATAACAGCCAGTCTCAATGCATTAGAGTAAAGAAAATCGCCAACGAGTATGGCGATCTGGTTTCCCCAAATGGAATGCACGGGAGACTTGCCGCGCCTTATGTCTGCACCATCAATCACGTCATCGTGTAGCAATGACGCCGTGTGTATCGATTCGATTATCCCTGCAAGGGTCAAGCGCGAATCATCTTTATAGCCTGATAGTTCAGAGCTGAGCAGAAGTATAAGTGGCCTGAGACGTTTGCCGCCACCGTCCACAATGTATTTTCCAACAAAGGGGATCGCAAAAACATGGCTCTTGAAGAGGTCTTTGATCCTGTCCTCAACAATTTTCAGGTCTGTTTCATAAAGTTTGAAGACCTCGTCCAAAACCATGATTAATGGTAGGATAGCTTACATTTCAAAGTCAAGAGGACGCATAGCTGCGGGCTTTATCCTCAATTCATCAATATCGACATTCTGCCTCATCAACTTCTTCAAATCTTTCGGCCTGAATGCCCCCTTTTCGGTAATTATAGCGGTCACATATCTGTGAGGAGTTACGTCGAAGGCTATATTCCGCACGGGCACGCCGTCCGGTGTTATCCGGCATCTACCGAATATGTGGGTCACTTCTTCAGGTCCTCTCTCTTCGATGGGTATAAGATCGCCTGATTTAATCGAAAAATCAATACTGCTCAGAGGCGCTGCAACGTAAAAAGGAATTCGATGCTCCTTGCAAAGAACAGCCAATGTATATGTTCCTATCTTGTTTGCCACGTCGCCGTTTCGTGCCGTCCTGTCGGTACCAACAATCACCAGATCTATCTCACCTCTTTTCATAAGAGCACCAGCCGTATTGTCAGTAATGAGAGTGACCGGAATGCCCGCCTGCATGAGTTCCCATGCCGTGAGCCTCGCGCCCTGCAAAACAGGCCTCGTCTCATCTGCTATTACGCGAATCTCTTTTCCCTGCTCTCTCGCAATGAGCAATGGGGCGGTTGCTGTACCATATCCGCCTGTTGCAAGAGCACCGGCATTACAGTGTGTGAGGATGGTGTTACCATCCTTTATAAATTGGGCACCCCACCGGCCAATGGCCTTATTGACCTCTATATCCTCTTTTAGAATCCTTTTTGCCTCCTCGACGAGAAGTGACTTTAGTCTGTCGATCGGCTCATCCCGTCTACGGATGAGAACAGTTCTGATCCTTCCTACCGCCCATTTAATGTTGACCGCAGTCGGCCTTGTGGAAAGCATCTCGTCGAAAATGGGAATCAATTTTCTGATGAATTCGTAGAATGTTTTCGCCTTTATATTTTGTGCTCCCAGGGCAATTCCCATTGCCGCTGCAATGCCTATGGCAGGCGCTCCCCTTATCCAGAGTTTTCTTATGCCTTCCGCAACTCTTCTGTAGTCAGTGCAGGTAACAAAAGTGACCTTAAGAGGAAGCTTCGACTGATCGAGCATGATCACTCTTCCATCAACCCAATCGATCGACTTAACCATGAATATTCCTCAGAGGAAGCAAAATGGTTGTGACAAAGAACAGAGTAAGTATTGTAAGAACTCCCACAGTACTCCAGGATATAATGTTATAAAATTTTGGATTTACATAATTTCCCATTAGTTTTTTGTTATTGACAAGAGAAATCGCATATAACAAAACAAAGGGCAGTAGAAGTCCGTTGAGGACGGAAGAAAGCACCATGAGAAAAATGAGCGGGGCGCCCGGTATGAGTATGAGAAGCGAAGCAGAAACTATCATAAAGGTATATATCGACATAAACTGCGGGGCCTCTTTAAAGGTTTTATTCACCCCTCTTTCCCAGCCCATTGCCTCACATATGTAGTAAGATGTTGCAAGAGGTACAATAATCGCACCCAAAAGAGCAGCATTTGCAAGGCTGATAGCAAATATGAGGGAAGCGTAATTGCCCGCAAAAGGCTTTAAGGCTAAGGCAGCTTCCGAAGCCTCGTTAATTCGTACGCCATGAGGGAAAAGGGTTGTTGCACATGTAACAATAATAAAGAATGCGATAATATCCGTAAGACCGCAACCAATAAATACATCCAATCTTGACAATTTATATTCTTCTTTTTTGATGCCCTTTTCTGCAATGGATGACTGGAGATAAAACTGCATCCATGGCGTAATTGTTGTACCAATAATCGCTATGCTGAGCATAATGAATTCAGATTCCCATTTTATCTGTGGTATAAAAGTTCTGGAGAAGACCTCTTTCCAATCTGGTCTTGACATAAATCCTGAAAATACATATCCAAAGTATAAAAGACATGCGAAAAGCAAGATGCGTTCAACCGATCTATAATTACCTTTTATTACCAAAATCCAGATGAATAATGCACCGAGAGGAACCATAAGGTATTTGCTGAAGCCTAAAATTTGCATGCTTGCAGCCCACCCCGCGAACTCAGCGACTGTCGTTCCGAAGTTAGCTGTAAAAAGTGCACCCATCATAAAAAATGTTGACCTTACCCCGAAGTTTTCCCTGATCAGATCCGAAAGACCCTTACCGGTTACGGCACCCATCCTTGCGACCATTTCCTGTATTACCACAAGAGCAACTGTTGTGGGTACCAATGTCCATAAAAGAGCGTATCCAAATCTGGCACCAGCAACTGAATATGTGGTTATCCCGCTCGCGTCGTTGTCAATGTTTGCGGTTATTATCCCGGGCCCCATAACGGCAAGAAAAATGGCTAATTTTTTTAAGAGGCTCACACTCTTCTCCTTCTGCGCTTTGCGGCAGGTGGCAGAATTCTGTCCAGAATGTCGTCTATGGTAACAATGCCGAGCATAACACCCTCGGTATCAACGACCGGTAATGCCACAAGGTTATATTTTGATATAACCTCAGCAACTTCGTTCTCATCTTCATCCGGAGAGGCGGTTTTTATTTTAGTTTCCATAATATCAGCAAGTTTTGAATTAAGGCCAGATAGTAGCATTTCTCTCAAGGAGATAACCCCGACAAGTTTTTCATCGGCATTTCTCACATAAATATAATAGACGGTCTCGACCTCCTCAGCATCTTTTTTAAATCTATCGATTGCTTCCCTCACAGTAATCTCGGGCGGATAGGCGATAAATTCATTTGTCATTAACCCGCCTGCCGTATCCTCTTCGTGGCTGAGAAGTTCCTGTATGTCTTCAGCTTCTTCCTTTTCGATATGTTCAAGAATTTCCTTTGCCTTTCCCAGTGGGAGATCACTAAGTACATCCGCAGCCTCGTCAGGCGGCATCTCTTCTATTATGTCAGCAGCCTTTTCTGTCTCCATACCGGTGATTATTGCAGCCTGGACTTCTGGCTGCAGTTCTGAAAGCGCTTCCGCTGCAGTTTCTACGTCAAGCCCCTTAAAGAATGTCTCACCTTCTTTGTGTGATATCTGGCTTATAATATCTGCGATATCAGCGGGATGAAGTTCTGAAACCATCTGTCTGGGCACCGTGAGTGCAATCTTCGTTAGCTTTGGTTCAAGCGGCTGGATATAATTCCAGCCTATGAGATTGTGGGATAGCTGTTTCTTGAATATCTTCATAAAGTCCTCTCCTCCCTTTTCGACGCCCAGCCTTCTCATTATCCCTCTCATCCCCACGTCAACCGCGATCAGAACAGCCTCAGACTTAAACCCTTCGAGTTTCACATCATTGACCCTAACGACTTTCACACCATTTACGTCAACAATCTGTTTGTCAAGTACATCCCTGACGATCAAAAGATCTTTTTCATTGGGCTCGTAAGGCAGGAGATCCTTGCCATATATTTTTGCAGAGATTATCCTTTTGTTGAATATGCTGAGTTCACTCCACGGTATGAGGAAAAGTCTCTTTTTCTTTTCGACAATAAGTGCCGAAACTCTGGGGAGCGGATCGCCTTTCACAACGGCAAGATCTTTTACCTTACCGATCTCTTCACCTTTCGGATCGAGCACGGGCTTCTTTATTATCTCGCTAACGAACAGTTCACCAAAGAAGGGCATTTCTTACCTCTCATTTTTCGATAAGTATAGCCAACAGCACAAAGTAAAATCCATATACTTATGAGACCTCTGATGGTAAAATTGGATTCGATACCTACTTCTTATTATAAAAGCCTGTTCAATATCTCACAGTCCCTTGAAAATCAAGGTTCTGTGAGTAGATATTAATTCCCTTTTACCGCAAATTCTCTTAAAATATCTCATCAATTCCACAAGGAGGCCATTGAATGAGAA
>JBFLXE010000082.1:0-3342 GCA_040757455.1 Nitrospirota bacterium
TGATAGAGTTTAATAAACCTCTACCAAAATCCGAATTGCTTGGTAATTATTCTTAAATTATACGCGAATGAAGATTCCGGAATTTTTTGAAAAACGCTCTTTACTATTAGAACCTTCTGATAAGGGAAATTTATTAAAAATCATTTTTTTATTTTCACTAATTCTCCTCTTTGCCACAGAGGCATACTCCAGCACGCAAGAGAACCCGTCAAAGATAACATATGATTTTTCTAAACTTCAGATTCCTTTTATTGAAAATCTGGGTCATGCAAATAAAGAAATTAAATATTATGCCAGAATGTTCGGGGGTAACGTGGTTATAACCGGCGCGGGTGAAATTGTTTATATCCTGCCAAAAGTAATAAATGAGAAAATTTCAACCGGCCTGATTCTCAGAGAAAAATTCGTTAACGGTAAAATCAAGGACGTCAGCGGAGAAGAGGTTTCGTCGACTAATATTCGATATTTTTTAGGAACCAAATCATCAAATTGGGGAAAAAGTATTCTTGTATACAAATCTGTGAGTTTGGGAGAGGTTTACAAAAACTTAGAGATTAAAATAAAAGCACACGGCAACAATGTGGAGAAACTGCTATTTATAAACTCAGGCGGCAATCCGGAAGAGATCAAAATTAGCCTTGAGGGCGCGGAGTCTCTGACGATTAACAAATCGGGACAACTCGAAGTAGAGACAGACCTCGGTACCGTGAAGTTCTCAAAACCCGTTGCCTATCAGGAAATCAATGGCGAGAGGGTCGAAGTGTCTGTTAGTTACATTCTTGAAAGTGATGGGCCCGAAAAGATTTACGGATTTCAAATAGGTGAGTACGACAAAACGAGGACACTTGTGATAGATCCCCTTCTGGCTTCGGCACTAATTGGTGGCAGTCGTGATGATTTTGCCTATGCGCTAACATTGGATTCTTCGGGAAACGTCTATGTAAGTGGCTATACAATGGCCATAGATTTCCCGATAAGCCCGGGCATTATCACTGCCTCTTACCTTAACGGTTCCGATGTCTTTGTATCGAAGCTGAATAGCGATTTGACTTCTCTTTTAACGTCGGCGGTCATAGGAGGGGTTTCGGATGATCTTGCATATTCTGTTAAATTGGACTCCTCGGGGAATGTTTATCTGAGCGGTTATACCATGTCCGCGGATTTCCCGACAACTCCAGGTGTTTTTACGGCATCTATCCGCGGCGGTTCCGATGTGTTCATTTCGAAGCTCGACAGCGATCTGACATCTCTTCTTGGCTCGACAGTTATTGGTGGTAACAAAGACGATTTTGCTTATTCTCTGGCATTGGATTTTTCTGGAAATATATATGTGGGCGGCTACACGGCGTCGACGGATTTTCCCGTAACCCTTGATGCCTTGAGCACCTCCTTCATTAGTGGAACAGCCGATGCCTTTATATCAAAGTTTAATAATGATCTGACCTCCTTGCTCGCATCAACATTCGTGGGAGGTAGTGATACGGATTATATTCGCTCGCTGGCTGTGTTTTCAGACTATGATTTATATCCTGATATATATATATACGCAGCAGGTAACACATTTTCTTCTGATTTCCCTATTACCCCGGATGCCTACGATTCCTCTTTTAATGGAAAGGCTGATACTTTTATAGTGCTGTTGAATACTAATTTGACATTCCTTGTCTCATCAACCTTTCTCGGCGGCAGCAGGGACGATTATGCCAGTGCAGTCGTCCTGGACTCCGCCGGAAATGTTTATGTGACGGGTGATACATCATCTCCGGATTTTCCAACAACCCCGGGAACCCTTAAGAGTTCGCTGCTGGATCAGTACTCAGATGTCTTTATATCAAAATTTGACAGCGGATTGATGTTTCTTTTGGCGTCAACGTTTTTGGGTGGAAGCCACAGTGAGTATTCAGGTGGAATTGCCCTGGGAAAAGAACAGGCATATGGTGGAACTGCGACATTACTTTGGGAAGCTCCGACCACGAACGCCGACGGAACTCCCTTAACCGATCTCTCCGGTTACAATGTCTATTACGGAACGTCTTCACTGGTTTATAATCAGGTGGTCAATGTAGGGAACGCGACGACGCATACAGTCAATAATTTAGAGAGTGGACTTACTTATTATTTTGCCGTCACGGCGTATGACAGTTCAGGAAACGAAAGCCAATATTCAAACGAGGTCTCAAAAACAATAAATCCTCAGGATTTATCGCCTTCGTTTTATTCAGACAATGTATTTGTGACAGGAAGCACCTTCTCATCAGACTTCCCCGTTAAGCCATATTCATTCATTCCTTATTTTATGGGGGACTTCACCGATGCTTTCATAGCAAGGCTGGACAATGATTTGACGGAATTGACTGCTTCAACATATCTTGGGGGAAGAAAATACGATCACGGCAGTTCAATTGCAGTTGGCACGTCGGGAGATGTGTACATAGCCGGTATTACATATTCTCCGGATTTCCCCTTCACTTTTCTGAATGATGCGACGATGAACAGCTATGCCAATTGTTTTTTGGCGAGACTGGATTCGAACCTTTCGTCTGATTCCCCGATTACTTCATCTTCATACGGGACGGATTATGCAGCGACGGCAATGGTTGCAGGACAAACGATAAGGGTATTGTCACCAAACGGATCGGAAATCTTGACTTCCGGGAGCAACCAAAATATCCAGTGGCAGACGAATGTATCAGATAACCCGGTAACCGAGATGAAGTTATTTTATACAAAGAATGGCGGTAAGACATGGAAGTTAATAAAAAAACTTAAATCTAATAGTGGAACTTATGTATGGAAGGTACCAAAAACAAACAAGATCCTGGATAAATGTTTGATAAAAGTGGTTCTAAAAGATTCCAGTGGCAGATCAGAAACAGATATAAGTGACAGTAACTTTACCATTCAGCCTTAGCGAGCAGCGATTCTTACGAGGCAATCTCGTCTATTATAGAGAGATTGCGAGCTCGCCTGAGGCGGATCGCAATGAACAAGGTTTTTTCATCTTATCGCTGAATCTGGATTTTAGACAATTATGAGAGTCCTCAAAATAATATCGATTGTTTTATTTTTTCTTTTTGTCAGTATTTCTGTGAGTGGTTCAAATACTGGAAATATCTTGTTGTGGGGAAGGAATGACTATGGCCAACTGGGAAATGGTACTTATGCTGACAGTAATGTGCCAACCCAGATTGGTGTCAATGATCTTATTGTTACAGCCATTACCGCCGGAGGATTCCACACCGTGGCCCTGAAATCAGATGGCTCTGTCTGGACCTGGGGCCGGAACAATTACGGTCAACTGGGGAGCGGTACTAATGCTGACAGCAATGTGCCAATACGGAT
>JBFLXE010000082.1:3442-11679 GCA_040757455.1 Nitrospirota bacterium
GCAATGTGCCAATACGGATTGGTATTAGCGACGTTGTCTCCATTACCGCCGGAGGATTCCACACCGTGGCCCTGAAATCAGATGGCTCTGTCTGGACCTGGGGAAATAATTCCTTTGGACAACTGGGAAGCGGTATCAATGCTGACAGCAATGTGCCAATGCGGATTGGTATTAGTGGCGTTGTCTCCATTACCGCCGGAGGATTCCACACCGTGGCCCTGAAATCAGATGGCTCTGTCTGGACCTGGGGAAATAATTCCTTTGGACAACTGGGAAGCGGTATCAATGCTGACAGTAATGTGCCAATACGGATTGGTATCAGTGGCGTTGTCTCCATTACCGCCGGAGGATTCCACACAGCGGCCCTGAAATCAGATGGCTCTGTCTGGACCTGGGGAAATAATTCCTTTGGACAACTGGGAAACAGTATCAATGCTGACAGTAATATACCGATACAGGTCTATATCAGTGACATTGCCTCCATCGCCGCCGGAGGATATCACACAGCTGCCCTGAAATCAGACGGCTCTGTCTGGACCTGGGGAAATAATTCCTTCAGTCAACTTGGAAACAGTGCCACAATCGATAGTGACATCCCGATACAGATTGGTGTCAATGATTTTGTTGTTTCTGACATCGCCGCCGGAGGATATCACACAGTAGCCCTGAAATCAGACGGCTCTGTCTGGACCTGGGGTCGGAACAATTACGGTCAGCTCGGAAGCGGTACAAATGCTGACAGTAGTGTGCCACTACAGATTGGTGTCAGTGATGTTATGTCCATCGCCGCCGGAGGATATCACACAGCAGCCCTGAAATCAGACGGCACTGTCTGGACCTGGGGTCGGAACAATTACGGTCAACTGGGAAGCGGTACAAGCACTGACAGCAATGTGCCAATAGAGATTAGTATCAGCGATGTTGTGTCTGTTGCCGCCGGAGAGTTCCACACGGCAGCCCTTAAATCGGATGGCACCGTCTGGACATGGGGAAACAATTCTTTCGGTCAACTGGGAAATGGCAGCACCCGCACCATTCCCATACCAGTAAAGGCAAACACGAGAGATATCGTGTCCATCGCTGCTGGTAGGTATCACACCGTGGCTCTTAAGTCGGACGGTTCTCTATGGTCCTGGGGAAGGAATAATTACGGTCAACTCGGAGAGGGCAGCAACACCAACAAGACATCACCTGCGAGAGCAGTAATCAGTAATGTTGTGTCCATTGCCGCCGGAGCCTACCATACCGTAGCCTTGAAATCAGATGGCACTCTCTGGGCCTGGGGAAATAATTCCTATGGCGAGCTTGGGGAAGGTAGTAACAACAGCAGAAATTTACCTATAAAAGCAGCAATCGATAATGTTGTTTCTGTTGCTACGGGTGCCTACCATACTATGGCCTTGAAATCAGATGGCACTCTCTGGGCCTGGGGAAATAACAGATATGGACAGCTTGGAAACGGCACAAATAAGAACAGCAATTTCCCGGTGCTTACAGGTGTAAACAAAATTATTAGTGTTGCCGGAGGATCTTACCATACTGTAGCTTTACGGCAACCCGCGGGACTACCCATCAGTTTGCCGACTGGCCAATTTATTTTCACCTCAGCTCCGGCAGTATATCCGGTTACAAGTCAATATCCTGATCAGAATATTCCTGTCGGAATTGGTTCAGTTGCAGCAGGGGGAGACACACTTGATATACAGATAGGCATATCTCAATTTGCAGGGCCTGTCGATATTTATGTCGCTTTGTATGTGACGGAAATTAATCAGAACGATATATATCTTTTGAGGTCAGATTATTTAATCCAACCACTTTCAACGGGAATTGAGCCATGGAAGGCAAATATAACAGGGCCCCTCAGTGAGGTCGTATTTAGTGATATTCCCGTGTCGGTTCTGCCTGAAGGAAATTACACTCTTGGCTTTATGCTTTCACCATCCGGCAACTTAAATGACTATTATCTCTGGGTAACGCATTTTTCAATTCCTTAAATCCAGCAATAAACGTGCAAACCATTGCTATTATGATCACCCTGAGCGTGTCGAAGGGTGATACTGGTGTCATGGTTCGACCCTTCGACAGGCTCAGGGCTCACCATGACACTGCATGAGGCGAGATTGCGGAGCTTGTTCCGAACGAAGTGTCCTCTTCGGTAGATCCGCAGGGGCGGAGGGAATCTTGCTTCGGTTTCGCCTCGAAACTTTACTCGAAATGGCAACTCTTATAGCAGGATTTGACTTTATGATAGAATTAAAATTGAATATATGCAGAAGCTGAGACGCCTGTTCAGGAATATCACTTTATTAAATGTCATTCTGACAGCCGCTATCATAATTTTTGTGAATAACCTCTTTATACCACTGTATACTGTCAAAACGCAGCATATTCCATCCGCCGACAAAAAGAAGACCGCGGATCTTGCCGATCAGGAAACGCCAGAAGTTCATATCCTTTCTCCTACGGATTATTCAGCGATTTCGGAAAACAATTTATTCCATCCGGAAAGGAAAATTCCTGTTGAAAAGAAAGAAGAGCAGCCCCTGCCAAAACCAGAATTTGTTCTTTACGGTACATTGATAACAGATTATTTGAGCCTTGCCTATATCGAAGACCTGAAGATGCCGCTCACTACACCGGGCAGGGGAAAGAGACAGACAGTCTTAAGAAAAGGCGATATAATGAGCGGCTTTACTCTTGCCGAAATAGACACTGATAAGGTCGTGATGGTCAGAGGAGAAGAGAAGATGATGCTCTATTTACACGACCCTACGAAAACAAAAACAAGAGAATTGCCGCCACCAGTAAGTACCGGAGCAACAGGTGTATCCAGACAGGGTACGGTCACACCACCGGCGCGGCCACCAGTCTCTTCGAAACCAAGAGTTATTCCACAACCATCACAGCAATCACCACAGCCTGTAGTGACTGAAGTATTGCCGCCACAGTCTCCTGAAGAACAGTCTATTGTTGATTTTCTGCGAAAATAAAGCGGCGTCAGTTAAACCAAATTTGCCGATAAAAGGGTGTCATTGCGAGCGAAGCGAAGCAATCTCAATACTTAACTGAGAGATTGCTTCACACCCTTGGGGTGTTCGCAATGACAGATGGGCAAAGGGTTTCCAGAGTCTATCAGCAATTTTGGGAGCTAAGTGAAAAGCGCAATTTTTAAATAAAAGGTTTTTTATTGAATAATTGCATAAAGGATAAGTAGTAGAACAGGTCTTTTTGGATCATTGCTGATCACTTTCACTCTTTTAGAAACCTGACCACGCCATCCCTCTTTCATATGAACGCCTACGATGATCTCCCGATCCTCGCCGGGCTTAAGCCGGTTGGAACCAACCAGCTCGGCAGTCGTCCCATTTCAAGAAGGAACAATCTTGTCGATAATTAGTTCTTCATCGCCGTCATTTGTAAAAGAGAAAATATGACTGAGTTTATGATCCGAAACTCTTCCAAAATTATGTTTTTCCGAATCAAAGACTATTGAAGGCTGAGCGTGCGAAAGAGATGTTAAGAAGAACAAAAAAAAGATGATTATCACGATTCGCTTCATGCTTTATGTTAAAATAAACAAATTAAAAAATAAATAATATCTGTTTTTGAACGGTTTATGAAGCTCTTGGCTCTTCTGTAACCAAATCCTGAAATTGGGAGAAACGATGAAAAGGAGACAACATGCTTACAGTATCTATTGCGGTTCTCGATCCTGATCCTGACGTTTTTCAAAACCTCATGAAATCGTTGAAACAATACACCCCGGAAATGTCCCAACTTCTTATTTTTGACAACGGGTCAGGATCTAAAGAATTTGTCAATATCGCGCAGCAGCATTTCGGATCATCTATCACCGATCACAAAGTAAAGCTCGAGATCATCCACAATGACAAAAATATCGGCTTTTCTGCTGCGCATAACCGGAATCTCTCCCGGGCGCAGGCAAAATATTTTGCGGTTCTCCATGACGATGTCCAATTCTTCGGGCAATGGGCTGCCCAGATGCTCGATGTCCTTGAAAAGAATTCCAAAGTAGCACAGGTAGGGCCCAAAACAAATGTCTTCAATACGCTCGGCATAGACAAAATAGGCGGCTGGGAAGATACTGACAGCCCCGAATACTGCGAGGGAAGCTGTTTTATCATGCCCGTCTCTCTGGCAAAAAAATACAGGCTTTTCGATGAACAATTCCAGTATCACTATTTTGAAGACATGGATTTATCGCTCCGTTTGCGTAAAGACGGATATATGCTAAGAAATGCCAATGTTGAGTGGCATCACCTGAGAGGACAGACAACCGTAAGAATGATACAGAATAATTTTGACCTGCCGGGATATTACGTTATCAATGAATATCTTTTCAGAAAACGCTGGCATGCCTATCTGGCGAAAAAGAGATTCGGGAAAACCATCGTCATAAAACGTGGCGCCGAGATTGAAGATGTTTTCCTTACCCTGCCCATCATCGAGGCTTTGAAAAAAAAGAATCCTGACAGCCTGATCCTTCTGATGACAAATTTCTCTGATGCTGTCCAGGGCTGCTTCGATATCGACGGATATGTGACATTTAATTCCCCTGTGCCATGCGATGAGTTCATTGATCTTGATTATGCGTATGAGAAGGACTTCCGGAAACACATCGTCGACTGTTATGCGAAGATCGCCGGTGTCAAACCAAAGAAAAAAACGGGAACGCTCTATACTCAAACAAAAGACAACGAATACATTGATAATCTTCTAAAAGACTACCCTGAATTCATCGCACTCGATTTCAGCGACTCGGTGCCCGGCAAGCAGTGGAGCAGGCAAAATTATGTCGAACTCGGCAGGCGGCTTAAACAGGAGGGCTTCAAGATAGTGACTATAGGTAAAACAGCCGCCCAGCATCCTGATTTTCTTGACCCCGATCTGAACCTTGTCAATGTACTCACCCTCCAGCAGACAGCCCTTGTCATTGCAAAAAGCAAGTTGTTCATTGGTAATGATGATATCCTTGCCCATTTTGCACAAACAACGCAGATACCTCATATTATCCTTTTCGGTGCAACCCAACCGGAGTTTGTTATGGACACTTCGCTGACGATGTTCATTCCGGTGAATACTTTTGTCGCGTGCAAGGGATGCAGGCACAGATTCGCTGCCGGCGCAATAATCAACTGCCCGCGAAACTTCGTGTGTATGGAGGTGATCACCGTGGACACGGTATACGGAGTTTTCAAGGAAGTCATGAATCAGCTGATCCTTCGACCATTCGACAGGCTCGCGGCTCAGAGTGACACAATGGGATCCACGATATGAATGAAAAATCCCTCACCGTAGTTTTTTCGACAAGAACAGACAATCCTGCATTCCGGGATCATGTAAAGGTGACTTGCGGAATTGACGATGTCGAAATATTGCAGTATATCAACGATGGCGAATATTCATTGACAGAAATCTATAACCGGGGATTACGAGAATCAAAGAATACCATTGTCGCTTTCACTCATGACGACGTTGTCTTTGAATCCGAAAGTAATTGGGGAAGGACTATTATCAATCATTTCCGCGATAGCGATTTCGGAATTCTGGGAAAAGCGGGTACCACGAGCATTACCGAATCGGGGAGATGGTGGGATGAACGTCATCTTATGGTGGGAATCGTATGGCATGAGTGGAAACATCCTAATACGGGATATCCCGACACATGGGAAAGCAGATACAGCGGCGACTTTGGCAACAAAATCATAGAGACTATCATGGTGGATGGAGTTTTCTTTGTCATTCATAAAGAGCGCATAAAGAACAGATTTGATGAAGTAATAAAAGGCTTTCACTTTTATGATGTCGATTTCAGCCTTGCAAATCATCTTTCAGGAGTCAAAGTCGGTGTTGTTTTTGATATGAAGATAATCCACAAATCTATAGGAATAACCAATAAAGAATGGGAACGTAACAGGATCGTTTTTCTCCACAAATGGCAGCCCCGCCTTCCCTACCGGATAGACCCCCCTATTCTGTACGACGATTTCGTCGTGACATGCAGGCAAGAGCCGGAAGTTGCCTTAATCATCTACGTCCAAAATGGATCAGGCTCATTGATCCGCTGCATTGAAAGCATCCGTGGAAAAGCTCGATATCCGAACTATAAGCTCTATATCCTCCTGGCGAACACCGATCCTGAGTCCGTGCGAAAGATAAGCGACATCGCAAAAAAGAAAAATGATATCATCCTTGTCGAATCTGCGGCCGATACTCCGGCCAGAGCAGGGAATAGCATCGTAAAGAGCCATGTCACTTCGGACACTGAACTGCTTCTTTTCTGTCACGACGATGTCGAACTCTTGAACGACGCTTTATCACGGTGCGTCCAGATTTACATTGATAACAAACCTGAAATAGGAATACTGGGCGCCAGGCTGCATCTTGGTAATAACACCATACAGCATGCCGGCATCCAGCTTACTGTCGACAAAAATGGGCGGTTGAGAATTTCACATAAGGGCTATGGAAGTTTCTACAATTATACGCCAGGGATAGAGCGTGATATTTTCAGCAACTCCGGGGCTTTCATGATGGTAAACAGAGACTTCTTTCTCTCGCTTGGCGGCTTTTCCGAGCGGTATATGCAATGGCTTGAGGACATTGATCTCAACATAAGAGCAATTCTCGCCGGCAGGGTGAACTATCTGGCTGGTGATGCCGTTGCCTACCATTATGAGCTTGAAACGAATAATAGTGACCCCGGGAGACTGGCGAAACAGTCTGAAGACCTCGGGAACCTTTTGGGATATATATATGAAAACCTGAATAACCCGATGATATCGAAACATTTGAGACATACATATGCGTAGCAGGAGACACACTGAGACTTATAGAGACGAATTGAGACTGTTGTTCAGGGAATGCAATAAAAGAAAATTGAAGTCCTACGGATTCGAGCTTGTTTAAATTTAAATTACATTATACATTGCGAGGGTAGACAATGACAAACGAATCATCCTTTCAGGCAGCTCTGGAAAACCACGAGGCAGGAAAATTAGAAGAAGCTGAGCATATTTACAGGGAAATTCTTGAGGTTGAACCCGAAAATGCCCATGTGCTTCATTTTCTCGGCATACTCCTTTTTCAAAAGAAAGATTATGAGCAGGCGGTGGAAATGATCAAAAAGGCAATACAGATCGATCCTGGCAATGAAGATCAATACTATAATCTGGCGAGCATCCTTCAGGACATCGGAGAACTTGATGAAGCGATAAAATATTATCAGAAAGTAATCGAGATCAATCCAGGACTTGCCGATACTTATAACAGTCTGGGTGTCGTGCTGAGGAAAAAAGGCCAGATCGACGATGCCATAAACCATTTCAGGAAGGCTCTGCAGTTGAATCCGAATCTGGCGATGACTCATCTTAATCTGGGCTATGAATTACAGCAGAAAGGACAGCTCGACGAAGCCATAACATGCTACAAAAAGGCGATTGAGATCAAACCGGATTTCGACGATGCCCATTACAATCTCGGAGTTGTTCTTCAGGCACAAGGCCGTTTGGACGATGCCCTTCTCAGTTACTATAAGGTGCTGCATCACAATCCCGGGAATGCCGACGTCCATAACAACATCGGTATTATTTTTCAGGCTAAAGGGCAACTTGATGGGGCGGCAGCCAGTTTCAGGAATGCCCTGGAAATCAATCCGGGTCTTGCATATGTCTGGAGCAATCTCGGAAACGCCCTTCACGACAAGGGCGGTCTTGAAGATGCCATAATCTGTTATCAGAAGGCTGTTGAAATCGACCCCAAACTTTTCCAAACATACTACGACCTGGGAAATGCTCTGAAGGAGGAAGGAAAAACCGATGAGGCGATATCGTCTTACGACAGGACACTTGAACTTAAACCCGATCTTTTCAAAGCGCGGTGGGCGCGGTGTATGGCGAACCTGCCGGTTGTGTATCCGAATCAATCGAGCATTGAAGAGACGCGGACTCTATATTTTGAAGAACTCCTGAAATTAGAGCGAAACCTTTCATTCGAAACCGCAGAAAAGATCGATGCCGCAGCCGAAGCAGTTGGAAGCCATCAGACCTTTTATCTTGCTGCGCAAGGGCTCGATGACAGAGAGTTACAGAAAAGATACGGCCAGATGGTCTGCAAGATTATGGCTGCAAAGTATCCGCAGTGGGCAGAAATTCTGGCAATGCCCCCCGTTTTTTCCGGCGAACCAATCCGCATAGGGATAGTATCAGGGCATT
>JBFLXE010000083.1:0-11644 GCA_040757455.1 Nitrospirota bacterium
ATAAAAATGCTTATTTTCTGTGAGATAATTATGTAATGTAACTGCTGCTTTCATATCGTTTGCTTTTATTCTTTTTTGCGTTGTCCCTTATTCCTAAAAATATTGTCTGTTATTGAACAGCCTTTTTTAAATATAAACCCTGCGGCGCCCACAACGCCAGCGTTATCCAGAAGCAAGGAGGGCACAATTTTGACTTTATCGTAAAGTTGTTTGAACGCCCTCCGTGAGGCCTCTTTTATAGCCTCCTGGACATAAATATCCCATGCACCTACAAGGCCTCCCGAAAGCACAACCGCCTCGGGGCTCATCAGATTTATGATATTGGCAATGCCAACTCCCAGATACCTGCCTGCATTTTTTAAAAGTTCTCTGGCGAGACCATCACCATCGAGCGCAGCCCTGTAAATATCCTCTGCAGTCAGTTTATAAATATTTCCATTGCAGCATTCTCTGAGCTGACTCTCTCTTCCTTTTTCAAGGGTTGAGATCGCCTCTGATAATATCGCTCTCGCTGAGGCATAAGATTCAAGGCAGCCAGAATTACCGCATGGACACTTGGCACCATCCGCGTTGATACTCATATGCCCTATCTCTGCTGAGACACCAAGAAGTCTTCTCTTATAAATGATTCCTCCACCTATTCCGGTTCCAAGCGTAAAAAGGACAAAACTCGAAAATTTTCTCCCCGCCCCGGCCCACATCTCACCAAACGCGGCCGCATTTGCATCGTTTTCGAGAAGCACGGGTACATCGAACCTCTCTTTGATCTTTCGCACAAGGTCAATACTTTCAACAATATGCAAATTCGGCGAGAACACTACTCTGCCTTTTTCCCGGTCAATGATTCCCGCGACACCAAGTCCGATTCCCTCGACCTGATCGGTGAACATATCATCCAACGCTCTTAGAATAGAGTTCATCACCTCTTCAGTCGAAGGTTCCTTGACTCTTGTGACAGTCTCTCCATCTCTTGAGACAAGACCAACCCGTATATTTGTACCGCCGAGATCGATGCCGATTGCGTATCTTTTCATAATTCCTTATTCGTTCCTATAAACCTCTATGGCGATCTCCGGACACATCTCCGCACACATGGCACATCCGGTGCACCGCTCCAGATACTCTGCTGAAGCAGGAAAAAATCCTTTCTTGTTGAAGTTCTCTTCTATAACTATCACGCCAAGGGGACAGGCATCCACACAAAAACCGCATCCCTTGCAAAGTTCACTATCAATAGTGATCATTCCTTTCATACGGCGCTTTCCAGAAGTTCCTTCGCATGTTTGATCGAACCTTCCGTTATCTTGCCACTCAGCATTCTCGCGATCTCGTCAATTTTTTCTCTCTCCGAAAGTTCCCGGACGGTGATACACGCTCTACCTTTCATCTCTTCTTTTTCGACTTTAAGATGGAAATTGCCGAGTGAAGCAATCTGTGGAAGATGAGTTGAGCAGAGAACCTGGTGCTTCCTCGATATCGCCTTGAGCTTCCTTCCCACTTCCTCTGCTGTCCTTCCCCCTATTCCGGCATCAACCTCATCGAATATGAGGATGGGTGTATTGTCAAAATCCGCAAGGATGCTCTTCAGGGCAAGCATGACTCTTGACAGTTCGCCACCAGAAGCAATTTTTCTCAAAGGCCTGGGGGGTTCGCCAGGATTTGCAGAAAACAGAAATTCTATTCTGTCAATCCCGCAAAGGGAAAGGGAATCCTGCGCTATGTCTATTACAAATTCGGCTTTGTGAAAGGCAAGCTCTTTGAGTTCTTTGTTTACTGATCTTTCCAATGCCTTTGCGGTCTCTCTTCTTTTCCTGGAGAGGGAAAGAGCGGCCTGAAAAAGCATCTCCTCCTTGTTCTCACGCTCAGCCTCTATTTCATCAAGCCTTTCATCCACAAGTTCGAGATTTCTCATTTCCTCTTCAGCCTCAGCCTTGTATCTGAGGATGGTGGTGATGCCTTCGCCATATTTTCTTTCGAGCTTTTTGATCAGGTCTATCCTGTCCTCAATGTCAGCAAGATCCTCCGGCTGATGATCACACTTGCTTTTGTAATTCCGCAGCAAAAGCGACGCCTCCTCAATTAACGGGTAGGCAGTATTCAGGGCGCTCTCCACCTCTGATGCCTGCGTATCTATAAGCGCCATTTCCTTTATTTTCGAGATCACCAACGAAAGCTTCTCAATACATGATCCTTCACCACCGTAGATTATGGCATAAGCTGTTTCCGACAGTTCAGTCAATTTGGTCAGGTTCGACAAAATGTTCCTCTTCTCAATCAATTCCTCTTTTTCGCCTTCTCTAAGTGAGGCTGCTTCTATCTCGCAGATCTGGAATCTGAGAAGGTCGAGTCTGTGTGCCCTCTCCTTTACCCTCTGCCGCAACTCTTCTTCCTCGTGTTTAAGTGCCTGTACTTCTTTATAAAGTGACGCAACTGCTGCCCGCTGGTCATGCAGCTTACCGAATGAATCAACAAGAAACATTTGCTTTCCAATGGATAAAAGGCTCTGGTGTTCGTGCTGGCCATGGATCTCCACAAGTGATCTACCAACCTCTGTAAGGGTCTGAAGGCTGACCATCGTGTCATTAATATATGCCCTGCTTTTTCCTGACCCGGAGATGGATCTCCTCAAAATGAGTCCGTCGGATATGTCGATTTCGAGATTAGACAATTCTTCCATCTCCTTAACTTCAAAAAAAGCTTGCACAGAAGCCTCTTTCGCGCCCGATCTAACCAAGTCTGACTGAGCCCTATTACCAAGCACAAGGCCAAATGAATCAACAATTATCGACTTGCCGGCACCTGTCTCGCCGGTCAGAACATTAAATCCGCCTTCAAATTTCAGTCTCAGATCGTCAATAATGGCGAGATTTCTGATCCTCAGTTCTCTCAGCATTCATTCAAAATACCATAAAGATGAATACCTTTCAACTTACTCACATGCATATATGAGCAAGACCAGTCCATGCCGAAACAAACCGCTAAGATTTTATTTTACTTGAAAATATCTATTTTTTTGGAATCTTTTTTAATAGCGGGAGAAAAACTTCTTTTAGTTATTGCCCCGAAAAAAACTGCCTTCGGGGAAAGATTTGACTGTTTCGAAGGATTTTCAATAATATGTTATGGAAAAGTCCTTCAGGTCGCCTGCGTAAGGTTCCCATTGAACGTCAATTTTCGAAACCCTGGCGCCGGGTGGCCCTATGTAACATTCTTTAATGGCTCTGTCGATTTTATCTTTTTCTCCTTCAAACAAAGCCTCAACCCTCCCATCGCGGAGATTTTTCGCCCAGCCATTTAAGTTCAGATTATAAGCAAGTTCCCTGACAAAGGCTCTGTAGAAGACCCCTTGAACTCTCCCTTCAATAAACAGATGGGCCCTGGCTTTTTCCATTTAAAAGAATTATAGCATATATCCTATTATGTCACGGTGCTCTACGAATCTTAGCTATGGCGATATATAAGTCAAAGTTAATGAAGCAACCCTTTCAGTAAGTGTAGCATGCTTCGACCCTTCGACAAGCTTTCGACTCAGCACGCCGAAGATCAGGGCGCATCATGTCGCTTTTGTCATCCTGAGCCTATCGAAGGATGCGCAGGGGGTGGATTTTATGGGTTGATAACCACCGCTACTGAATGATTACCTAATCCATAAATTTTTTTTGTAGAATCTGAATAGAAGCGTGGTATAATTTGCGGGGCTATTAAATATAGCTATTGCTTCAATATTATCGTATTGCAATAATTAGCCCTCGAATTCCAAAATATTCAAGACCGAAAGGAGGTGATAACTAATGAAAAAAGGGATAGCCATTTTTCTCACAGCCCTCTTCATATTTTCTGTTGTTTCCTTTTCTCTAGCGGAGGAAAAGAAGATGGAGCCGGCTGCCGTTGAAAAACCTAAGGTGAAGCAAATTACAGGTGAAGTCGCGGCAGTCGATACAAAAGCCATGACAATCAGCGTAAAGAAGAAGATGAAAGACAAAGTCGTTGAGGCCGTTGCGACGGTTACCGAGAACACGAAGATCACGATGGACAAAGAGAAGAAAACCCTTGCTGATGTTAAGGTCGGAGACAAGGTCACACTCAAATACATGGAGGCTGACGGCAAGAAAACGGCAAAGAGTATCGCGATAAAGCCGGTTTCAACGGAAAAAAAGGTAGAATAAGGAATCAGCCAATCCTTGAACGGGGCACTTTTCTCAAGAAAAGTGCCCCGGTTTTTATCCGCTACTGTCCTAGCCCTGATTGTTCAAAAATTTAATGGAAGATAATATTTGTCCCCGAAATATAACAATTTTTGTTGCTGTCATTCTGGATTGTCCGCCAGAGGCGGACTTGTCCGCAATCCTTCTTAAGAAATAAATCAATGCCTTATACAAGCTATGATGCTATAATAAAAGATATCCAGAGGGGGGTATTTTGAAAAAAAGGGTTTTCTTTGAACTCGCCGGCCGTGTGAAGCATCTTCCACCTTATCTCTTCGCTGCTATTGACAGATTGAAGCAGGAGGCGCTTGATAAAGGAGTTGATCTGATAGACTTAAGCATTGGAGATCCAGATATTCCAACACCATCTCACATAGTTAATGCGATGAAAAGGGCAGTGGAAAACCCCGTCAACCATCGATACCCTTCATATGAAGGCATGTTATCATTCAGGTCAGCCGTGGCGGCCTGGTATAAAAAGAGATTCAGCGTAGATCTCGATCCACATACAGAAGTGCTTTCTTTAATTGGCTCGAAAGAAGGCATTGGCCATATCCCTCTGGCGTTTGTTAATCCGGGTGATATTGTACTTGTGCCTTCGCCCGGCTACCCTGTCTATTCGGTGGGTACTTTATTCGCCGGAGGCGTAAGCCATACGATGCCTCTGAAAGAAAAAAATGGTTTCCTGCCCGATCTGGGTTCAATCCCTAAAAGGGTACTGGATAACGCGAAAATGATGTTTCTGAACTATCCGAATAATCCGACTTCGGCGGTGGCACCACGCGAATTTTTCACAGATGCTATCGAACTGGCTTTTAAACATAAAATAATACTTTGTCATGACGCATCGTATACTGAAATCTACTATGATAAA
This sequence comes from Nitrospirota bacterium, assembly GCA_040757455.1. Taxonomy (GTDB): domain Bacteria; phylum Nitrospirota; class Thermodesulfovibrionia; order Thermodesulfovibrionales; family SM23-35; genus Kmv42. The sequence goes on from JBFLXE010000083.1 coordinate 5,080, forward strand.
AAACCCTTAAGTTTTATGGAGATACCTGGTGCCAGGGATGTGGGTATTGAGTTCCATTCCCTGTCAAAGACATACAACATGACCGGCTGGAGGATAGGCTTTGCTGTTGGGAACAAAGAGGTGCTTGCAGGTCTGGGCAAAATAAAGACAAATCTCGATTCAGGCATTTTTCAGGCGATACAGGAGGCAGCCATAATTGCCCTGAATACCGATGACAGTGTCCTGTTAGATATTAGAAATACGTACCGTGAAAGACGAGAAATGTTTTTTAGTGGACTGAAGAACCTTGGCATAGATCTTATGAAACCGGCTGCTACCTTTTACATCTGGGCTAAAGTGCCTTCCGGCTTTGATTCGATGAGTTTTGTCACGCACATCTTGAACAATGCCGGGGTTCTGGCAACTCCTGGCAACGGATTTGGAGATGCAGGGGAAGGATATGTGAGATTTGCTTTTACAGCACCTGTAGACAGGACACGGGAAGCTGTAGACAGAATAGGAAAGGTTCTATAGAAGATGCCGATTGCGTATGTAGGCATTGGTTCAAATGTCGGCAACAGAGAAAAGAATTGCTTTCATGCGATAGAACTGCTTGAGGGGAAAGGGATCAAGGTCCGAAAGAAATCCTCACTCTGTGAAACGGAACCATGGGGCTATAAGAACCAGCCAGCCTTTCTAAATATGGCTGTGGAGATTGAGACGAAACTCGGACCAGAGGAGCTTTTAAAACTGTTAAAGGAGATTGAGGCAGAAATCGGGAGGAAAAAATCTTTCAGATGGGGACCCCGGGTCATTGATCTTGATATTTTACTTTTCGATAATATTATATTAAGCGAAGAGGACCTGAAGATCCCCCATCCTCATATGCACGAGAGGGATTTTGTCTTGATTGCCTTAAATGAGATCGCACCGGGGATTAATCACCCGGTATTAAATGTAAGCATTGATGACCTTCTGCACAGGTCAGTCGGGAAATAATATGGAACTGATCGACATCGACACTATTTCCTCGCTTCAAATCCATCTCTCGAGCCTTACCGGCCTGTATCTTTCCCTTTATGGTGAAAAAGGTAATGTTATTCTCCCTCCTGTGAAAGAAAGTAAACTGTCTGCTGCGGTGAGAGCGTCGCCAAAAGGACGAGAAGAATATAATGATTTCGTTAAGAGAAATATTGAGATTGCGATTCACAGAAGTGACGTATCTCTATTCGAAGGGCCGACCGGTATAAGCCACTTTTTCGCGCCTGTTCGGGTTGACAACACGATATTTGTCGTTGTGGGCGGCGGAGTTTTTCTTTCTAAAGAAGATTTCGAAGACTTCTGCAGAAAGGATTTTCAGACTTACGGGATATATCCGCAGATTATCCAGGCCGCCGGGAAAGAAAACATAATCAGAAACCACGAAGAGGTCAGGGATCAGGCGCGATACATCAGATCGATATTCAGCCTTGTTCTGAGAGGGAATTTCAGAGGCAATCTCAACGAAAAGAGATTCAGGCTGATGAAGACTATACTGAGTCTCATTTCGGCTGTCAGGCTGGAGAAACAGGCTGAAGAAGTGTACGATATTCTGGCAGATACGATGCTTTTCCTGTTTAACGCAGACAGCATAGCAGTAATGGCCAGAGATAATGGCATCTTCAGGGCAAAAAAAACAGCCGGCCGCTTAAGAGAACATCTGTCTGATGTGTCTTTGACCGAGACGGGCATTATATCTGAGGCCGTGCAGAAACAGAAGCCTGTTCATTCGGACTCAGTCCTTGATATCCTGAGATCGGGCTTTACTGAAGATGTCCTCTCTTTTCATCTTTTCCCGATAGTTTCAGCAGACAGGGTAGCTGGATTTTTAGGTATCTTCAATACCGAAATTCCGCACGAAGACGCACTCATTATAAACGAGATCTGCAAAATCACGGGTTTCATCTTAAGGCTGATAGAATTGCAGTATTTTTATACACGGTGTATCAGCGAGATAGATTCTTTGAATTCGGCCGCCGAGCGGTTGACTTTAATCAGAGAACCCGAAGTGCTTTATGAGACAATTCTGGAGACATCGGTGCATCTGACGAGTGCCGAGAAAGCATCTTTAATGATCGCTGAAGATGATACATCTCATCTGATCATAAAGGCTGCAAAAGGTATTAATAAAAGACTCCTCAGTGAGATAAAGATCAAAGCCGGTGAGGGGATTGCGGGGTGGGTATTCAGAGAAGGCATACCGCTCAGGGTTGATGATATAGAAAAAAACGAGAGGGTTCTCGCCAAGAAAAGGCCCAAATACCGCACAGGCTCTTTCATAAGCATTCCTCTCAGGTCGGCAGATAAGACGATCGGAGTGCTCAACATATCGGATAAGCTGACCGGCGGTGTGTTTTCAGAAGAGGACATGCTTTTATTGCGTTCCTTTGCCTCATATGCCTCGATCGCACTTGATCGCGCAAATTATTACAGTCTCGTGGGGTACCTGAGGGAACTGTCCATTACCGATTCCCTGACCGGCCTCTTTAACAGGCGGTATTTTGAAGAGAGATTCTTCGAAGAAATCAATCGTTCAGACCGGCATAATCTCACCTTTTCTCTTATTATGATGGACATTGACGACTTCAAAGTTTTTAATGACACGGAAGGTCATCTGGCGGGAGATGAAATACTGAAGTCTATTGCCAGCATCGCCAAAGATTGCCTCAGGATCAGTGATGTAATCTCAAGATTTGGCGGCGAGGAGTTCGCGGTAATCATGCCCCAGACAGATAAAGATGAAGCTTACCTTGTAGCTGAAAGGATAAGAAAGTCTGTCAAGGAACAGATACCACAGTTCTGGAGCCAATTTCCAAAAAATTATATAACTCTCACCATGGGCGTGGTCACGTATCCTCCTGACGGAAAAGACAGGAAGGAGCTTATCAGAAATGCTGACAGGGCTCTCTACAGAGGGAAAATGGAGGGCAAAGACAGAACCGTTCTGTGGGGAGTTTGACTTAAGCTTTCTTTACAAAATCTCCGAAATTTTTGAGAAATGTCAGTCCGACTGCCTGACTTTTTTCGGGGTGAAACTGCGTTGCCAGAATATTATCTTTCCAGACCATGGAAGCGAAAGTTAAACCATAATCTGTTGTAGCCGCCACAATATTCCTATCCGATGGAGAAACATAGAAAGAATGGACAAAATAGAAAAAGGTACCATCCTTTACGCCGTCAAAAACCGGTGGCCTTTTCAGAAGGTTAACATTGTTCCAGCCCATGTGAGGTACCTTCAGGTTGTTCTGGAATTTCAAAACCCTGCCCTTGAATATGTCAAAGCCATAATTGATACCGAATTCCTCTGATTCAGTGAAAAGAACCTGAAGTCCGAGGCAGATTCCGAGATAAGGTTTTCCTTTCTGAATCGACTTAATAACAGGTTCTATCAATGACAGCTCCTGCAAGTTCTTCATGCAATCTCTGAAAGCGCCCACGCCCGGAAGTACAACACCTTTTGCATTCTCTACTGCACCGGGATCCGAAACAACCCGCGCATCTACGCCGACTTTCAGAAATCCCTTTTCAACGCTTCTGAGGTTCCCCATGCCATAGTCGATTACCGCAATCATGTTTAATTATCCACCCGACATTCGTACAGATTTCTGAGCTGATCTATTGTTCATCGCCGAGCCATCTCTTAATGGCTTCTATCTCACTTGCAGTCCATTCCGGAGCAGTCGCCTCTCCGTCCATCTGGGCCATCACTTTCCACATCGCGGTTCTTACAATCCCGTACGTGTCAGTAAAGCTCTGCAGATTGACCTCCATCTGGGGCAACACTGCTTTAAAATCTGCTGCTGCATTATCGTACTGACGCAACCGCGCATATGCAGTAGCTCTGGCGAATTTCACTATGTGGAGATCCGGCTTTAGTTCGAGGGACTGCGTGAAATCTGCAATTGCTCTTTCAAAATCCTCCTTGGCCATAAAGATCATTCCGCGATAATAATATGCCCTTGCACTCTTATCGTTTGCGTTGATGGCCTGATGTAGATCATTAATTGCATTATCCAATTCCTTTAAGTTCAGGTATGCAACTCCACGGCTTAAATGAACGATGTAGGCATTTGCGCCTGCTTCAAGGGCCTCCGTGAAAGCCCCTATACTCTCTCTGTGCTTTCCGTCAACGAAGAGTAATTGTGCTTTTCCCAGTAATTCTTCTGCTGTCATGCAACCCTCCTGTTTAGCTTTTTCGAGACGAATAAATGGAGGTTTAAACCTCTATAAATAATAAAGGGTCTCGTCCCGTTCGGGCGGTCTCTTTTTAATTCTCTGGCGCGACTTCGAGGAAATATCGAAGACGTCTTCTTCGCCTAACATATCACCCATTTCTTCGTCAATCTTGTCAGGGTCTTCCCCGGCTTCAAGACGTCTCAAAGCCTCTTCCATCCCTGAGCCCATATTTAAGCCCGTCATGTTGAAAAGTTTCCGCGCCAGCTCTGCAGCCTGTCTCGGGTCATCTTCATTTATCCTGCCTGCTTCGTTCTCCAGTAACTGCATGGCTTTTGCCAGTTTGCCTTCATCGAGATCGGGTATCTTCAGGTCGTCTCCTTCTTTTGCACCTTTCAAAAAGGCAACTTTTGATATAAGTCTCGACAGCTGCCCTTTCTGGCACCTCGGACAAATGGGCCTTTTCTCGGTGTTTACATATTGCGAGAAAAAATTGAATATCGTATTACATCCCTCGCAATAAAATTCGTAAATAGGCACTGCCCTCCTCCAAAAGATGCTCAATATATTTTACATTTTTTGCTGTCATCAGACAAACCCGATCTCCGGAATTTGCCGATAGGTTTGGGGATCTCCCGGTAGTAAATCATTGTGAAAATAATTCATAGCCTTGCTAAAATAATTAAGATTTCATAGAAGAAAATATTTTGAATTTTCAATATAATTATTCATCAATGCACGAAAGAGAGAGACTCAAACAACTTATCAGACAATTATCTTTTCAATACAATGCAAAGCCTATTTATAAGCTCACTTCAGGAGCAGTCAGCCATTACTATTTTAATATGAAAAAAATCACATATTCGCCTGAAGGTGCATATCTAATAGGGAAACTCGTTTTCGATAAAATAAAGAAAATAGGATTGTCAGTCAGTGCAATAGGCGGATTGACAATGGGCGCCGATCCCATAGCTTTCGCAGTTGCAAGATATTCTTATGATGCGAAAGAACCCATCGAAGCCTTTGTTATCAGGAAAGAGCCCAAAGAACATGGAACGCAGTTACAAATAGAAGGTAATGTCAACCCCGGAGATCATGTTGTAATTGTCGATGACGTCATTACTACCGGAGGTTCTACTATTAAAGCGATCAATATTGCAAGAGATTACGGCCTGGTTGTCGTGGCTGTCATTGTTTTAGTCGATCGTAATGAGCAGAATGGAAGACAAAATATAGAGGAACTGGGATTGCCAGTTTACGATATCTTCACTGTGCATGATTTCATCCCTTCAGGAAAATAAATATTACCTTTCCTTCGGGTTGACAGGGCGCCTCGAAGGTTGTAGAGTATATTTTAGTTGTAGTCTTTAGCCGTTCAAAAGATCACTCATAAAGTCAGGAGGAATATTATGGCAGCTATTGGAGACTTCAGATATAAGTGGAACATGGTTAACGATCCTGACGCACCTTCCGAGACCCTCGGTGCTCTGGCCGGTGATCAGGATTGGATAATCAGGAGCGCCGTTGCAAAGAACCGTAATACACTCAAGGAAACCCTTAGAATATTGGCAAAAGACCCGGATCCTATGGTAAGGCAAGGGGTCGCGAGCAATCCTCATACGCCCGAAGACGTCCTCCATGAGATGGCGAATGACAGGGATTTAATGGTGAAACTTATTGTTGCCCGGAATCCCAGCGCCAAGATAGAAACGGTGCGACAACTGGCGGAAGACAATAACTTTACCATCAGCAAGAACGCTACAGAATCAGGAAGGGTTTGAAAAGAATTCAGGAATCTACGGTTCCTGAATTCATCTCTGCAAAAAATCCTTGCCCGGCTTTCTCAATAGTGCCTCTCTTAAACTTCAAAGAAGACCATATTTCATACTTGTCTAAAAGTAGGATATAATTTCATATTATTGAATTTTTCAAAATAGATTGCCGCGTCGTCCCGATTTGATCGGGACTCCTCGCAATGACCCTCCTTTAATTCCCCCTTACCGAGGGGGGAAAGATGGAGTGTGCTCTTTTTGTTACTGCGAGCGATCCGAGGCGGGGTGGCAATCTCCTATTTTAGAACTATTGACCATATATACACTCGGAACAAGCAGAAGAAGTGAAGAGGACTTCATTGAAATCCTCCTGGCTTATGATATTGAGGCGGTTATTGATGTCAGGCGATTTCCGAAGAGTAAGCTGCCTCTATTCCGGAGAGAGAACCTTGAACCGCTACTGAGGCGAGAAGGCATTGAATATCATTATTTAGCCCACATTATTCATAAATTTTTCATACATGAGGATTTTAAAGATTTTTGGAGTCGATCGGAGCCAATGGAAGACGAATACGCTGCAGTTTTATACCGAGTCACGCTCT
>JBFLXE010000084.1:0-11547 GCA_040757455.1 Nitrospirota bacterium
TCTCATTCAATGGCCTCCTTGTGGAATTGATGAGATATTTTAAGAGAATTTGCGGTAAAAGGGAATTAATATCTACTCACAGAACCTTGATTTTCAAGGGACTGTGAGATATTGAACAGGCTTTTTAAAAGTATAGGAGGTAAGAAATAAGCTTCTCTTAATCTGTTCAGTATTTTAAGGAGAGGCCGGATGGACTCGTATGCCAGCAAGGTTATTCTGCCGACAATCCTGAACCGTTTCTGGGTAGCCAGAGTAAGCGCGAATGAAAGACAAGAAAAAACTGTTCAAAGAGTATGCGGAAGCTATTATCACCGCTCTGATTCTTGCACTTTTGATAAGAACTTATGTCGTACAGGCTTTTAAGATACCGTCGGGTTCCATGATTCCCACACTTCTCATAGGTGATCATATACTTGTGAATAAGTTTATGTATGGCACAAAAATTCCTTTTACAGACAATAAGGTTCTGGCCATCAAGAAACCGGAAAATGGGGACATAATCGTCTTTAAATATCCGGAGAATCCAAAAAAAGATTTCATAAAAAGAGTGATCGCTGTCGAAGGAGACGTCATCCAAGCCAGAAACAAGATTATCTACGTGAACGGAAGGCCTATTAATGAGCCTTACGCGCACCATTATGACAAAAACATCAGGATGGCAGGCTATGATCCGAGGGACAACTTTGGACCTTTACTTGTCCCTGAAGGCAAGGTTTTTGTTATGGGTGACAACCGTGATCAGAGTTATGACAGCAGATATTGGGGATTCGTTGATTTGAGGGCCATCAAGGGTAAGGCGTTTATTATATATTGGTCCTGGGATCCTGACGATTGGGTCAGATTTAAAAGGATCGGGAGGCTAATAAGATGAAATCTCTGAGAAATGAAAAGGGTTTTATCAAATTTATTTTTGTCATGGCTCTTCTCGTCTTCCTCGTTTATCTGGGAATAAAATTTGGCATGCCTTATTACAGGTATTCTGCTTTCAAGTCGGATGTGAAAGAGATTGCAAGAATCAGTTTGGGAGACACTGGAAGAACAAGGACTCAGATTTTCGAGAGGGCCAAGGAGTTGCACCTGCCTTTAGAGGAAGAAGACATTAAGGTGACAAGAACGGAAAAAACGGTTCATGTGAAGGCATTCTGGGCGGAAACAGTCGACGTACTTGGAGTGTACCAGAAAAAATTGAATTTCTCTGTTGATATCGAGGAATGATGTGTTTACAGGATTGATAACCGAACTTGGAAAAATAAAATCAATATCAAGTCGCATGGGTGGTTCGGGACTCACTCTCTGGTCACAAGAGATTTCGTCTGCTTCCATGCTCGGTGACAGCATTTCCGTCAACGGAGTTTGTCTTACAGTGGTGGACAAGAAGGCGAATGAAATTTCCTTCGATTTGTCCGAAGAAACACTGAGAAGTACAAATCTCGGGAGCTTGAAAGTCGGGGATATCGTGAATCTCGAGTCCGCGCTGAGACCCGATTCAAGGATCGGTGGCCATTTTGTGACGGGCCACGTCGATACTGTGGGAAGAATCATGTTAAAAGTACAGTTTGGCGACAATTTTAAGATCGAGATCGAAGCTCCACCGCGCGTGACCGATTTTCTTGTGGAAAAGGGTTCTATCGCCGTAGATGGAATTAGCCTTACTGTTGTTGATATACTTAAAAGCGGCTTTGCAGTGGTAATAATTCCGCATACGGCGAAAATGACGACACTGGGATTCAAAAAAGCCGGTGATTACGTCAACCTGGAAGTCGATATTCTGGGCAAATATGTCGCAAAATTTATAAGAAAAAATGAGAATAAAGATCTTATGAGAACCTTGATGGATGAAGGATATATTAGTAGTAAATAAATAGTTGAACATCGGGAGAAGGAGATGGAGAAGTACAAATTCAACACAGTTGACAACGCTGTAAGCGACATCGAAAAAGGCAAAATGGTAATTCTCGTCGATGACGAGGACAGAGAAAACGAAGGCGATCTCTGCATGGCAGCTGAGAAGGTACGCCCGGAGTCTATAAATTTCATGGCAAAACATGGAAGGGGCCTGATCTGCCTTTCCCTGAGACCGGAGCGTGTGGAGGAATTAAAGCTTCCCATGATGACAGACGACAACACTTCTCCCTATGGTACTGCATTTACTGTTTCGATTGAGGCAAAGAGGGGTGTCACCACGGGTATTTCAGCTGCTGACAGGGCAAAGACCATACTCACGGCTATTGACCCAAAAACGAAACCCGAAGACCTTGCACGGCCCGGGCACATCTTTCCTTTGAAGGCGAGACCGGGCGGGGTTCTTCAAAGGGCAGGGCAGACGGAGGGATCCGTCGATCTGGCAAAGCTGGCCGGGCTTTATCCCGCAGGGGTAATCTGCGAGATCATGAACGATGATGGAACAATGGCGAGAGTGCCTGAACTTATGGAATTTGCAAAGAAACACAATCTGAAGATAGTCACGATAAAGGACCTCATTAAATATAGAATGAGGACAGAGTTGTTCGTGAAGAGACTTGTCAGCGTAAAACTCCCAACGATTCATGGAGGGGAATTTACCGTTATTGCTTATGAAAATGATATAGATACGAACGTACATCTTGCGCTGGTGAAGGGTGAAATTAAGCCGGAAGATGAGGTTCTCGTCAGAGTTCATTCACAGTGTCTGACAGGAGACGTCTTCGGTTCCGAGAGATGTGACTGCGGGGAACAGCTGCAAAAAGCTATGGAGAAGATAAAGAAGGAAGGGAAAGGCGTTATCCTCTATATGAAACAGGAAGGCAGAGGGATCGGCCTGCTCAATAAACTGAGGGCTTATGAACTTCAGGACAAAGGACTGGACACAGTGGAGGCGAATATAAGACTCGGTTTTAAGCCGGATTTGAGAGATTATGGCATTGGCGCTCAGATACTGGTGGATCTCGGCGTGAGAAAGATGAGGCTTATGACGAACAATCCCAAGAAGATAGTAGGACTGGAAGGTTACGGCCTTAAAGTGGTAGAAAGAGTATCCATAGAAACAAGGCCAAATGAGAAGAATATCATTTACCTGAAGACGAAAAAGAAAAAACTCGGACATATGCTGGACAGTGTTTAATAGCGAGAGGAGGACTTAATGAAGATTATAGAGGGTGAGCTTCAGGCAAAGGGGTTAAAGTTTTGCATTGTATTGAGCAGGTTTAATGAATTTATCACTACCAGACTTCTCGACGGTGCCCGAGATGCACTTTTAAGACACGGTGCGAGGGAAGAAGACATAGACATTATAAGAGTCCCCGGGTCTTTTGAAATCCCTGTGATAGCCAGAAGAATGGCCATAAAAGGTACTTATAACTCGATCATCTGTCTGGGTACGATTATACGGGGTGCAACGCCGCACTTTGAATATATTGCGGCAGAAGTCTCGAAGGGCATCGCTGCTGCATCCATGGAAACTGGAGTACCAATAGCCTTTGGAATTATTACATCGGATACCATCGAACAGGCTGTTGAGAGGGCAGGCACAAAGAGCGGTAACAAAGGCTGGGACGCTGCTTTGACAGCGATCGAGATGTCACAGCTGCTAAAAAAACTGTGAACAGGCCAGGTGACTAACCCGGCGAAAATAATTCTCTTCTTATCTCCTTTGCACTTAATTAGCCGCCGATGAAACGTCGCAAGGCCCGTGAATACGCTCTTCAACTTTTATTCCAGGCGGATTTTCTCGGTAAGGAAATCAGCAGGAAAGATCTGGAAGAATTCTGGGCAAATAAAAACGAGGATGACGAGGTGAAGAAATTCACCGAAGAACTCGTTCAAGGAACTTTACGAGAAAGGGAAGACATAGATCGCATGCTTGAAAAAGTCGCGGAAAACTGGGTAGTGAAAAGGATGGCTGCGGTTGACAGGAATATTCTCAGGTTCGCGGCCTACGAAATAATTTACAGGCAGGATATCCCTTCGGCTGTCACAATCAATGAGGCTATAGAGATCGCAAAAAAATTTTCCTCTGCCGAGTCAGCCCCCTTTTTAAATGGCATCCTTGACAGACTGGCGAGAGAGGTGGGAAAGGCCTGATGGAGTTTGCGGTGATCTCGGATGTCCATTCAAACCTGGAAGCTCTTGAGGCTGTTCTTGCGGATATCAGAAAGAGGAAGATAAAGGAGATCTTATTTCTGGGAGACGTGGTGGGATACGGCCCTAACCCTAATGAGTGTATTGAGACACTTGCAGAGACGTGCAAGATACTTCTCGCCGGCAACCATGACTGGGGAACCCTTGGGCTGACCCCGATCCATTTTTTTAATGAACACGCAAGGGCTGCTCTTGAATGGACGAGAAATGTGATCAAAGAGAAAGACAAAAAAATCCTTGAGTCTTTTCCTATTAAAAAGGTGGAGGACGGTCTGTTCCTTGTGCATTCCACCCCAAAGGAACCAGACGCGTGGCATTACCTGCTAACCATGTGGGATGCAGAGGTCAACTTTCATTATTTTGAACACAAGTTCTGTTTTCTCGGACACAGTCATCAACCCATAATCATAGAACGAGTACCTTCGGGAGAACTCTTGACATACCGCACCGAAGCCGGGATAAGGAAGGGGTCACGATATATAATAAACGCTGGCAGCGTCGGACAGCCGAGGGACGGAGATCCGAGAGCCTGCTTTGTGGTTATGAAGGATAATAAAATTCAGATCCTTAGAGTTCCTTATGACATCGAAAAGGTTCAAAGAAAGATGAGAAGAGAACTTCTACCGGCCTTACTCGCAGAGAGACTGACAGTGGGAAGATAAATATGAAATCAAGAGTAAGAAGCATGACAAGATACGTTGAGTCAATCGCGATATGGGGAAAATTCCTTTTGGTCGTTGTGAGCCTTTTATCTCCCGGTATAACGGCTTTTTTGTCCTGGCATGCTGCTTATGCCGGTGATGACCCCTTCCAGTTGCTCAAAGATGAAACGCTGTCTTATTTCAGGCCCGTAACCGGAGAAATAACTCAGATAGAGGACGGAAAAGCAATTATCAATTTGGGAATAGAAGATTCTGTGAAAGAGGGCATGAGATTCAATATATTTTTCGAAGAAGCACCCTTTTCACATCCCGTGACTAAGGAGCCTCTCGGATATGCGGAATTGCTTACGGGGAAATTGGAGATAAAGAAGGCAGAACCTGACCAGTCCCGGAGCGAAGTGATCGAAGGGGAGGCGAAAGAAGGATATAAGGTCAGAATATCTGAGATAAAGGTGAGAATGCTCTTTTGTCAATCAAGCGATGTCGATTGGAATTTTGCAGAATATTATTACAGGATTCTAAAAGAGACAGGCAGGTTCACTATGCTTGATACCGACATCGAGATGGATGACCCTTCGAAAGCCGTTGAAGAGGCACGGAAACGCGGCGCCGATATCGCACTTCTTTTGACGGCTGTAAAAAGAGATTCCGATACTTTTGTTAAGCAGAGACTTTTCTGGGCTTCAGACGGCCTCAAGTTTTTCGAAACGGACATTAAGATAGACGCCGCCTTTGCAAAGGAATTGAGTTATGGCAAGGAGTTTCTGATGCCCTTCGAAGGAGAGGCATTGCTTCGGATAGATACTCCTCTTAAGGGCAGACTGGTCACCACAGGTGATGTCGACGGAGATAAAAAACAAGAGCTTATTATCAGCACGGAAGACGAGGTCAGAATTTTTTCTGGCGTACAGCTCCAGCCAGCACTTGGAGGAATCAAGATCAAGACCCCCGCCCGGAACAATCACTTGTGGCTTGATTTAATCGATCTCAACAGAAACGGCAGAGATGAAATTATAATCACATCATTGAGGGACAATGGCATCGTTTCTTATATTTATGAATATGAATTGGAAAAACGAGAATTTGTTCTACTGTATGAGGACGCAATTTTTTTGAGGAGGTTAGATGACAGGCTTCTTGCTCAGTCTTACTCACCATCAACCGGATATGATGGCAAAGTATTCATTATGGTATACGAAGACAAATACAAGCGGGGTGAAGAGATAACTCTTCCTCCCGGAGTAAACATCTATGACTTCACCTATGTAGATGATCTACACGGAGGACGTTTAGTGATCTCTTACGACGAAAATGGATCGCTTCATCTTTATGATGAAAATAATATGCGGTTGTGGGAGAGCAAAGCGACCACCGGGGGGTTCCTGAAAAACTTTAAGAAATCATCGCCTACTGTCATGATCGATCGGGGTGAGTGGTCTGTCAAGGACAGGCTTCTTGCTCTCGGAAACAAAAGAGTTCTTTATGTGAAGAGAATCCCTGTGCTCGGATTGTTAAAAGGCCTTGGCTATAAGAATTCTCAAGTCAACTCCCTCTGGTGGAATGGACTTTCCGTAGAGAAAAGTGTTTTAATAGACAATATAAAAGGCACGCTGCTTGATTTTACTGTTATGGGCGATAAAGTTGTTGTGCTCGCGAATCCTCTTTTAGGCATCAAAACTGGCAACATTTTAAAAGGAGAAAATCCCCTGGGGACCGTGTTATATGTATACTCTGTCAAGGGGTTATAATTGAGATGTTGCTATCAGGCCGGATTCCGCGCCACGTAGGGATTATCATGGATGGTAATGGGAGATGGGCTGCGGTGCGCGGCATCTCAAGAATCGAAGGCCACAGGCGAGGCGTGGAACGGTCGAAGGAAATTGTCGAGGTGGCTGCGGAGCTCGGGTTGAAGGCATTGACACTTTATGCTTTTTCAATAGAAAACTGGAAAAGACCCTTCCCGGAAGTATCGACCTTAATGAAACTCCTGGAATCCTATCTGAAAGCGGAACTTGATTTGCTCATGAAACGCGATATCGTCTTCAAGACGATAGGTGACTCCCAGAGGCTGCCGGCACACATTCAGATAATCATAAAAGAAGCGACGGAAAAAACTGCATTCAATGGCGGGATGACTCTAAATCTGGCACTCAGTTACAGCGGTCGTGACGAGATTATACGGGCAGTGAAAAAGATTTTATCCTCGGGTATCGGGCCTGAAGAAATTACAGAAGAGGTCTTCAGTTCATATCTCGACACGGCAGGATTACCTTCACCCGACCTGATAATCCGTACGAGCGGAGAGACGCGCATTAGTAACTTTTTGCTCTGGCAAGGTGCTTATTCGGAATTCTATTTTACTGATACCTTATGGCCTGATTTCACAAAGGATGAATTTTTACTTGCGATACAGGACTATCAGCAGAGGGAGAGGAGGTTTGGTGCAATTTCAGTGAGGACGGATGCACCTTAGAAGGCTGCTCGTCGCCGCGATCATACTCCCTCTTATATATCTTTTCATCATGCACATGTCTGCTGAATATTTCCTCATCTTGCTGATATTGGTTTCGTTACTCGCCATGTCCGAATTTTATTCCATGTATAGGGTGACAGGTGCATTACGGTATTCAGGCCTTTTGGGGGGCGTGTTGGTACTCGGAACCTCTTACATTTCGAAAGAGTACACCCTTGATGTATTAATGCTTTTCGTCGTCGCACTTATGAGTATAAGACTCATGATAAAAAGCGGCCCTTCCTCGTCCCTCCGGGATATTTCTCCAGCTGCCCTCGGACTTCTTTATATTCCATGTTTATTCGCATTCCAAACTCAAATAAGAAAACTCGGCCCCGAATGGATCATTTATCTTTACGCAGTAGTATGGGCATCAGACACGATGGCATATTATATCGGCAAAGGGATGGGCAAAAGGAGATTGTATGAGACAGTGAGCCCGAACAAGACTGTTGCGGGTGCAGTCGGCTCCCTCATCGGAGGTATGACAGCCGCGCTGCTTTTGAAGACCTTAATGGTGCAGAATCTGGAAACGTCAACTGCTTTATTTATCGGGATAATGATCGGAGCGATTTGCGTGATAGGTGATCTCGTGGAATCGATGTTCAAGCGCGATGCGGGAGTAAAGGACTCGAGTACGCTCATCCCGGGGCACGGCGGCATTCTGGACAAGATCGACGGAGCTCTATTTGCAGGACCTTTTCTCTTCTGGACATTGAAATTCACGGGAATAATGAAGTAGTAGAATGAGACACGTTACTATCCTTGGATCAACAGGCTCGGTGGGGAAAAATGCCCTCGACATTATTGCGCTACACAAGGATAAATTCGGGGTCATTGCGCTTACTGCAGGTGATAACATCGATCTGCTCGAAAAGCAGATAAGAGCTACTGCTCCTAAAGTTGTGGCTGTCGCAGACGAAAGAGCAGCAGTCAAACTGCACAGGCGAATCAAGAATTCACAGCCCGGCCTGCAGATACTTTCGGGATCAGGCGGAATTAAGGATGCTGCAGCCCTTGCAGAGTCAGATTTTGTTCTTTCTGCCATTGTCGGCTCGGCAGGACTTATGCCGACACTCTCTGCAATACGCTCCGGCAAGATCGTCGGACTCGCCAATAAAGAATCTCTTGTCATGGCTGGTTCCATCCTGATCAATGAGGCCAGAGAAAAAAGCGCCGTTATCCTTCCGGTGGACAGCGAACACAGCGCCATTTTCCAATGCATTGCAGGACACAGGAGATCGGATGTAGAGAAGATTATTCTGACAGCATCCGGCGGTCCTTTTGCAAACGTTGATAAAAAAAACCTTTCGGCGATCACGCCGAAGCAAGCCCTCAGGCACCCCCGCTGGAAGATGGGGAAAAAGATAACAATAGATTCTGCAACTCTCATGAATAAAGGATTCGAGATTATCGAAGCACACCACCTTTTCGGTCTTCCTGCTGAGCGGATTGACGTTCTTGTGCATACCGAGAGCATTGTGCATTCTATTGTGGAGTTTAATGATAGAAGTTGCATTGCACAGCTTTCGGTTCCGGACATGAAGGGACCAATTGCATATGCCCTCATGTACCCCGAAAGGCTCGACAATGCAGTGCAAAGGCTTGACCTCGCAAAGATAGGAGTTCTTTCTTTTAAGAAGCCTGATATCGGGCGCTTTCCGTGCCTCTCGTATGCATACAGAGCTTTAGAGGCAGGAGGGACAATGCCAGCTGTCTTGAATGCAGCAAACGAGGTTGCGGTCGAGGCCTTTCTCAGCGGCCGGGCCGGATTTACCGATATACCTGTTATAATTAAAAAAGTTATGGATATGCATAAAGTAGAATCCGCGACAGAGCTTGATGTTATCTTGGAAGCCGACAAATGGGCCAGGAAAAAAGCAGAAAGATTGTTGAGTCGCTAAGTACCCAAATCCGGCGATAAACGTGTAAACCGTTGCGGTTGTGTCACCCTGAGCGTGACGAAGGGTGACACTAATGTCATGGTTCGACTGGCTCACCATGACATTATCGCTCCATTACGGCAAATTATCGCCGCTGGATTTGAGAAATAAGTAATCCCGTCAATCCCACTTGATGAAGGGAGACGCAGGCGGATTTTTTGGAGATATAGAAATGACATTTTTATCAGCAATAATCTTACTCGGTATCATCATTTTTGTTCACGAACTCGGACATTTTTTTTTCGCAAAGCTGATGCGCGTGAGGGTTTTGAAATTTTCCCTCGGATTCGGTCCGCGACTTGTCGGGAAAAAGTTTGGGGAAACGGAATATCTCATTTCATCTATTCCCTTCGGTGGGTACGTGAAAATGTTGGGGGAGACGCCGGGAGAGGAACTGAGCGAAGAAGACAGAACTTATGCGTATAATTATCAGCCTGTTTGGAAAAGATTCTTCATAGTTTTTTCAGGGCCATTCTTCAATCTGATCTTTGCGGTGATCCTTTTCTATTTCATCTTCCTGAACGGGTTCCCTGTTCTAATTCCGGAGGTGGGAGAAATTATGCCAAACTCGCCTGCAGAAAAGGCGGGGGTTATGAAAGACGACAGAATTGTGAAGATAAACGGTGCTGATATTCATCAGTGGGATGAAATGGCAAAGATTATTCACAACAGTCCGGGCAAACAGATGACCTTGACAGTGAAAAGAGACAGTGCCTACCGGCATCTCACACTTGTTCCCGAGAAGACTAAAGTCAAAGATTTCTTCGGGGAAGAGAAAGAGGTAGGGCTCATCGGCATAAAACCCTCCGGAAGTACCTTTTTGAAAAGTGACGGTGTTTTCGAAGCCCTTGCCGATAGCATCGCACGAACCTGGGAAATATCGGTTCTCACTGTAGTATCGGTTGTGAAACTTATTCAGAGAGTGATCCCGATGGAGACAATCGGAGGGCCGATACTTATTGTTCAGATGGCAGGGGAACAGGCTTCCAGGGGTCTGCTGAATTTTTTTGTATTTATGGCCATCATCAATGTCAATCTTGGAATATTGAATTTATTGCCCATACCGATACTGGATGGCGGCCACATACTTTTCCTCGGGATAGAAGCAGTGAGGGGAAAACCATTGAACGAAAAGGTTGTCGCCATAAGCCAGAGGATCGGACTTGCCTTTATCCTGACGATAATGGTCTTTGTTCTGTACAATGATATAGTGAGATTGATAACGGGAAGACAGTTTCCGTGACAATGCTTAACGCCGAATGAACTCAATGAGCAAAATTGTAGACTGGCAGGAATTAAAGAATGCCCTTCAGACATTCAGGAGTCAGGGTAAAAAAATCGTTTTCACGAATGGCTGTTTCGACATCTTACATGTCGGCCATATAAGATGTCTAAGAGAAGCAAAGACCCTTGGTGATATACTCGTCGTCGGCCTGAACTCCGACAAGTCTGTTTCTAAAGTCAAACCCGGAAGGCCCATTAATCCCCAGGCCCACAGGGCGGAAGTATTATCCGCACTTGAAATGGTCGATTACGTGACTCTTTTTGATGAGGAGACACCGTATGAACTGATAAAATTCATACATCCCGATGTGCTTGTCAAAGGGGGGGACTGGGAAAAAGAGAATATTGTGGGCTCCGATATCGTCGAAGAAACCCACAGCCTCCCCTATGTTGAAGGGATATCAACATCCGGGATAATAGAACGGATCAAGGATTTGTAACAGGTAGCTCAGTAAATAGGCCCTTTTAATAGCCGGACTTCATCGATCCAGACCCTGCCTTTGCCATTGACGATCAGGTTGAGCTTCACGTTATCAGGATTCTCTCCTTTTTGCAGAAAAAATGGAGTCTCTTCTGTAGTCCACTCAGTCGTTCCTGACAGCGGACTCTCAAGTCCGCGTGAGAAGAATTCTCCTTTTCCGGGAAAGTGACACCACATCTCCAGATAAGCCTGGCCTTCCAAACCTTCTGTGCGCAACCTTGCCTGATAAATCAGGCGCGCATTCTCAACATCTACATCACCAACCTCAAATAACCGTACTACAGTTGGCTTTGTCGCATTAATTTGCAGTGATCCCTTACCGTCGCTTGAAATGCCTCTGTCAAACTGGACGCCTGATTGTGTGATAATCCCTTCAAGATTATCAAGAGGATAGCTTTTTAGTTCAGCTACCTGCTGAGATTTTTTAGCCCAGATAATTCATAAATTCTGCTGAAAAAAATAGCCAACAATCCTGAGAGCTTTGGTATTATTAAGTTTGCAAAGGCTCAAAACCAAAGAAAGGATGGTTGGCTATATGACAGAGTGTAT
>JBFLXE010000085.1:0-11501 GCA_040757455.1 Nitrospirota bacterium
GATACACTCTGTCATATAGCCAACCATCCTTTCTTTGGTTTTGAGCCTTTGCAAACTTAATAATACCAAAGCTCTCAGGATTGTTGGCTATTTTTTTCAGCAGAATTTATGAATTATCTGGGCTAAGGAAGGTCAGACTTGTAACAAGAGAAAGGATATGGTCTTTTCTTCAGACAGAAACTCTGCCCTTTTTCATCTCCTCTTCATTAAAGAATTTTCTGTAGAGGACTTCCCACTCCGGGCTTCCCTCGACTATCTTTCTCGAATATGACTGTAGTTTTCTTCTGACGGCTGAATCGATCTCTTCCCCTATTTTGAGTTCCGATATGATAGTCCTCTTAATTTCGGCCCGTATTTTGCCTTCTTCCTCGGATGGCTCGATCAACTTCTTCTCCAACAGGCCCTTCAGAAGGACATGGCTTAAATGCGAGATTTTATCCTCCGAGAGCATCATAAAACGAGGTTTCTTTCTTTCACCAATTTCTGTTTCGTCAGTTCGAAAATTCTTTTATAGTCCAGGCGCCCCTTCTCGATTTCACTGGTATAACCCTTCAATATCTCCCTTACTTCTTCATTCAATCTATCTTCTACCATCAATTCGTCAAGGATAAGATTCTCTGTTTCGGACAGGAGTTTTTCCAAATGAACGGTGGGCTTTATGAGGTCTTTTGAGATGAGGTTATCAATTATTTTTTTTGCCATTGGAGGAACCCATGCTCTGGGAATCCTCATTCTATTTTTCGGCAAAGGCGAGCAAAGCTATACTCCTTGCTCGTTTGATAGACTCTGTTAATTCCCGCTGATGTTTTGCACAGGTACCTGTCATTCTTCTGGGGAGTATCTTGCCTCTTTCGGTTAGATAGTTTCTGAGGATTCGAACATTCTTGTAATCTATAAACTCCACCTTATCAGAACAAAATCTGCAAAATTTTCTTCTCTGGAATTTTCTCTGCTGCAAATCGGCCCCTTTCTCTCTTCTCATGTATCCACCTATTATGACATCAGAATGGCTCCAAATCGGTAGTCTCTTCAGGAATGACATCCGTACTTGATGTCATTTCCTGACTGGCTTCCCTCCGCGGAAGGAACCTTACCGATTGGGCAATTACTTCAAATTTGCTTTTCTGCTGGCCATCGGATTCCCATCGCCGCTCCTGAAGCCGCCCTTCAACCAGAACCGAACTGCCCTTGTTCAGGTACTTGCTGCATGACTCCGCCTGCTTCCCGAAAACTACATTATCTATGAACATCGTCTCCTGCTTAACCTCGTCAGATTGCTTATACCTGTAATTCACGGCGATTCTAAAAGATGCTACTGGAGTACCTTGAGGGGTATATCTTAATTCAGGGTCCTTCGTCAGATTACCTATCAAAATCACTTTGTTATACATCTATTATTCGCTTTTCTGCTCCGCAGGTTCGGAAACAGCCTCAGCCCTGTCCAGGGTTTGCAATTGTTTAGTACTGAGTTTTATTATCATATATTTTATTACTGCATCAAAGACCTTGTAGAACTCCTCCAATTTCTTAATTGTCGCCTGTCGCGTTTTGTAATACAATGAGACATACAAACCTTTTTTATGTTTGTTTATTTCATAAGCGAGTTTCCGTCTTCCCCAGATATCAACTTTGAGAACTTCTCCTCCCTGACCAGCGACCAATTCCTTAATCTTCGTTATTGCCCCCTCAGCTTCTTCATCGCTAAGAGCCGCATTTAATATGACAATATTTTCATAAACATTCATTCGAGAAATCTCCCTGATCCATTTTGAGAATCACATTTTATACCACAAGGAGAGCGACAAAATCAACCTCAGGTCATTTTCACGATATTGTTTAACTCGATTAGTGTTTTTATGAGGCATCCAGCCGCTGATCAAATTTATTTTAGAGAGTTATGTACTATAATAATAAGCTCTTATGCCTCTGTTTGCTTCCATAGACTTAGGTTCAAATACCATACGACTCCTGATCGGGAAGATCGACAACCATGGACTGACTGATATTTATTATGGAAGGCAGATAACACGGCTCGGCTCTGGCCTGCACGAGACCGGAAGACTGCGGCCTGAGAATATGGAAGCCTCGTTGACAGCCCTCAGGGAATTCTCTTCTTTAATTGATCGATATGGCGTCCTGAGAGTCAGAACAGTTGCCACAAGTGCCCTCAGGGAGGCATCTAATTCAGCCGAATTTTTACAAAAAGTAGCTAGCGAAATAGGACTTGAAGTAGAAGTCATCTCCGGCGAGAGAGAGGCAGACCTAACTCTCAAAGGTATTCTCTTTTCTTTTGTGGATACTTCATATATGAAAAATCCTCTTTTTATTGTTGACATAGGAGGAGGAAGCACAGAATGGATACTCTATAAACACCCCTCGGCGGTCGACATGGGAAGTATTCCTCTCGGTGTCATAAAACTTGCTGAAACCGCTATCAGGACAGATCCCGTCTCAAAGCATGATATCAGAGAGTTTAAGGAGAAAACGATACCGTTCATGCACAGTATAAACGACAAAATCGGGCATCATTTAAAGCAAAATACCAGCTTTGTGGGAACGGGCGGTACTTTCACAACCATTGCTTCCGTTGATCTCGAATTGGAGATGTACTCAAGGGAGAAGGTGCATCTCCACAGAATAGCCCTCGAGAGATTACTCCGGATGAGTGCAGGTCTTTCGTCACTTTCTTTACAGGAAAGGAGAAAAATCAGGGGCCTGGAACCGGAGAGAGCGGACTTGATTATACCGGGTCTACTCCTTACAATAAACATGATGGAATTTTTAAATTTTGAGGAGCTAATTATAAGCGAATATGGGATCCTCGAGGGAGTTCTTTTAGAAATCAAGGAGACGAGTGAAGAAGATATTTCAGAGACCAAAAAGTCTTAAGGATGTGCCTTTCAGATATTGCCCCGGATGTGGTCACAGCCTCGTTCACCGATTGATTGCAGAGTGCATTGACAGTCTCGGGATAAGAGATAAGGTCATAGGAATCGCTCCTGTTGGGTGCGCCGTCTTTGCATATGATTACTTTAATTTTGACATGCTCGAAGTTGCGCATGGCAGGCCTCCCGCAGCAGCAACAGGTCTCAAGCGTGCTCTTCCTGACAGAATCATCTTCTCTTATCAGGGAGATGGTGACCTTGCTGCAATTGGAACTGCGGAGATAATCCATGCTGCAAACAGAGGAGAAAATATCTCCGTCTTTTTCATCAATAATGCTACATACGGAATGACGGGAGGGCAAATGGCTCCCACTACTCTTCTCGGCCAGAGGACTTCAACGACTCCTTCAGGGCGAGACAGGAAAAGAGACGGCTATCCTTTAAGAATAGCCGAACTCCTTGCGACAGTTGAGGGAGCCTCTTTGATCGTAAGGACTGCTGTGCACTCCGTAAAAAATCTGATCGACACAAGAAAGGCTATAGAGAAATCTTTTAGATATCAGGCGGAAGGAAAGGGGTTCAGCCTCGTAGAGATCCTTTCACCCTGTCCGGTTGATTGGAAACTCTCACCAAAGGACTCTTTGGCATGGGTGCAAGAAGAGATGGTGCCAGTCTATCCTCTTGGTACATTCAGAGACAGGTTCGGGGAGAATAATTAGCTGGAACAGAGAATCATCATCGGGGGCTTCGGTGGTCAAGGCATACTGTTCCTTGGGAAAATAATAGCATATGCCGGCATGCTCGAAGGTAAGGAAGTTACATGGTTTCCGTCCTATGGAGCAGAGGTCAGAGGGGGAACCGCAAACTGCACCATAATTGTCTCTGATGAACTTATAGGGTCTCCGGTTGTTGCAAACCCGGATATCCTTATCGTAATGAGTGATGCATCTCTCAATAGATTTCTTCCAAGGCTAGAGCGCAAGGGCCTTCTCTTGTTCGACTCATCCCTCATAAAAGAACGCGTGACTCGTGCTGACATCTGCATTGTCGGGGTTCCGGCAACAGAGATCGCGAGGAAGATCGGGGATACAAAGTCTGCGAATATGGTATTGCTCGGGGTTCTGATAGCAGAAACGCAAATATTGAAGGATGATTTGGTGCTTCAGGCCGTTAACAGCTTGATGCCGGACAGAAAAAAGAGGCTGGCAGAAAATAACAAAAAAGCGATAAAGGAAGGGATAAGGTACATTGAAGATAAGAAAAGCCCGAATCGCTGATTTAAGAGATGTTCATAGAATAATTAACGATTTTGCAAAAAAGGAATTGATGCTTCCGCGGTCACTCAGTGAACTCTATGAAACGCTCAGAGATTTTGTAATCTGCGAAAACGAAGGGATTGTTTGTGGAGTTTGTGCACTCCACATCATGTGGGAGGATCTTGCGGAAATACGTTCACTTGCAGTCGAGACAGAATATCAGAACAAGGGCATTGGAAAAGATCTTATCAAGGAGTGTCTCAGAGAGGCAGAGTCACTGGGGATAAAGAAGGTCTTCGCTCTCACATACAATCCGGAATTTTTTAGAAAAATAGGATTTGAATACGTTGACAAGGCAACCCTTCCTCAGAAGATATGGGGAGATTGTCTGAAGTGTCCTCGCTTCCCGGAATGCGATGAGCATGCAATGATAAAAAATCTGTAATCATCAAATTATTTCCATAGAAGATTTCCTCATTCCACTTTTTCAAAGGCATCCTTAGGCGCCCCGCAGACAGGGCATATCCAATTGTCGGGCAGCTGATCGAAGGGAGTGCCTGGTTTTACTCCCGAATCAGGGTCACCGTATTCGGGATCATAAATATATCCGCACACGGTACAGCGATACTTAGTCATTTCTTTCTCCCTTTAAAATATATCTATAAAAGCATGTCCTGTGTCCGGTGTGGCAAGCAGCTGCGCCGTGTTGAATTACTCTGGCAAGAAGCGTATCTTCATCACAATCATAAAGAATCTCCTTAACTTCCTGCACGTGACCTGATGTTTCTCCCTTTTTCCAGTACTTTTGCCTTGAGCGCGACCAGAAGTGCGTATATCCCGTTTCGATCGTCATCTCGAGAGATTTTCTGTCCATATAGGCCATCATCAAGACTTCCCCCGTATTGACGTCCTGAATGATAGCAGGTATCAATCCTTTTTCATCATATTTCAGTTCCGGCAACATGTTACCTCCCAGTGACACTTGAAGACCATCAAGAGACCCGAAAACACTTTATCTGGCTCAACGAGTGTCTGAATTTTGGTTATCTAAAGTTTATATCCTATTTTTCTCAGGAACTCTTTTCTTTGGGCTCTGTCTTCGGGTTTCTCCACACCTTTGAGAGAATAACCGTCAATCACGCCGAGCACACCTCTTCCCTGCGGCGTTTCAGCAACAATAACCTCCAGGGGGTTTGCGGTCGCACAGAAAATCCTGCAGACCTCTGGACAGTTCTTTATCTGATTCAGAATGTTGATAGGAAAAGCATTTTTAAGGAGGATACAGAAAACATGTCCAGCGCCAATCTCCTGTAAGTTCTTAATACAGACATTCACAAGTTCGTCGTCATTACCTTCGGTCCTGATAAGACATGGCCCGGAAGCCTCTGTGAAGGCGATCCCGAATTTTGCCTGAGATACAGTGGTGATGATGATCTCATAAAGATCCTCTGCCGTCTTTATAAAATGCGTCTGACCGAGAATAATATTACACCCCTCCGGGATATTAATCTTTATTGTTTCTAATTCCATATAAATCCTCCTCCCAAAATAGTACTAGGTCAATGCTCATCGTACATTCGTCACGAATTCATTCATATTTATTGTATTGTTCACAGATTAGTTGTTTTTGTCTCTCCCGACTGTTTGACTAATGACCTTATTTGCTATGCTATAATGAAAATAAATTTTTTTGAGTATGTCAAGCTCAAAGTCTATCATTAATGACACCTCGCAGCAAGTTGATTAAAATTTATAAACAAGCAAGAAGTAATAGATTTTTTATTTTTCAGGCTCTGCAGCTTTTGCTCATAACTTCTTGCCTCGTTTTCTTGCAATCTCTTGCAGAGGCAACGGAAATAAAGGGCCCGGATATAAAGATTAGGAATGGGGCAATTTACGCCACCGCAGCGCTTTCACCTAATGAAAAAATTATTCAGGACATGAAAAACGGGATAGCTAAAGAATTCAGATTCTATATCGATATTTTCAGGATATGGGAATTCTGGCCCGATGAATTCATTGTCGGAAAACTCCTTGTCAGAACGTTAAAGTGTGACCCCGTTAAAACAGAGTTCGTTGCGACTTCAAACGACGGCGATATCCTCATAGAAAAAAGATTCAAGTCTTTTGAATCGATGGCTGACTGGGCTTTGACCATCGAAGACTTGAGGGTTACTAAAACACAGGAACTTGAAACCGGTGCATATTACGTGAGGGTAACCGTCGAGTCCAAAATAAGGGACCTTCCACCCGTGATAGGCTATTTCATTATCTTCCTACCTGAATATGAATTCAGGATCAGAAAGAATTCTGCAGTTTTTTATATCGAACCGGAAAAATGAAAAAACTCGGCACAGGTATTTTTTTTGTTGCGCTTTTCATCTTCTTGAGCGTCTCCTTCTTCGCAGAACTGCATTTTCTGAGACTGGAATCAGTGCCGTTCTTCACCAAATTTATCCTCCTGCTGCCGCTCAACCTGACAATTCTTGCCTTGTTCATTCTCATTTTCTTTGTAGGAAAAAGTCTTGCCAAAATTTATCTCGAACGGAAACACAGGGTTCTCGGATATAAATTCAAGACAAAACTTGTGGTAATTCTTGTCATTCTGACATCGATTCCGGCAGCCTTTTTGTTTATCTTTTCGAGCGGACTTATCACGAATTATATAGATCGGTGGTTCGCCCCACAGATTCGGCAGCCTCTGGACAGTTCGATACAAATCGCCAAAGCCTTCTATGACATAGAAAGGCAAAAGACCCTGGATAGTGCTCATGCTTTCTCTTCCGGCCAAAAACTGACTGGTGATTATGTAGTAAGGTGCCTGTTCCGGATGCCGAAGGATGCGACCGAAACAATTAAAGCGGCCTTTGAGGGGAAAGAGGGAACGGAGATAATATCGGGGGAAAAAAGAGATCTTGTGCGAGCCGTTATACCTGAATATAAAGATGGCAGGCAGGTCGGGATAATCGTGGTCGAAAAAGAGATTCCCGCTAATATCAAAATCAACGCGGAAAAAATCAAGGATTCATATGAGTCTTATTTGATGCTTGAATCATGGAAAATACCAATAAGGATGAATTACCTCTTAACTCTTGGCTTTATAACGCTGCTTGTTGTCTTCATGGCGCTCTGGGTTGCGCTCAGGATTTCCAGGGGTATAACGGATCCCGTACAGATTCTCGCGCGGGCGACAAGGGAGGTGGCGGCAAATAATTTTGATGTTCAAGTAAGCCTTGAAAGGGAAGACGAAATAGGGGATCTTGTAAAGTCTTTCAACGATATGGTAAGAGAGCTGAAGACAGGGAAGGAATCCGTCCACTCTGCATACCTGTATATCAAAAATATACTTGATAACATCAATTCAGGAGTGATCATGCTTGACACATCAGGAAACATCTCCGTAATTAACGGAGCCGCCTGTCAGATTTTGAACATTAGGCGGGAAGATGTTACGAATAAGAATTACAAAGAGTTAATATCTCGAATCAATTCTCAGGAATTGCGCGATCTCGTGGGCAGCATAGAGGGCAGGGTATTCAGGCCGTTTAAGAGACAGATTAGGGCGATAATCGGAGAAAAACAGACTATTTTACTGGTTTTCATCACAGGTCTTAAGGATTCGCAAAAATACATAGGTCTTCTCGTCGTGTTCGAGGATATTACCGATGTGCTGGAAGCCCAAAGAGCGCGCACGTGGCAGGACATTGCTAGAAAAATAGCGCATGAGATAAAGAACCCCCTGACGCCAATAAAACTTTCGACAGAAAGGATGATAAGAAAATGGGAAAATAAAGATGACAATTTTGATGAGGCTTTTCACAGATCAGCCAGAACCATAATCAGAGAAGTGGACAGTCTCAAAAGACTCGTTGATACCTTTGCAAAGTTTGGAAAGATGCCGGAGATTACTAAATCGCCAACAAACATAGCTGATCTGGTCGATGAGGTGATTAATCTTTACAAGGACTACAAGAATATCGAAATCAGCATGACAACACCTGACGGTTTGCCTCCTGTTGATTTAGATGGCGAACAGTTTAGAAGGGTTATGGTAAATATATTAGATAATGCGTTCCATGCAATGGCCGTTAAGGGGGGCAGAATTGATATTTCATTAAAATACGATATGCCTTCAAATAGGGCTTTTGTGAGCATTGCCGATAACGGGCCGGGCATAAAAGATGAGGACAAGGAGAAATTGTTTCAGCCATACTTCTCCACGAAGAAAGAGGGCACCGGACTCGGGCTGGCAATTGCGCACAGGATTATATCGGAACATGAAGGTCAGATAAGGGTGGGAGACAATATACCTAATGGAACGGTATTCACAATAGAACTACCTATTACGGAGAGTTAGATGGCGGAACCAATAGTGCTGATAGTCGATGATGAAGAAGGCATCCGGGACAGTCTCTCGGACATACTTCAGGATGAGGGGTATCATGTTGTTTCGACTGATTCTGGTGAGGAGGCGATTAAGACGCTAAGGGAACGCAATCCCGATCTGATACTTCTCGACATATGGCTTCCGGGCAAGGACGGGATTCAGACACTTGAAGAAATAAGGGATTTCAAGCCAAACCTTCCCGTGATTATGATCTCGGGTCATGGCAATGTTGAACTCGCTGTTAAGGCGACGAAGATGGGAGCCTATGATTTTCTCGAAAAACCGCTTTCTCTCGATCGCGTCCTTCTGGCAACAAAAAGAGCTCTTGAACGCAGGACGCTCGAGATGGAGAACAAGGCCCTCAAGGAGAATCTTCAAAAGCAAAGGAGTCTTGTAGGTGGCTCTCAAAAGATGAGGAAACTCGGCGAACAGATAGAGATTACGGCGAAGAGTAACAGCAGGGTGCTGATACTCGGCGAGAGCGGTTCGGGGAAAGAGTTAGTCGCCCGACTCCTTCACGAAAAGAGTGGCAGGGCAGAGAAACCCTTTGTTGAGATGAATTGCGCTGCCATTCCGCAGGAACTCATCGAGAGCGAACTTTTCGGTCATGAAAAAGGTTCTTTTACGGGAGCTTTTGAGAGAAAGAAGGGTAAATTTGAGCTTGCCGACGAGGGCACGCTTTTTCTTGACGAAGTCGGCGACATGTCTCTCACAACACAGGCGAAGGTTTTGCGCGTAATAGAGACTCAGGAATTTCAACGTGTCGGTGGTAGTAAGAACATAAAAGTCGACGTGCGGATTATTGCCGCAACCAACAAAGACCTCCTTGAAGAGGTGAAAAAAGGAAACTTCAGAGAAGACCTTTTTTACAGGCTCAACGTTATCCCGATAATTGTTCCCCCTCTCCGGGAGAAAAAGGAGGATATACCGGATCTGGTCAAATATTTCCTTAAGTACTTTGCGACGGAATACGGGCAGAAGGCTAAAACTATAAACCAAGAAGCATTGAAGGTTCTCGAGTCATATGACTGGCCTGGAAACATAAGGGAATTGAGGAATGTAATAGAACGGCTTGTAATTATGACACAGTCAAATATTATAACTCCGAAGGAAATAGCTATCGGCGGAACCTCCCGTTCAGATTATTTCACTTTTAAAACCTTGAAGGAGGCCAGGGAATCCTTTGAAAAAGATTTCATAGCTAAAAAGTTGGAGGAAAATAACTGGAACATCTCAAAGACGGCTGAGGTCCTCAATATAGAACGGAGTAACCTTCACAGAAAAATTAAGTCATACAATATAAAAACGCCCTGATCATTTTTCCGTCTTTCTCAGCACGATATGCTTCTGCCAGTCCTTGCCCCTTTCTGGAAAGTCAGAGCGATAATGGGCACCAACACTGCCCTTTCTCAAAATAGCCGCCTCTGTGATCAATTTTGCGACAGTCAGCATATTTTTCAGCTCGAGTTCACGTCTTCTCTGAAAACTTTTTCCAAAAACATGCGAGCATTCTTCAATTTTATCTCTCGCCTCATTGAGCGAATTTCCACAGCGCGTTATTCCTACACGTTCCCACATAAGTTTTCTCAGGTCATGCCTAATTTCTTCATGTTCGGACAGAAGGGATGGCCGTGACAGACGATCCATATCCAAACTCCTGTCGGTTGATTGGATGTTATTCAGTGTAGAAAATTCGAAAGCTGCCCTCCCCGCCCTTGCACCAAAAACAAGACCTTCAAGAAGACTGTTCGACGCGAGCCTGTTAGCTCCGTGGACGCCTGTGCACGCGACCTCTCCAGCCGCGTACAATCCTTTTATGTTGGTCGCACCATGAATATCTGTCTTGATCCCTCCCATTAGATAATGTGCTGCCGGTGAAACAGGCACAGGTTCCTTCGTAATATCTATATCGAACTGCAGGCAGGTTGCGTAGATCCTGGGAAATCTGTTCTTCACAAAATTGCTGTCAAGATGCGTCAGATCAAGATAAACATGATTGCTCTTTGTCCTGATCATGCGAGAAATGATCGCCCTGGAAACTACGTCTCGAGGGGCGAGTTCACCGTCGGGATGATAATCCTTCATGAATTGCTGTTTCTTGATGTCCCGCAAGATCGCTCCTTCACCTCTCATCGCTTCGCTCAGCAGAAACTGGGGTGCGGAAGGAGCAAACAGGGCAGTCGGATGAAACTGAACAAATTCCATATCCTCGAGAAAAGCGCCGGCCCTGAATGCGATGGCCATACCATCGCCGGTCGCAACAGGGGGGTTAGTCGTCCGCAAATAAATCTGTCCCGCGCCGCCTGTGGCAAGGATAGTCGCCCTTGCAAAGCATGCTATTCTCTCCCCTCCCATCATAATGAATGCGCCATAACACTTGTCATCATTAATGATCAAATCCTCGGTGAAAGCAAAGGAATATTTTCTGACATCTGCGAAGGAGCGCACCTTATTCAAAAGCACACGTTCCAATTCTTTTCCGGTGGCATCGCCGTGAGCGTGCAATATCCTTTTTCGCGAATGTGCTGCTTCCATGGTGAAGTCAAGTTTCGTCCCTTCTTTATCAAACTCGGCACCCCACGAAATCAATTCGAGTATCCTCTCTGGTCCTTCTTCGACAAGTATCCTCACAGCCTCTTCACGGCAGAGGCCGTCACCCGCTTTCAGCGTATCCTCAAAATGAATGCCAACTTCATCCTCGTCACTGAGGGCAACGGCTATCCCGCCCTGGGCGTATTCGGTACTGCTTTCCGCGGGCATGTCTTTTGTAACGACGACCACGTCTCCATGAGGAGCCAGCTCAATAGCAGCCCTCAACCCTGCGACGCCACTGCCGATAATCAGGAAATCCGTTATCTCTTTTCGCATAATGAATTGAGCATAAAAGATAAAAGTCAGCAAATCAAGTAGCCGCTAAATGGCTTCGGCCTTTTATGCAGTCATGACCCTTTCACGGATAAATTACTCTAATTT
>JBFLXE010000086.1:0-11270 GCA_040757455.1 Nitrospirota bacterium
TTCAAGATTAGTAAATTCTTTGAAGGATTTTCAATAAATACAGGTACGGGCAAAATATATTGACATTTCATATTGAATTTGGTTTATATATAAAAAGGCATAAGCAGCGATACATTATTACAAAGTTTTATTATATAAACATAGATTTATCATTAAATAGACCAAAAAAAGCAAAAAATTGAGTTTCATTTGTCATCAAGATGCTGTCCGAGAACACGCCGAGAAGAACAAAGAAGGTATCAACAATCCGAAAAATCATTCAATAAATATAGGAGGAATGAGATGGAAATCAAAGTTTTAGGTCCGGGTTGTCCAAATTGCTATATGTTGGAGGAAACGGTAAAGAAGGCGGTCAAAGAAGTCGGTGTTGAAGCGACGATAGAAAAGATAACCGATATGTTTGAGATCATGAAGCATACCATGTCAACTCCGGGTCTTATGATTAATGGAAAACTCAGGCATGCGGGAAAACCTTTGCCAACCCTGGAAAAGGTGAAAGAATTAATCAAAGCCGAGGGATAACGTGCAGAAAATTGGAACTCTTTCTAAAGAGGAGCGGCATGGCTGAAGTAGTCAAGAGATTGTCATTTCTGGACAGGTTTCTAACGCTATGGATCTTTTTAGTTATTGCAGTTAGGGTTGGTTCAGGGTATCTGTATCCAAAAATCACAGATTTCTGGAACATCTTCCAGGTCGGCACAACTAATAGTGAATGTGGCGCTGTATTTTCGAAGAAAATATTATGCTGCAGAATATTGCAAGATTAAAGGAACTACACCATTATAAATGAAAGAAGGATATAAATTTCTCATTGTCGTTATCGCTTTTCTGATTTGTTACTTTTTACCGGTTGAAAACGCAGAGTTTACCAATGCAATCAACGAGGCGCTGGCATTAACCAAGTGGTATGCGCAGGAGCATGTACTGCTATGTCTCGTGCCGGCTTTCTTAATTGCGGGAGCCATAGTGGTCTTTATAAGCCAGGCCTCGGTCATCAGGTATTTCGGCGCTAAGGCAAACAAATTTCTTTCTTACTCGGTCGCCTCCGTATCAGGATCAATCCTGGCAGTCTGCTCATGCACTATACTTCCCCTGTTCATGGGCATATATCAGAGAGGCGCCGGGCTGGGTCCTGCAATTGCTTTCCTCTATTCCGGCCCTGCAATCAACGTGCTGGCGATTATCCTCACAGCGAGGATACTCGGCTGGGAACTGGGATTAGCAAGGGCAATCGGTGCGATTCTTTTCAGTATTGTCATCGGACTTATCATGCATCTGATCTTCCTGAAAGAGGAAAGAAAGCGCCACGCGAGAGAGGATTTCGATTTCAGCAATGTCAAAGAACATCTCACCATGCGCAAAGCGATCCCATATTTTTTTTCGATGGTTGCTATCCTTGTCTTTGCAAACTGGGGAAGACCTCCCGAAGAAACCCATAGTCTGTGGTGGTTGATCTATCAGTACAAATGGGTGATTACCGGTTTTTTTGCGGTCTGCCTGACCGTCATGCTGATTAAATGGTTCAAGAAAAAGGAATTAAAGGAGTGGACACAGCAGTCCTGGACTCTCGCACTCCAGATATTGCCGCTTCTTTTTGGTGGAGTCCTTGTCGCGGGTTTTCTACTCGGAAGAGTTGGTTATGAGGGTATCATCCCATCAAAGCACATAAACGCATTGGTCGGCGGCAATTCTCTGTTTGCCAACTTCTTTTCGTCTATGGTGGGTGCTTTTATGTACTTCGCAACTCTCACTGAAGTTCCCATCCTTCAGGGACTGATCGGCTCAGGCATGGGGAAAGGCCCTGCTCTTGCTCTGCTTCTGGCCGGTCCGGCCTTGAGCTTACCAAATATGCTCGTGATCAGGCGTGCTATAGGTACGCTGAAGACCGTTATTTTCGTAAGTCTTGTAATAATCATGGCAACAATTTCAGGCATGATTTTCGGAGCGATTATTGAATAGCTTTCAAATATTGCCAAAAATGAGTTGAATATACCCCAAATCCAGCGATAACCATAGTAATGATTTATATGTGCGGTCATTGCGCTCCGCCTTAGGCGGAGCGACAATCTCACTACAAGAAACGAAGCGATCTCCTCTCTTGCAGTGAGATTGCCACGCACCTTTCAGGTGCTTGCAATAACTGAAGACAAAGTTTCCGTCATTCTCATCGCTGGATTTAGGATATAAATTTCAGAGAAATATTCTTACGTAAACCTTCCTTATTTCTTCTGCTGCAAGGAGGAGGATGCTGAAGGGCAGGAGAACCAGCCACACATCGGGGTTTAAAGGCGCAGTCCCGAAGATTTTATTTCCGAAAGGATGATAGATGATAAAAAAAGAAATTAAGATCTCCATCGCAATGCCGAGAAGGACTAGCTTATTCGTAAAAAGACCGAGGCGGAATACAGATTCCTTAAAGGAGCGGCAGGCGAATACATTTCCGATCTGTGTGATGATAATCGCGCCGAGACAGGCCGTTGTGGCCTGTATATAAAGGATGTCATGAGGTAAAAGCATTTCTCCCCACTGCCATCCACCTAATTTAAGCACATAGAAGAACCCGTAGAGGCCAGCAAACGCCTCGATAGGTCCGAGAAAGAAATATGCGCGGCTCAATATCTTGAAGCTCAGCAATCTCTCATCAGAGCTTCTCGGTGGTTGTTTCATAATAGCCGGCGAAGGTTTTTCAGCTCCGAGGGCAAGTGCTGGAAACATGTCTGTGCCGAGATCGATAGCCAGAATCTGCAGAATCGTGAGGGGAAGGGGAATACGGAAAAGGACGTATGCAATATAAGGAACAATCTCCGGTATATTGGACGCAAAAATATAGCTTACAAATTTCCTTATATTTTCAAAAACTGCTCTCCCCTCCTCAATGGCATTGATGATAGTCGCAAAGTTGTCATCCAGAAGAATAATGTCCGATGCTTCTTTAGCCACGTCTGTACCGGCTATCCCCATGGCAATCCCGATATCTGCTTTTTTCAATGCGGGAGCATCATTAACGCCATCCCCTGTTACAGCGACTCTTTCCCCTTCGTCTTTCAGAATAGCAACTATCCTCATCTTATGCCTGGGTGTCACCCGGGCGAAGATAATTTCTTTTGATGAAAGAAGCTCTCTTAACGACCTGTCCGACATCTTATCGATCTGCTGTCCTTCGAGTACCACAGGATTATACTTGATAATGCCGACCTGTCTTGCGACAGCAACAGCGGTTTTACTCGCATCTCCTGTAATCATGATGACCTTAATACCCGCATCATGGCATTTCGCCACAGCTACCGGAACTTCCGGCCTGGGCGGATCTTCAAGGCCCATGAAGCCGGTGAAGACCAAATCTTTTTCAGTCTCAAATTCTGCTTCTCGGGCGTTTGTTTTCTTAAAAGCAAAAGCCAGAACCCTTAAGCCCTCCTCCATGAAGGAATGATAAATCCGGGTGAGAGATTCTTTATCCTCATCCGACATCTTTATTATTCTGTTGTCTTCCACAATCTCATCGCAGAGCGGTAACAGTGTCTCAAAAGCCCCTTTCGTTAAAACGAACGTTTCGTTGCCAATGACATTCACCGTGGTCATCCGCTTTCGTTCGGAGTCGAAGGGGATCGCGGACACCCTTTCTGCCTTAATATCTCCCAACAGTTCTCTCGCCGCCTTCAAGATAGCTGTTTCTGTAGGATCTCCTTTATAGATTCCATTTTCGTAAAAGGCATTGTTGCAGAGAAGACCTATTCTCATAAGCATTGCGAAAGAATAGGTCTTTTTCTTTGTTCCATCGGGCAATGATATGATTCCATCGGAGAATGTCCATGTCTTCACAACGGTCATTTTGTTCTGGGTGAGGGTGCCTGTTTTATCCGTACAGATAACTGTCACTGAACCGAGAGTTTCTACCGAAGTGAGAGTCTTGATTAATGCCTTTTTCTTTGCCATCCTCTGACTCCCCATTGCCAGGGAGAGCGTAACAGTTGGCAGAAGCCCTTCGGGCACGTTGGCGATGATGATGCCGACAGCAAAAAGAAAGTTTTGCCAGAAGCCCCTGCCAATGAACCCCCCTATAGCAAAAAAGATAATCCCGAGCGTAACTGCGATGATCGCAACTATTCTTGACACCTTCCTGATCTCTCTCTGCAACGGACTCAGTCCTGCCTCTACAGCGCTGGTTAAATGGGCAATCTTGCCGAACTCTGTTGACATCCCCGTGGCGAAAGCCACGGCCTTGCCCGAACCGCTAACGATCAAGGTTCCTGCAAAGACGACATTTGGACTCTCAAGAAAACTGCCGTCATAAGGTTCATGACTTCGCGGCTTGAATTCTGATTCACCCGTAAGGGGTGCGTTATTAACCATCAGAAGACTTGACTCAAGGAGCCGCGCATCAGCCGGAACGCGGTCTCCTTCATTAATGAGAAATATATCCCCGGGGACAACTTCTGCCGCGGGTATCTCTTTCAGGAAGCCGTCTCTCAAAACCTTAACGTGAAAGGGAAGGAGACGTTTCAACTCTTCGACAGCTTTTTCGGCACGATATTCTTGTATGAAGGTGAAAGTAGCATTGATAAAAATGACAGCGATTATAGCCAGGCCAAGCGAGAGCATGCCCTCTCCCGGCCTGAGATACTCCGAGAGGAAACAAAGGGCGGCGGCGACCCAGAGTAAGATAGCCAGAAAATGTGTGAACTGTGAGACAAATCGGCGAAGGAGGGGCTTTTTTCTGACTTCCTCTATGGTATTCAATCCGTATTCATGAAGCCGTCTTCGGGCCTCTTTGTCAGAAAGCCCTTGGGTAGAAGTAAGAAGAGAATTGAGAACCTCTTCTTCTGGCAAGTTGTGAATATTCATAAACTTAACGTTTTGGCCTGAAGATTATCAGATTGCAGGGAGTTTCGCGGAGAACTTTTTCCACTGGACTCTCACGAATAATGCTCTTGAGAAGGCTTCTTTCACTGGCACCCATCACAATCAAGTCATTGCGTTTATGCGCAGCTTCGATGGTGATCGACCTCGAAACAGCACCATATCCGGTCTTTTTCTCATGGGATACCCCATATTTCTCCAGGAGTTCTGTGAATTTTTCGATGTCCTTCGGAATATATTCTTCCCGCTCGGCTGGTTTCAGGTATAACTCACCATGAAAAAAGCTTACGATCGGGCGATGTAAATGAAAAAGCGTGACCGTCGAATTAAAAGCCTGTGCGAGTTTCGCCGCGAAGAAAGCCCTTTCTTCAAGGCGTGTCATGTGGCTCCTGAGCGGGACAAGGATGCGTTTCGGATACCCCCTTCCCATATGAGTGACCCTAACCATCGCGACCGAGGAGGGGAGTTTTATCATCAATTCTCTGGAGAGCGTTTTTGCAAAAAATCGTTTTTCCATATCCTCCCGTCTTGTTGAAAAGAAGGAAAGGTCTACTTTGTTCTTGTTCACGATCGATGATATCTTTTCATAGGGTTTACCTCTTTCTGTCAGGCTTTCGACTTCAATATCCTGCTCTTTCGCCTCAATAAAAAGTCGCTCAAGTGAAGATTCAACTCTCCTGAAAAGTTCTCTGTCAAATCTGTCTTCAGCCACAAAGACAAGAGAGAGTTTGGCCTGACAGGATTTCGCAAGAGCTATTGCATACCGTGCCGCTATTTCCGAGTTAGTGTACTCATTTACTGCCGAAAGGATGTTCCTGTACATAATCGGATTATATCCATGAAGGACAAGCGGAGCAAGGGAATTCAAGGTGGTACGCCATACTTGTCCAAAATAAGATGCAATGCATTGATATTGTTGAATTTTTCAAAACAGATCGCCACGTCGTCCGCCTTTGGCGGACTCCTCGCAATGACAGGAAAGTGGCGTTGAAATTAGGTTCGTCATTGCGAGCGATCCGCCAGACAGCGGAGTAGCAATCTCTTATTTTGGATACTATTGCTGGTGCCTCGAAGATCAAAATTCAGGTTTCAAAAAGATGCGCCGGTCAACGAAATGGTAAAATGGTAAAATAATAAAATGTTTGATCAATCCTGTGGGAACCTGCTCGTAAGAGGTGTCAACTGGATAGGCGACAGTGTGATGACCCTGCCGGCATTGAGGTCATTGAGAAGATCTTTACCAGACAAAAAGATCTCTCTTCTCATAAAACCATGGGTCTCTCCTGTCTTCGAAAACAATCCTGATATTGACGAACTCATTATTTACGGCGATGAATATAGAGGCACAGCGGGCAAGATGAAGCTCTCCCGTATGATCGCCCAAAAAAAATTTGGCTGTGCCATCCTCTTCCAGAATGCCTTCGAGGCTGCTTTGATTGCCTTTCTGGCAGGCATAAAGGAGAGGGCAGGATATCGGAGGGATGGCAGGGGTTTCCTTCTCACAAGCCCGGTGCAGGTGCCACAAGAGAAAGAACACCAGGTCTACTATTACCTTAGACTTCTCGAACGATTGGGCATAGATGCAGAATTTTCGTGTCCTTATATATATCTCAAAATCGAAGAAAGACTTCATGCCAGAGACATTCTGAGAGACATGAAAAGACCTATTCTGGGTATCAATCCGGGCGCCACATATGGTTCCGCCAAGAGGTGGCTCCCCGAGAGATTTGCAGAGATCGCTGATTGGTTTATTAAGGAAAATGACGGTAGTGTGATAATTTTTGGTGGGAAGAACGAAATTAATATTGCACAGGAAATCGAGTTTTTCATCAATAGACAGGAGTCAAATCCCCTCATCCCCCCTTTGCTAAAGGGGGGCGCAGGGGGATTACTGAACTTAGCAGGAAAAACATCTCTCAGGGAGCTCATCTCACTCATTTCAGAATGTGATGTTTTCGTTACCAATGATTCTGGCCCTTTGCATATTGCCTACGCGGTCAGGACGCCTGAGGTGGCGATTTTCGGCTCTACGGATCCACGGCAGACAGGTCCTTTAGGAAAGAGCGATGTCGTGGTTGCATCCGATCTGAAATGCAGTCCCTGTTTTGAATCGGACTGCAAGAGTAACGACATGCGGTGCATGTATGAGGTGACATCAGATGACGTTTATTACGGGATCAAGAGTTTAGTGCCGCAGATGCCGGCAGTATTTTTTGACAGGGATGGAACGTTGTGCAAAGACTCAGGGTATATTAGCAATCTTCAGGATCTTCATATCTTTCCTGACATCGAAAATCTGGTATTTCTTAAGAGGAAAGGCTTCAGACTGATAGGTGTCTCGAATCAGTCGGGCGTCGCGAGGGGCAAGGTTGATGAGGATTTTGTGAAAACTGTTAATGAGATATTTAAGAAAAGATATGGTTTCGATGATTTCTATTATTGTCCACATCACCCCGACGAACATTGCCCCTGCAGAAAGCCAGAGCCGGAAATGATCCTGAGAGCAAAGATTGAGTTCAGAACGGATCTCAGGAAATCATACGTTGTGGGAGACAAAGAAACCGATATGCTTCTCGCAAAGGCAGTAGGCGCAAAGGGTGTTCTGGTGACAACGGGTGAAGCGAAAGAATCACAGCACGCCTGTGCGGTCGTGGATAATCTTGAGGGGGCAGTGCGGTATATTATCAAAGATAGCACGTAAAGGTGGCACATAAGATTCTGCATAAAAATATTCACTTGCCTGCGCGCATAAAAAAGATGCTTGTTGTCAAGCCGAGCTCCCTCGGCGACGTTGTCCATAGTCTGCCATTTCTGAATGTAATAAAATCCTATTTCTTTAACTCCGAGATACATTGGGTCATCGCCAAAGGCATCGAAGGACTTCTTGAGGGACATCCTATGATTGATAAGCTCTGGATAATTGGTAAGGACGATTGGAAAAAATTGAGCAATGTTAAAAGGACTATCAGCGAGATCAGGAATTTATGGAAAGATTTAAAGAAGGAGAAATTTGACTTTGTTATTGATCTGCAGGGACTTCTCCGAAGCGGGTTGATAACAGTCGCAACCGGTTCTCGCGTCCGGGTTGGCTTCGGAGAGGCAAGGGAAGGCAGCAAACTCTTTTACACACACAGGGTTAAAACCGCCAGAGATATTCACGCCGTCGAAAGAAATCTGAAGGTGGCTGAATTCCTGGGCTGCGACACTTCTCCTGTCTTTTTCCCTTTCCCGCTTTATTATCCGAATCCGTCAATAATGTCAGCTCTGCCCGATAATTATGGCGTTTTTGCGCCCGGCGCGAGATGGGAAACGAAGAAGTGGCCCGCGGAGAGATTTGGAAGACTTGCGTCCCTTCTCACTGTACCGGTCGTTATCATAGGAAACAAAAGCGACAAAGTCATAGCTGAGGAGATTGTTAATAGCGCAAAAGGTGAGGCATTATCCCTTGCCGGAGAGACGAGCCTTAAGGAATTGATGGAAGTAATAAAGCGGGCAAGGTTTGTTGTGAGTAACGATTCAGGACCCATGCATATTGCGGCTGCCCTCGGGATTCCTGTTTTTGCTATCTTTGGCCCCACAGATCCCGTGAGGACAGGTCCTTATGGAAAAGGTCATACGGTCATAAGAGCGGACGTTTCATGCTCACCCTGTCTAAAGAAAACCTGTGAGGATTTAAAGTGTATGAGAAGTATTTCTGCCGAAAGGGTCTGCGAGGCAATGAGTCTTAGGCTTTCTTCGTACCTTCCCGTGCAATAGCTATCTTACCGGTTCTCACAAACTCCTTTATTCCTATCGGCTTAAGAAGTTCGATGATCGCCTCTATCTTCTTTTCGTCGCCAGTCACTTCTATCGTATAAGTCCGCTGGCTCGAATCAACGACTCTTCCCCGGAAGATTTCAGCAATCCTGAGAATCTCGGCTTTATCTTCCTGCTTCGGAGCAACCTTTATCATGACCATTTCTCGTTCAACATGGTCAAGCTCGGTCATATCAACTACCTTTATTACATCGATCAACTTGTTGAGCTGCTTTGTAATCTGTTCGATTATCTGGTCATCGCCACTCGTGACTATGGTCATCGTGGATATCTGGGGGTCCATTGTTTCACCGACAGAAAGACTCTCAATATTATATCCCCTGCCACTGAAAAGGCCGGCAATCCTTGAAAGGACCCCGAATTTATTTTCCACGAGAAGTGAGATCGTATGTCTCATCTATTTCACTGCCCTCAGCTTTTTTTCGCTTTTCTCCTGACGTTCTTCGAACAACATATGATCGATTGGAGCACCTGCAGGCACCATTGGATAGACTTTTTCTTTCCAGTCCACAACAAAGTCCATAAAAACAGTTTTCATTATTTTCAGCCCCTCTTTGAGAACAGGTTCAACTTCGCTTGGCTTGACCGCCCTCAAACCGACAGCTCCGTAAGCTTCTGCGACCTTTACAAAATCAGGAACTACCTCAAGGTGACTGTAAGAATATCTTTCATTGAAGAAAAGCTCTTGCCACTGTCTCACCATCCCCAGGTAATGGTTGTTCAATATGGCGACCTTCACAGGTAATTTATTAATGACTGCCGTTGCGAGTTCCTGTATGTTCATCTGTATGCTCCCGTCACCAGCGATATCGATTACAGTCTTGTCGGGATGAGCGATCTGTGCGCCTATTGCAGCAGGAAAACCATAGCCCATAGTGCCGAGTCCACCTGATGTGAGCAGTGTTCGCGGTCGATCAAATTTATAGAACTGCGCAGCCCACATCTGATTCTGACCAACCTCAGTCGTAATGATAGCATCTCCTTTCGTAAGTTCATATATCTTTTCCACGACAAACTGCGGTTTTATAACTTCATCGCTATATTTATATGCCATCGGTCTCTCTTTTTTCCAGGTGTCTATTTGCTTCAACCACGATTTGCGCACTTCGCCCCACTGGTCCTCTTTGTTTTCTTTTTGGACATTATTCAAAGTTGATAGAACTCTCTTAACATCTCCCACTATGGGGATATCAACGCGAACATTTTTTCTTATCGAAGTCGGGTCAATATCTATATGAATGATCTTGGCGTGAGGTGCAAATGCCTCAAGTTTTCCGGTCACTCTGTCGTCAAACCTCATGCCTATAGCGATGACGAGATCAGACTCCTGAATTGCTTTGTTTGCGTAATAAGTGCCATGCATTCCCAGCATGCCCAGGGAAAGCCTGTGAGTTCCTGGGAAAGAGCCGAGTCCCATAAGTGTCATAGTCACCGGGATATCCGCATATTCTGCAAGCTCTTTTAATTCTTTTGAGCCGCCAGAGATGATCACGCCGCCTCCGGCTATGATCACAGGCCTCTTCGATTTT
The DNA here is from genome assembly GCA_040757455.1 of Nitrospirota bacterium. Classification (GTDB taxonomy): domain Bacteria; phylum Nitrospirota; class Thermodesulfovibrionia; order Thermodesulfovibrionales; family SM23-35; genus Kmv42. The sequence continues at coordinate 10,203 of JBFLXE010000086.1, forward strand.
GCAATCACGTGCGACGCCTTGGCTATCATCCATTTATTTCCTTCATAGGTTGGGCTATAGCTTCTGATCTTGATTGTATCAGGCCATACGAACTCTGTTTTTAAAGTCGTCACATCCTTTGGCAGGTCTATCAGAATAGGTCCCGGGCGCCCTGACGTTGCGATATAAAATGACTCCCGGATGATCGTCGACAGATCTTTTACATCTTTGACGAGATAATTGTATTTTGTGCATGGCCTTGATATGCCGACAATGTCAGCTTCCTGGAAAGCGTCATTTCCTATCAGCATTGTGGGCACCTGTCCTGAAAATGCGATGACCGGAATAGAGTCCATCGAGGCAGTGGCAAGCCCGGTTACCGTATTCGTGGCGCCAGGGCCTGATGTTACAAGAACAACACCGGGTTTTCCGGTCGAACGTGCATATCCGTCGGCAGCATGAACCGCTCCCTGCTCATGCCGCGTGAGGATTAATTTTAAATCCTTGTCATCATACAGTAAGTCAAAGATATTAAGAACAACCCCGCCCGGGTATCCGAATATGTGTTTCACACCTTCTCTCTTGAGACACTCAACAAATATTTCAGCCCCTGAAATTTTCATGTTACCTCTTATCTTAGTGAAAAGCCTGTTCAATATCTCACAATCCCTTGAAAATCAAGGTTCTGTGAGTAGATATTAATTCCCTTTTACCGCAAATTCTTTTAAAATATCTCATCAATTCCACAAGGAGGCCATTGAATGAGAACTAATAGGCAGTTCAGTTTTATTGACCTTAAGATATCCACTCTTATTCCATCCAACGACCCCATTAAAATCCTCTTTGACACTGTAGACTTCTCTTTTATCTACAGACTCGTTAAAGATAAATACACAGATGAAGGGCCTGAAGGTTATGACCCTCAATCCCTTTTTAAAGCACTCCTTCTCATTTATCTTGGTTTTGCATCCTCCGAGAGAGACCTTTCGAGAAAGCTTCGTTTTGATGGGAGGCTCGCCTTCCTCTGTGGTTTTTCTTACGGGGATACACCTAACCATAATACCTTTCACTATTTCCGTAAAAGGCTCG
>JBFLXE010000087.1:0-11181 GCA_040757455.1 Nitrospirota bacterium
TGTTTAATTGGACAGCATCTCATGTACAGAAAAGGGAACCTGGTTTTGAAAATGCACTTTTTCTTGTCTAAAAGCCTTATTTCATGCGAGGGCATTTTATAAATTCAGATTATTTTGGACAGCAATGCTCTGCTATAATTACTAAATGAAAAAAATTGAAGAAATATGCAAAGAATATAATATAGTGCTCTGTTATCTTTTTGGCTCTTAGCAGAATGCTGGAAAAGCTATATTGGAAGGGTCACCGGGTTGAGATAATGGATACTGAATCAGACATAGATTTTGCAGTACTTTTGCAAAGCCTTCTGAAAATAGCCTTGAAATCTATGCATCTTTGAGCCTTGATTTTCAGGAGCTTGTTTCTCCACTCAAAGCAGATTCCCGTTTATTATTTATGTATTATCATTTTCATTATCGGCAATTGGCCATACAAAAGGCTTAACAAACAACATGAGCGATGAGGCGGAGCTTCGCATCAGGCTCCCTGTCAGGCGGAAGTATTTCGAGAGGGAGTTGCCATACATCGCCTATCTTCTCCCACTGTTCTTTATCAAAGAGCACTCTTGCCACAAAGTCATCCTTCTTTGTAATCACCTCAAACCGTTTGCATGCTGATAGACTTGCGAATTTACCAATGCCAAACTGTCCAATCCTGTCACGGTTGTAAATCGGGGATTTAGGAGCATAAAGTTTCTGTTGAGAGCCGATATTAAAATACTGCCTTAGCCCTTCTCTGTCCGTGCCAGCGCCATTGTCTCTAATCTCTATGGCATCTTCTGTAACAATGATCTCGACCAGAGTTGCGTCTGCATCATAAGCATTATTAACAAGTTCTCTTACAAACTCGATACTCTCTGTATAAAGTCTCTCGCCTATCGTTATTATATGGCTTTTATCAATCGTTACAGGAATGAATTCACGGGATGATTGCATATTTTATTCCCTCGCCTTTTGACAATTTATCGAATGCCTTTTTTATATTTCTCAGTGAATATATCCCTGAAATAAGCTTCGAAACCTCAAGCTTTCCTGAACACAGGAGTTTATATGCCTTTCTCACGTCAGTCGGGGTATAGTGGAAAACTCCTTTCAAAGTAATCTCATCATAATGAAGTCTTCCTGTATCATATGAAACCCTTGTACCTGATGGGCAACCTCCGAAGAGAATAACTGTCCCACCTCGTCTGACGTAATTGACAGAGGACTCCCAGACTTCAGGCCGACCTGTGCATTCAAAGACATAATCGAAGCCAATGAAGCTCCGACATTTTTCTGAAATCCCCCCATACCCCCCTTTTCCAAAGGGGGGAGAAGAAGATAATTTTCCAAAGGGGGGAGAAGAGGATTTTCGAAAAGGGGAAGAAGAAGATAATTTTCCGAGGGAGGGGGATATTTTATTAGGTGATTTATCAACATTAAAGATTTCATTATCCTCCCCTTTCCTAAAAGGGGGTAGGAGGGGATTACTGGTAAATACAGAATGAGCACCAAGCTGTTTTGCTATTCTGAGTTTGCTGCTATGTTTATCCATTACGGTTACTAATACCCCTTTTTCTCTCAAAAGCAATAGGTGCAGAAGTCCGATAGGTCCCGCTCCTATAACAAGTGCTTTGTCACCTTTCTGAATGTTTAGCGATTCGATACTGTGGACAACACATGAAAGAGGCTCCAGGAATGCGGCTTCTTCAAAGGTTATATTTTCTGGTTTATGAAATACATTCTGTTTCACAATATGGGCTGGAAGAAGTATATATTCCGCAAAGGCGCCGAGTACTTTTGTATCCATTATCTTTTCACAAAGATTAAAAGCTTTCTTTCCGCAATAACTGCATTTAAGACACGGGGCGCTATGAACTGACATTATTTCGTCTGTTTCCCTAAATCCGTTGACGCCCTTTCCAACACTTGCTATAACGCCGGAGAATTCGTGGCCGAAAAGATGAGGCATCGGGATCATGGGATGTCCGCGCATGAATGCCTTCAGGTCGGTTCCGCACGTAAGGGCAGCCTTGATTTTGACGAGTAATTCTCCTCGTGCAGGCTCTGGTAATTCTATTTTGCGCAGCTCTATCTTGCCTGGCCCGACAATGAAATTTGCGAGCAACTTAGATCTCCATCTTTCCACCGAGTATTTGACCAAGAATCGCCGCGAATGCAAAGAGCGGTATGAATTTTATGTCTATTTGCGATATGGTTCTCGCAATAAAAACAAAAGGTATGGGAACGTGAATGCAAAGAAACCATCGGAAGGAAAACTTCTTTGTTCGTGTCCTTGCATAACCGAAAGGCAGATTGAGCAGCAGCGTGAATAGAGACAGAATGACAATAGCAGAAAAATTGTGGGAAATATCCATGATTATGAAAAATAACGTATAAAGAGAATGTAAGTCAAATCCTCATGCATTTTGTGACCGGTTCCTATCCATGTTAAAATTCTCAGTATCGTAATGGGACACGCAGAAATGGATAAAGAAGCCGAGGAGGCTTTGCGCGCAGAAAGGATTCGGGAGGTGATCGAGAGCCTACAGTGCATTTTGACATCCCACGAGAGTTGCGCAGAACTTATAGAATTTAAGGATAATAAGGCAGTCATTTACTGCGGGAAACCCTGTAAAAGCTGCGACAACAGATGTATTGAAGAGGCAATCAAGGAAAGATTTCCTGACGTTGAGGTGGTCATTCAATGATCGTCTATGCAAGTTTTACGATGGTTACGCCGTTTCCTCCCTCCTGCCGAGTGCCGCTTCTCCATGATTTAACCAGAGGATGACCGTCGAGATGTTGGTGTATGGCTTTCATCAACAGCCCTTTCCCGATGCCATGAACGACCGTTATCTCTTCCAGTTCGGCAACAGCGGCATCATTAAGGAACCGTTCGAGGCGCGAAAGGGCATCGTCAACTCTTAGTCCCACCAGACTAATTCGAGAAGATATAGAAACGTCAGACTGCCTTATTTCTGTCTCGATGCTTTTTGCCGCTACTTCCTTCCCTCGCTTACGTCCGATGTCAGAAGGGGGGACTTCTATTTCTTTATTTCCAGAACGTACTCTAAGACGACCATCCTTACTGTTTAAATCAACAATTTCGGCGTCATATCCAAGAGATTTGACAAAAACCACATCTCCCTTTTTCAGATCATACAGAGAAAGAGGTGCCTGCTCCGCCTCGTATTTAATGATATTTGTAATTATTTCTGCGTGGGCTGATTCAACCTCTTTGATGACTTTTTTGATTTTATCCTTATCTTTCTCTTTCTTGATTTCGTCAAGTAGGACATGCATTTGCCTTTTCGTATCCGCTACAATGGCAGATGCTTCTTGACAAGCCCTGGCAAGAATTTCATTGCCTCTGTCTTTCGTGTCAGCTATCATCTTATCAAGTTCTCTTTGTTTCTCTTCTAATTCGTGGTGTTGCCGCCGGATTTCCTCAAGTAGACTGTCATACTCCGACCTCTTTTCATTCAGGGTGGCAATCAAGTTGTCGAACTCGATTTTCAGGCTACCCAGCATCTCTTTCGCCTCACGAATTATCGATTCTGGCAGGCCGTAACTCCTGGCTATTTCGAGTGCATGAGATTGTCCGGGCTCACCTATCCTTAATCTGTAAAGGGGATTGAGTGTTTTCTGATCAAATTCCATCGACGCGTTCACCATGCCTGCCGTCCTGTGCACAAATGCTTTGATATCTGATAAATGGGTTGTGGCGAAAAGCAGGGCGCCGCATCTTCTTATCTCATTCAAAATGGCACACGAGATTGCCGCGCCTTCTTCAGGGTCGGTTCCCGTGCCCAGTTCGTCGATGAGCACTATTGTTGCCGCATCAGTTTTTCGCAGAATTTCTGAGATATTTGATATATGAGCAGAGAATGTGGAGAGGTTGTCTTCGATTGATTGTTCGTCACCGATATCAACGAGTAGATCATTGGCCAGCGGAAATACAGACGATGAATCTGCAGGCACCGGCATGCCGGATAAAGCCATGAGCAAAAGAAGTCCGACTGTCTTTATGGCAATCGTCTTCCCTCCGGCGTTCGGGCCTGTTATTACCATGACAGTGTTATCACCGCCGAGTGAGACGTCGAGAGGGACCACATGACGATCATTGCTGGCCCTCTTCAGCGTCAAATGAAGAAGCGGGTGTCTTGCTTTAACGAGATTGATAACGCCGGTTTCGTTTATCTGTGGCGGCGACATATCGAGAACATCGGAAAAAGTGGCTATACTATTTAAGACGTCAAGATAAAGGACCGTCCTGAATTCGGTTTCCATGTCATTAATAACTGCCCTTATGTGCGAACAGATATTCCTGAGAATGCGGATCTCTTCTGCTTTCTGTTCTGCAAAAAGATTCTCGAGTTCATTCGCAAGGTGTATGATACCCAGAGGCTCTATGAATGCGGTCTCGCCGGATTTGGACACATCGTGAACTACGCCCGGTACCATTCCTTTTGAATCCATCCTGACAGGGATTACCCATCTGCCCGACCGCATGGTAATGAATTCATCCTGCAGAAACACGGAAATCTTCTCGTCCCGAGTGATCTCTTCGAGCTTTTTACGGATTTTTCCTTCAAGTTTCCTGATCCTCGCTCTTATATCAGATAGAGGAAAGGATGCGCTGTCAAGGATGTTTCCTTCTCCATCTATGGAACGCAGAAGAATCTGGAGAATCGCCGGAAAACCGGTCAGCCCGCCTGCCAGCTCTCTTAAATTGGGAAGGTAGTCTTTATCTTTTATCTGCGAAAATAACGCTGATGAAATTTCGAGAAAAGGGATAAATTCTGAAAGTTCCCGGGGCTCAAGAATCGCTTCCTCCGGCCTGAGTTTTGTTAGAAGAGGAGATATATCCGAAAAATCAGAGAGTTTCAGCGGGTCGCCTTCGTGCGAAAGCCTCCGGATCTCCTGCACCTGATTAAGTCTGTGCTCCATGTCTCCCTTACTCTGCAACGGCTCAATCTGCAATACGGAATTTCGTGAGATCTCACTGTGTGTAAAATCAGAGATCAATCTGAGGAGTTTTGAGAATTCCAGGATTTCAAGAGATGTTTTCGAGATCATCTATTTCAGGGATTATAATATTTCTTTTTCTTTTTCAGATAATCCTGCTCCACATATCCGCCGTAATCATGCGGGTACTTGTATCCAGTTCCATGTCCCAATTCTTTAGCGCCGGGATAATGGCTGTCCTTCAGGTGGTCGGGTACTTCGAGCGTCTCCTCTGTAGCAACGTCTTTCCAGGCTGCTTCTATCGCTCTGTAACAGGCATTACTCTTTGGGGCCTTTGAGATATAGATTGTTGCCTGTGCAAGAGGGATTCTCGCCTCGGGCATACCCACGAACTCAACGGCTCTCAGCGCGGCAGTGGCAATCACCAAGGCTATGGGGTCGGCGTTTCCCACATCTTCAGATGCGCATATAACAACCCGCCGTGCAACAAAACGTGGATCCTCGCCTGTATAGAGCATCTTCGCGAGATAATAGACGGCCGCATCCGGATCTGAGCCGCGCATGCTCTTAATAAAGGCAGAGATCGTATCATAGTGTTGATCTCCTTTTTTGTCATAAACGATAACCTTCTTCTGGATGGAGTCCTCCGCTATCTCAAGCGTTATCTTAACATTGCCTTGTTTATCAGGAGGTGTCGTAAGCGCTGCAACTTCAAGAGCAGATAATGCCTTTCTTGCATCTCCATCGGACATCCTGGCAATATGCCCCAAGGCTTCTTTACTGACAATGATATTCCATTTGCCTAATCCACGTTCCCTGTCATGAAGTGCATTCTGCAATAATTTTATAACGTCTTTTTCCGGGAGAGGCTTCAATTCGAAAACCTGGCTTCTTGAAAGAAGCGCTGAATTTACATAAAAAAACGGATTCTCGACTGTCGCCGCGATAAGTATGATATTGCCTTCTTCCACATCGGGGAGCAATGCGTCCTGCTGGAGTTTGTTAAATCTATGAATTTCGTCGAGAAAGACGATGGTGTGAATGCCTTTCGCTTTTCTTGCACGGGCTTCCTTGATAACTTTCCGTATCTCATCCAGACCTATCGTGGCCGCATTGAGCCATTCAAAATGAGAACGGGTTTTCTCCGCAATCACTCTGGCAAGCGCTGTTTTGCCCGTACCTGGCGGCCCATAGAGGATGATCGATGAGATCCTGTCGGCCTCTATAGCTCTTCGCAGCAATTTGCCCGGAGCGAGAATATGCTCCTGCCCCACATATTCTTCAAGCGTTCTCGGACACATACGAAAGGCGAGAGGCGGCGCAGAGTTCTTTTCTTCAAATAATTCCATAACTTATGTTTGCCTAAATGGGAAGAAATTTTCAAGCTGTAGGAAGGCATGAGGGGGAGTTAAGGATAATGTTTCCCAATTTGTCTATAAGATTGTACTATTGTTATAAAAGGTGAAACTCAAAGTTCAGAATAATACTCTATGGCAATTGTAGCTCGTGAGCTATTACTTATGGCCGCATGGATAACTGCGGCCGGTTGAAGGACACTGCCCTAATCACGTGCTGCGTAATTGATTTTGAGAGGTAGCTAATGAAAAAAATACTGCTATTTTTCTTCCTTTTTTCATCATCTCCTGCCTTTTCTCAGGAATTCTTAGATGTGATACCACACTATCAGGTTAAATTCCCTCAAGACTTTTATTATAAAGAAGACTATAGAGTTCAATGGTGGTATTTCACAGGGCACCTGTTTGATCAGGCCGGCAGAGCATTCGGGTATGAGCTAACGTTCTTTGTTGTGAATGTTCAGCAGAGGGATTACAAATCGGAGTTTGGCGTCAACTCAATCTTTATTTCACACTTTGCGATTTCGGATGTGATCGGGAATAAATTTTATTTCAGCGATAAAGCGGATGCAGGGGTTTACGACTTTGCGGGCGCAGCGGATGACAAACTCAGGGTCTGGATCTCGGAAAATATTCTTGAGGGAGATATGAAAGAAATGCATATTCGTGCTTCGGATGAAGAAAAAGCTATCGATCTGCGATTAATGCCAACAAAGCCCATCGTACTGAACGGCGATAGTGGATATTCAAGAAAGTCAGAGCAGTCACCATTCGTCGCCTCCATATATTTTTCGTATACAAATGTTAAGACAACAGGCAACCTGAAGATAGGTAATAAGACATTCAAAGTAACCGGCAAAAGCTGGTTCGATAGGGAGATTTCATCGAGGGAACTGGCTGAGAATCAGGCGGGATGGGACTGGTTTGCGATACAGCTTGACGATGAAAAGGAAATGATGTTGTATCTTTTGCGGAATAAAGACGGTTCGACTGACAGGTATTCCTCAGGAACTTTCATTTATGCTGATGGTTCCTATCGGCATCTGTCACTAAACGATTTTGATATCAAAGTTCTGTCCTTCTACAAATCCAGAAAAACGTATGCTCGGTATCCTTCTAAATGGGAGATACGCGTTCCGTCAGAGAATATTCGTCTCATAATAACACCGCTCATTGAGGATCAGGAATTCATGGCATATGGAACAACACGAAATTATTACTGGGAAGGTGCCTGTAATGTTGAAGGCACTGCAAAAGGCAGGGCTTATGTGGAGATGACAGGATATTGAATATCTCATTAAGGTTTAAGATCATAAGTTTGAAAACATTAATTATGAAATCCCTCCTGACCTCTCCGCCTCAGGCGGACCAAAGGGAGGTATTGTTCCCCTCTTTAGAAAAGAGGGGAAGGGGAGATTTTTCAATAATGATGCCTTACTTATGAACTCCTTAGTAATATTCTGCCTGAGCAGAGTAGAATAACTGTAAACATGATAGAACTCGAGAACGTCGAAAAATATTACGGAAATCACAGGGTTCTTAAAGGTATAAACCTGAAGGTAACGAAGGGTGATTTCTTGTCGGTTATGGGCAGTTCGGGTTCCGGGAAATCGACCCTCTTGAATCTGATTGGGGGCATGGACAGACCCGAGAAGGGACGGATATTTATTGATAATGCAGAAATTTCGGCTTATACGGATGAGCAGCTTACGCTTTACAGGCGCAAAGAGATTGGTTTCATCTTCCAGTTTTTCAATCTTCTGCCGAACATTACGGTTTTTGAGAATATATCATTACCTTTACTCCTGAATGGCATGGTGGACGATAAAAGAGTTTATGAGTTTATAAGGCGAGTCGGCCTCACAGGTAAAGAACATGAATATCCTTACAGACTCTCGGGCGGAGAGCAGCAGAGGATTGCGATTGCGAGAGCTTTGATTCATGATCCTGCGATCATCCTGGCAGACGAACCTACGGGAAGTCTGGACAGCGAGACGGGTACGATAATAATGGAACTGATCGAACAGCTGGCGAAAGAAACAAGGAAAACGGTCATTCTGGTGACTCACGAATCATACATTGCCGGATATGCAAAGAGAACAGTGAGGATAAAGGATGGTGTGATAATAGAATAGACTCATGAATAAAAATTTTTTAAAACTGATAAAACTTTTGGTATTCAAGAACATCCGGCAGGAAAAATTCCTCACTGTCCTATCAGTAATAGGAGTTGCGCTTGGAATAGGGCTTTTTGTTGGTGTGAAAGTGGCTTCTGACCGGGCAATCTCTTCTTTTGAGTCGGACATCAAAGGAATAAGCCCCCTTGCCAATTATGAAGTCTTTGATATTTCGGGCATAGATTTCGATGAGCGGATATTCAATGACATCCGAAACCTGGAAGAAAACAGCTTTCCGGTACTTAAGACTTTTGGCTATGTTCCCGAACTCAAAGAGACGATAGATCTGAACGGCATTTATACCATCAGAAATCTTGATTTTCTCGCCTCATCCCGCGACAGGAGAATCGACATCGAAAAATTTTTCAGGATGCTCAATGGGGTTCTGATTACGAAAGATTTTGCCAAAAAATATTCTCTCACTAAAGGTGACACATTTAGACCCTTAATTTATGACAGAGAATATGCCCTGAAAGTTGTCGAGGTGATTGAATCAAAATCCCTTCTTATGAATTCGGTAGTCATGGATATAGGAAATTTCCAGGAATTTTTCGGCAAAGAAGGACATCTTACGAGGATTGATATCAAGACGGATGAGAAGACAGCGGGTGAGATACATGCAGTACTTCCTTCAAATCTCAGGATCGAAAAAAAGGAAGAAATAATCAGAAACCAGAAAGGTCTTATCGCATCCTTTCGATACAACCTCCAATTTGTAAGCCTGATCGCAATCCTGGTCGGAATATATCTTCTTTATAACACCGTCTTTATCTCGGTTGTCAAAAGGAGAGCGGAGATTGGCATCCTGAGAAGTCTCGGAGCAGACAAGAAGACAATCGTGATGCTCTTTACTCTCCAGGGATTGATCCTGGGCCTCGTCGGTTCGTTTCTGGGAATTTTTTTGGGACAGGCGGCAGCATACTTTTCTGTCATTGCGGTCGAAAAGACGCTATCCACGATGTATACGACAATACCAATATCTGATTATCTGATATCAGGACGTGATGCGATTATTGCGTTCATCCTTGGTGCATGCGTTTCACTTGTTGCATCTGCCGTCCCATCCTATGAAGCCTCAAAAATCAGGCCAAATGAGACGGCGAGGGAGGGCTCGTTCGAAGGAAGATACAAAGGATATCAGAAAATCTTTACTCTTTCGGGTGTAGCATTTATCTTTGCAGGAACAGTTTCATCCTACCTGGATTATGTTTACTTACCACTCGAATTCCCTGTCCTGGCTTATCTGGGAATTCTTTTCATTATCTGCGGTTTTACGCTCCTGTCGCCTTTCTATCTTCTGATCTTTTTGCGGGTCATAAGAAGGACGTTGGAAAAAATGTTCGGAGCCATAGGAAAGATAACAGCCGGAGACATGAACGGAAATGTCTACAGATTTTCCATCGCCCTGATGAGTGTGGCGATCAGCAGTGCACTAATAATCGCTCTTTTTATTCTCATTTTCTCCTTGAGGGGCTCGGTCAAAGGATGGATCAATCAATACATCGTGGCGGATGTTTATATAAAACCTGCCTCCTGCAAATCTAACTATTGTTTTTATCCAATGTCGGAAGACGTGGTTCAAATAGTCGAGAGCTATCCTGAAATTGCTGGGGTCGATAAATTCAGAGCATTGCATCTAGACTTTTTTGGAAGAAAGGTCATAGCGGGATTCGCCGACATTAAGGTCAAAAGAAAATACTCGAGAAAGATGTACTTTGAAAAAGAATATGATGAGACATTAGGGGAAATGGAAGGTGAAGAGAAGGTTGCAGGGATTTCAGAGTACCTGAGTACAAAATACGGTCTCGAAGAAGGTGATATCATCGAGTTGGAGACACCAGCCGGCAAGGCCGCCTTTCGCATCAATGACGTATCCTCAAGCTATTCCACCACTTCGGGTTTCGTATACATAGACCGCAAATGGTTGAAAAGACTATGGGGGCTGGACGATACAACTCAATTCAGTGCCTACGTGAAAGAAGGTGTCAATGTGAACCAGTTCATTCGCAAACTGAAAGATAGACTTTTAGCGCATTATTCCCTTGAAATTATGGACAATCAGGAATTGCGACAAAAGATAATGGATATCTTCAACAAGAGTTTTGCGATAACATATGCCATCGAGTTGATATCGATAATTGTTTCACTTATAGGCGTGATCAATACGCTCCTGGCGTTTGTTTTCGAGAGAAAAAGGGAGATAAGCATATTCAGGTATCTGGGTGGATCATGGGATCAGATTCGACAAAATCTTATCCTTTCCGCGGGAATAGTGGGGATTACGGGAATCGTTTTGGGATCATTACTCGGGCCGCTCATGAGCGTGATCTTTATGAACGTCGTAAACAAGATTTCTTTCGGATGGGAAATACACTTCAAAATGCCGTTCTTTTATCTCTCGGTAGTGATGATAGTGCTCTTTCTCACGACGCTGTGGGCGGGTATCTTGCCCGGGAAAGTGGCCAGAAAAATCGACCCGAAGAGATTTATTAGTTTCGAGTGAGCTGCTTTTGTGGTCTCTGTGAAGTGTTAATAGTTGGGGGTCTTAGATCATGAGATATCTTCCGGTATTTGCTCATAAGGCTGTTCAATAACAGACAATATTTTTAGGAATAAGGGACAACACAAAAAAGAATAAAAGCAAACGATATGAAAGCAGCAGTTACATTACATAATTATCTCACAGAAAATAAGCATTTTTA
>JBFLXE010000088.1:0-11035 GCA_040757455.1 Nitrospirota bacterium
ATTATCGCCTATTTCTGCCTTGATTTTATTCTCAAGACAAAGGCAGAGCCTTCACCCAGGGCAACATTTCATGGTGTATTTGCTCTTTCCGTGATAGTTCTCCTCTTCCTTAAGGTCTCTTTTATAAGGATCTACAAACAATTTTACGGTTATGTAAAAACAATCGGGATCCTGATCGCACTTTTAACCTTTGGAATGATAGGAACCTCTGCAGGATATTATCTGCTTATAACAAAATTTGGTACAGAAGTATTGTTGAAAAAAGAAATCCCAGAAGAAGTCAAGATTATCGTTAAAACAGATCCAGAAAGTATCAAAAAGGGCAAAGAGCTTTATGAATCCAAATGTTCTTTCTGTCATGACCCCAAAAGTACAGAAACAACAGTGGGACCCGGTCATAAAGGAATCATGAAAAATCCTTTACTTCCTGTAAGTAAAAAACCAGCAACCCCAGAGAATATCGCTGATCAGATTAGGAATCCTTATAAAGATATGCCGTCATTTTCCTATTTACCTGATGAAGACGTTGTAAATATCATCGCCTATTTAAACACCCTTTAACTTTTAAAAGAATAAGGAGAATCGCATGACTAATAATCTTTATACAGAATTTAGAAAACTCAGTCCCAAAGTTACAGGCGGCCTTGTGAGAATGAGGGAAGAGACTTTCAAAGATGCTGTTGTCCCAAGTAAATATAAGATACTCGCAGCACTCGCTGTAGTTGTTGTTGAAAAATGTGAACCCTGCATAAGGGCTTATGTAAAAATGGCCTATGAAAAAGGTATTTCTCTACAAGAATTGTTGGAATTTTTAAGTGTCGCAATGACTGAGGGCGGTTGTCCAGCCGAGCAATGGGCACTCAAGGCATTTAAGGCTTATAAAGAACTACAAGAGGGCAAAGAAATTGAGGAAGAAGTTTGTTGCAGACTTGAAGATATTGAATAACTTGAAGGGAATAATATATGCCGCGTGATATACCTGTCGGAAATGGAAAACTGCTTGTCACCTTTGATCAGGATTACTGTTTGAGGGATATCTACTATCCGTATGTAGGGAAGGAAAATCATACCGATGGGCACAAATTCAGGTTTGGGATATGGGTTGATGGGAAGTTCGATTGGATAAAAAGAGAAGGTTGGAGCCTTAGTCTTAAATATGCCCGTGAAAGCCTTTTGACCAATGTCTCGGCAAGGAGCGAGATTCTCGGTATAAGTCTTAACTGCAATGATATGGTTGATTACTGGGAGAATATTTATATAAAAAAGATAATCCTGAAGAACCTCGCTAATATGGAAAGAGAGGTTCGCCTGTTTTTCCATCATGATTTTCACATTCTTGAATCGCCTATAGGCGATACTGCCTATTATGATCCAGATGAAAAGGCGATTATTCACTATAAGGAGAATCGTTATTTTCTCCTGAGCGGTTTGAGGAATAACATGCACGGTATAGACCAATATGCTACTGGCATAAAGGAATTTCATGGCTTGGAAGGAACATGGAAAGATGCGGAGGACGGTCGGCTTGAAAGGAGCCCTATATCGCAAGGTTCTATAGATTCAACCCTGTCTTTCTCTGTGAAAGTCTTACCAGGGGGAGAGCAAATAATATACTATTGGGTTTGCGCCGGTGAAAACTATGCGGAGGTTAGCAGATTGAACAAAATGATCTTAGGACATGGGGTGGAATATTTCATGAAACGCACAATCAATTACTGGGGTGCATGGGTAAAAAAAGAGGAGATCGATTTTGCAGCATTGCCTGAAAACATTATTGAACTTTTTTTGAAGAGTCTACTTATATTAAGAACCAATATTGATTCCCATGGGGCCATAATGGCAGGCAATGATTCTGATGTCCAACATTTTGCAAGAGATACATATAGTTATATGTGGCCACGTGATGGCGCTCTTACCGCTTATGCCCTTGATATGGCCGGCTACCTTGGAATTACCAGACGTTTTTTTGATTTCTGTCTTGGCATAATAAGCGAGGGCAAAGAATCAGTGGGATATTTCCTCCATAAGTATAATCCCGATGGATGCCTTGGGAGTTCGTGGCATCCCTGGATTAGCGATAACGAGAAGCGCCTTCCAATCCAGGAAGACGGCACAGCTTTAATACTATGGGCATTGTGGTTCCATTTTGAGAAATACAGGGATATAGAATTTGCCGTGAATCAATATGAGAATCTGGTAAAAAGATGTGGAGACTTTCTTGCGTCATATAGAGACACTAAAACAGGGCTCCCGATTCCGTCCTACGACTTATGGGAAGAAAAATGGGGGATACATACATTTACTGTATCCGCTGTCTACGCTGGACTGAAAGCAGCAGAAAATTTCGCTAATTTTTTTGGAGACATGCGGAGGAGCAAGATATACAATCGGGCTGCCGGAGAAGTGAAGGATGCCATGGATAAACATCTTTACAGTAGAGAACATGGAAGGTTCTTAAAGACAATACTACCAAGGAATGATGGATTTTTTGATACAGATTTCACCATTGATGCCAGTATATATGCACCGTTCTATTTTGGTGTTTTCGAACCAAGAGATGAACGCATCATGAATACTATGAATACTATAAAGGAAAGCCTCTGGGTGAAAACTGAAGTTGGGGGGATTGCAAGGTATGAAGGGGATAGTTATCACAAGGTGACGGATAATCTAAAAGAAGTGCCTGGCAATCCCTGGTTTATATGTACTCTCTGGCTGGCTCAGTGGTATATAGCAGGGGCTGAAACGCTTGAAGAATTACAAAAGGCTATCCCCATCCTCGAGTGGGTTACAGCGAGGGCATTGCCTTCAGGGATCCTTGCAGAGCAGGTTCATCCTTATTCGAATCAGCCCCTCTCAGTATCACCGCTTACCTGGAGTCATGCCTCCTTTGTAGCGACTGTTCTTGAGTACCTGAAGAAACTGGAAAAGATTGATGTCTGCCCAAGCTGCGGACATCCGTTATATAAACATGAGAGAAAAAGATAAGAATCCCAATAATATTTGACGAGGAGGAACAGATATGTCAAAGGTGGACGATAACTACGAAAATGAAACTATATGCATCAAATTTTGCGGTGTATGCCCGACGTACCCTGGTGTTAAGGGAGAGTTGTTATTCTGTGCCAGAGGTAAAAGCAATTCACCAAAACAAAAAGCAGGGTGTAATTGTGGTGTTTGCGATGTATGGAATAAATATGAGCTGACTGACTTTTATTATTGTATTGAAGGAGCAGCTCAATAGGAAAAATCTTATCATTCGTTTTCTCAGGGGATGGTGGATAATAGATGTAAAGTTCTTTGAGTATAATCGTTAAACAATTTTTATCCTAAATGCGAGGTTAATCAATGAGAAAGAGAAAAACATATGTTGAGATTTCTTGGAAAATAGTATTCAGCAGCTTTATCCTCTTACTCTCATGGATGCTTTCTGCCTCTCTTGCAAGAGGTGAAACCTGGGTTTCAGGGAAAGCTGTTACCTCAGACGGAAAGCTCGCCACAAGTGGTGTAGTAGCTCTCGAAAAAGGAGAGCTCCATAACAATGCCTTTCTTGTTGGCGGAGAAATAAAGCCGGACGGAACTTTCAAGATTCCTCTTCCCTCAGGTGGTCCCTGGGGTTTGCATGTCTATAGCGAGAAGTACTTTTATTTTCCTCATCAAATTCAAGTCCGTGAGAATGTTAACAATGAGGTGCCAGTTATTTTTCTTGTCGACAACAAACCAGAAGATAACCCCCGCATCTCAAACATTGCTTTTAAAAAGATAACTGAAAAGGTAATCCGGATCAGCGCGCGCGTGGATGACCCGGATGGCAATCTCGGGCCTCAGATGTTGGCAATCGATAAAAAGCGCTACAAAGCTTATCGCATGATCCATGAGAAAGGAGATTTGAAGGACAAAAAGGCTAATTTCCCTTCTGGCATTTATATGTCACCGTTTATTCCTGTTGTTTTAGAAGAGGAGAACCTCAGGGATTGGCTTTTTGTGGTGGCTGACCACCAATGCAATACGAGTTCCATTCTAAATGCAAAGAATCAATCGATATTCAGACAACCTATTTCTTCTACAGAACAGCTTCGATGTGAGATTCCCGGCATCTGGAAATCAAACTTTGAAAAAGTATATCGGTTTGTCCCACAATCGCCTGGAATATATAAAGGGGAGGAGTTCGAGGGGGGTATCATCATCGACCGGATAGTACAGAAAAAAGACAGAGTCACTATTGATTTTCGGTTCGAAGGAAAAAAGGGAACAGCAACTCTAAGTCTGATCTGCAAAGATAACAGCGTCATCATGAAAGGTACCTATACTCTTCCGGAACGCACCGGGGAATGGGTGTTTGAAAAGATGAAGAATTAGCATAGAATCTTTCTTTGAAGAAAGATGCCAGACAAGCAGGCATGACACAAGTTGATTAGAACTTGAACGCATCGATTCAGATAAGGTTATCAGTAATCTTCTTTCTCTTAGGTATACTTACTCTTCAAGGGAATGCCGAAGAGGTGGAGGTCTTCCTCGAGCCGCCCGGGTTAAGGCTCACCAAAGACCCATCTTATATTATTCCTGCGTTCTATCAATACTCGAACAAAAAACTTGTACTCCCAGATTATCGAGATTCCTCCGGGAAACCGGCAAAAGGATGGGCTATGGAGATCATAAAAACCCGCCGATTCTCAAGTGACCAGAGCGCTCGAATATTTTTTAGAATCTCTGACCTGTCTCATACCACAGTTTTCCGACAAGCGGGTTCCCCTTCAGATATGCGCATCTGGCCTGCGGGGACCGTAATAGTTCTTGAGGCTTTCAAAAGTGAGTATTCAGTAAAAGATAATGCAAAGCCTGTTGAAATCGTGGTTATGTCTAAAATAAATGACCAACCCTTCCCTTCACCAGCCTATTATCCTGCAAATTGGAGCTATGCTGTATTTACGTCAGAAGGAAAACCTTCCTTCTCTTCAAACCGTGTTCATGAATGCCATCAGTGTCACAGCATTGCTTTTTATCTCACCGGTGATTCGATCTACACGCAATTCCAGGAAAAATAATTATTTTCTTTCTATACTCTTGAATTTTTTTAAGCTTAATAAATATGAGAAGGTTATCTCACCAGCCCAATTCTTGTTCTGTGACTGTGCATTATATTTGTTGAAAAATCCGATGAGATCCTGAAAGGTATCGATATCGCTCCATGTAGGAAGGAGTGCGGGTTTAATGCCTCTTTGTGCAGCTATTTCAAGACTTTGGAAAAGAACGCTCCCTGTGCTCCAGGGAATGCCTCTGAATAATTCAGGACAGACTTTTTTCATTCCTATGAGGTAATAGCCTCCGTCATCACAGGGACCGAACACAACATCAGCATGATCGGATAAAAGTCGAAATGATTCAAATACCAAAGACCGGGGTAAATCCGGGCTGTCACTATTAATGATAGAAACAGCGTGATAACCTTCCCCGAGTTTTTCAATAAAAATATTGCACAGCCTCTCACCCAGATCTTTTCCGCGCTGGGCAAAAAGAAGAAAGTTTTTGGAAGCAATAGAAACAAAAGTTTTACCTGCATGTTCCGGGGTATAGGCGATAGCAAGTTCAATGTCTTCAAGAACACTCATTTCCTTTATCGTATCCTGAAGAAAACAGAGGTAAAGATGAGCAGCTTCCTGAGGGGACAGATGGGGGAAAAGACGAGTTTTCACCTGGCCAGGCACAGGTTCTTTCGCCATCACGACCATCAGTTTTCTGGCTAATCTCTTTTCCATTCAAAGACTCCAGAGAACTCCACAGCCCCGACAACATTTCGGAGGTGAATTTGTACAATGCTGTTTTCTGAATGCCCGATATTTTGGACCGAACCAGATCTCAGCTACAGAAGTCTCAAACACATTGCCAAGAATAAGAAATTCGTAATCGGCCGTAGAAAAAGGAGATATACAGCAGGGAAGGACATTACCATTTGAGGTAATGTAAATTACCTCTGAAGGACGATAACACTTTTTCCATGGAGAAAGATTGATTGATTCCTGCTGAAGACTGTTGATGGGATCGCTGAGCCCTGACGCACTGAAGACAATGCCCAATTGCTGAGCAAGATCCTTACTTTTTTGTATTAATTCTAGAACTCTTTCATCTGAACCAGTCAATGTTTTCTCCGGTCTGGCTAAACCGTATCCGTTCTCATCCAAAAAGTAAACTAAACGTTGCAGGTGGACTTCAGGGACTCCGATAGAAGCTGCAAGTTGAATGAGATCAGGAAGTTCATCAATATTTTCTTTGCTACCCAAAAACCAGAGTGATACCTTAGGCCTGGATAATTGTTGCGATATCAGACGTTTATTAAAGGTGCTCAGATTACTAATAATGAGGTCAAACTTGTCGCTGCTGCGGATTGCTTTATATGTATTTGAGGATGCTGCGTCAAGAGAAATGCGCAGCTCGTCAAGGCAAGAATCGATAAGCTCCGTCTGTTTTTTTTCATTGAGGAGGACGCCATTCGAGTTAAAAAGAACAGTCACTTTTCTGTTTTTAAGATGTCGGATGATGCCCGGAAGTTCACGGTTAAGAAGGGGTTCGCCAATCCCGTGAAGCACTGCCCTCTCCAGCCCAGGGAATTGGTCTGCTATCATAATGACATTTTTTAAGGACATATCACGTTCAGGTTCCCAGCTGCCTCTGTAATGGATACAACCCTTGCATCTGAGATTACATCGGTTCGTTGTTTCCAGATACAGACATTTAGGTAACTTCACTATTGAATTCCTTTAATCCGAATAAACGCCGACATTGTTTAAAAATTCTTCACGAAGGAGTTCATAGGTAAATCTTTATTATTAAAAATCTCCCCTCGCCCCTCTTTTCCAAAGAGGGGTAATACCTCCCTTTGGTCCGCCTGAGGCGGAGAGGTTAGGAGGGATTTTATAATTAATTCCTCATACTTATGACCCTTATTAGTAACTCGATAAAATCATTGGCAATCAATTTCCTCTTACAATTGTAGTGCAGATGCTGCCGGTGCGGAGGGGTTTGGCAGCAGGAGAAATCTGTCCCTGCAGGCGAATGTATTTCCCTCTTGCTACCGGACAATACTCATCAGGTTCGTGTAGGTAGCCCCTCAGCATTCTGCGACTTGTACAACCACCTCTGCAATTGCCTTGATGCTTGCAGTTCATACAGAATTGTGGCACTTTATATTTTTGTTGAAAGAGAGGCGTCTTCAATATAGCCTCTTTTCTTTTCACAAGATCATCTATGGTAAAGTCCGATGTAGGCCAATAAACGCAGCCCTTCAAAAGACGGTCTGGTGTTATACGCAGGCTTCGTTCACCACATGGGGAACCTTTTAAACTGTTCAGACCGAGAAAGGTATTTACAAGAGGTTCGGTAACCGAGATGATCTCGCTGCTGTCAAATAATATCTGATAAGCCTGCCAGTACTGATCAAAAGTAGGCAGAAATTTATCAGCAAACATTGGTTGATACACATTGACCCGAAAATCAGCTCCGAGAGATGCAGCTAGCGTGGCGATGCGCCCCAGTTCATTGTAATTCACATTCATCAGAACTGCTAAAAGAGAGACTTTGATTCCAAGCCGGGCACAACGCTCTATGCCTTCCATGACTGCATCCCAATTACCTTCACCGCGAAATCTGTCATGTCGATCTTTATCTGGAAAATCGAGGGAAAACTCTATATCCTGAAAATACCTCAGCATCTCATCCGGAGTCATAGAGAGAGTGTAGCCATTAGAGGCGAGGGTAAGTTTGATCTGTCTCGATCTCAAGTATTCGAGAATCTTAAAGTAATCTGGATTCAGGCCATTTTCTCCGGTGCCAAAACCAATAGAGTCTATTTCCAGACTATTACAAATCTTTTGAATATCTTCAAGAGTAAGGTTATAGATC
The DNA here is from genome assembly GCA_040757455.1 of Nitrospirota bacterium. Taxonomy (GTDB): domain Bacteria; phylum Nitrospirota; class Thermodesulfovibrionia; order Thermodesulfovibrionales; family SM23-35; genus Kmv42. Next base: position 7,897 of record JBFLXE010000088.1, read on the forward strand.
CGGTCCTGGTCTCGATAACAGTGAGCACAGTGGAGGTTACAATTGTTCGTAAGACCAATGCCTAAGGAAAACATGTTCATACTCCTTTTTGTTTACGCTTCTTCAGCTTTTTCCCGACAACATGGATATATCTGCCTAACTGGCGGTAAGGGTCCTTATCCATGGCCTGACATTCAAGCTCTAAGACTTTGTTATAAAAATCTTGCTCTCTCAATTTATGTTCTGGATAAAAATCACTGAAAATTCTCAACCCAAATTCCCCGATACTCCGGAGTCCTGCCCGTTTAACCATATCTTTGATTTCGTCGATGGAAAACGTCCTTTTGTTGATATTCTGGAAAAGTCCTGCAGAAAATATTTTTTGTTCAAGTGCTGCTTTGGCTCTTTCCGGGTCTTGGCTTCGAATAGCCATGCGCAATGATTCACTGAAGCAGTTGACTACCATACAGGAAAAGATTCCGCCCTGGCGAAGTAAATCCGCCAGAAAGTTCAGGGTATTTTGAGAGTCATCAACATATTCAAGGAGGGTGTGGCATAGGATAAGATCGAAAAATCCAGGGTCAAAACGTTTCGGCAATTCGAGGACAGGGGCTTCAATAAAATGTAACTGTTTGCTCTTTTCCGGATAACGAGAAAGAAGGGCTTCTTTTGCAGCTTTAATCATGGCAGGTGAATAATCGCAGAGAAAAAGATGACAATCCCTTTCAAGCCAGAGCCCTGCTGTTTCTGCTAAGCCGCAGCCTGCATCAAGAACCCTCTTGATTTTGCTTTCTGTCAGAATCTTTTCTAAAGTAACCCACGTTAGTTCTCGCCTGATTGATCCAAGGGGTGATCGGGCATATGCCTGCCATTGGGTCACACAGTCATCAAAGGCCTTCTGCATGGAGGATCCCATTTTTCAATCCCTCCACAAATAGCGCAGCGGAACCAAAAACATATGATAAGCAGCCATCATTGATCCCCGGAAAGTACCTGTTACTTTTGATTTCCCAATACGCCTTCGGTAATGTATTGGTACACTTTTAATTCGCAAGCCTTTTTTAGCAGCCTTAACCACCATTTCAACAGGCCACCCATAAGTCATTTGCTCCATATGTAAATCGAATAAAACCTCAGTCCTGATCGCCCTGAAAGAGCCGATGTCCGAGATGGTTACCTTATACAAATGGCGCAAAAATGACACGATGAGACGGTTGCCCAGGCGGCCATGAGACGGCATGGAACCTTTCTCAAGTCCACCGAGACGGCTCCCGATAACGAGATCCGCTTCGCCATTGATGACAGGAGCAACGACTTCAGGCAGTTGGCCAGGATCATCACTGTTGTCTCCATCTAAAAAAACAATAATATCCGAATCCTGTGCTGCCCTGGCACCGGCCAGGCATGCTGCTCCATAACCACGGCGCTGCTCATGTACTACCTTTGCGCCTGCTGCAAGGGCTTGCTCCACAGTGCCATCTGTGGAGCCATTGTCAACAACGATGATTTCTTTCACCAGATTTCTAGGCACTGCTCTGATAACATTTCCGATTGCCCTCTCCTCATTCAGAGCCGGAATAACAACGGAATTTTTCATGCCTTTATTGCTATTGAGCATCTCCTACCTTAATCGATTACCTTTTTCTTTTTTGGAATAACGTATGTCTCAATTACCCCTATCGCCAATTTTTTGTGTATAGAAAACCAACTTTGTGTGGTTGAAAGCTTCCAGATATAACCTAAAATGAGAAGAACAAAAAGAGGAATGTATTCCAGAAACAGAACCCATGAAGGCATCTTGCCATCCGGCGTTATATACTTTAAATATGATAGCGAAACGGCACAAGAAAAAATAAGCCATGCTGGAGAAGGGTAAAAAGCTAAAAACGGAATCAACCATAAAATATACCAGGGATGAAGTGCGGTTGGCGTAACAATGACGAACAAGCCAATTAAAATATAAGCATATCTCGGAATCAGCTCTTTTCTTTTTTCTTTGAAAAGGAAAAACATACTTGCTGCCAGAATTGCTCCCAGAAAAATCTTGGTGAGAAGATGATAGTCCAATCCCTGGAAAATGTGCATTAGGAGGTATTTCAAACCAAGGTTGAAGCTTTCGTAAGGGCTTTCGAGGTATGTCGGTAAAAATCCTGTGACATTGATTCCTGCAGAAAGATAAGGTATGTAAGTGATGAGGAAACATACGGAAAAAATAATCAACCCTTTCATTCTTTCACCTTTTTCGAGAAGTACAGGGAGAAGAATCGCAGGATAGAGTTTCGTTGAGCTGGCAAGGGCGAGGGCGATAACACCAAAGGTCTTTTTATTGATTGCTGTCAGGTAGAATGCCAAAGCAACAAGGAATACGGTGAGTCCTTCGAGATGACCGCTGCCTGCGATTTCATATATAACAAGTGGATTCCAGGCATAAATAAAGAACCTTATTTCTTGGAGTTTATAAGCCCTGAGGAATGCTACAAGTACCATCATGGTCATCACATCAAAAAAGACCAGAAGACCTTTAAAGGCATAAATATCTCGTGCAATGGTGTGCGACAAAAAGAAGAATATCTGGGCGCCTGCAGGGTAAATTGTTGGAAACTCCTGGCGATTTATGTTCGGATAAATCTTACCGTCCCTTAATTGGTTAAGCTCCTCAGCCGATGGTGGATAAAGATAAGGATTGATTCCCTCTGACTGCACACGTCCGTCCCAGAGATAGCGATAGATGTCATCTGAGAGCAAGGGGGTTGACATTAGTAGGATTACTCTGAATAAGACACCAAAAAGAAAAATAGTAATTATGAGACTTCGAGTGTATTTATTGCTTAAAAGTTTTTTAAAGATAAGATAAGCACCAATAAAATAAAGGACACTCAAAATGAGGAACTGAAAAATAAATATATGAATGCCGGTAACACCACTTTTGAAAATACCGATGATTTGTTCAAGCCTGAGACTGAAGAGATAAACGATCCCTGATATCACCCCGAGGGAAATGAGTATCAGGTGAAAACTATTAGATAGGTAATGGCTCATTGCTGTCCAAAATAATCTGAATTTATAAAATGCCCTCGCATGAAATAAGGCTTTTAGACAAGAAAAAGTGCATTTTCAAAACCAGGTTCCCTTTTCTGTACATGAGATGCTGTCCAATTAA
>JBFLXE010000089.1:0-11020 GCA_040757455.1 Nitrospirota bacterium
GAGGTGTAGAAGGGCTTATAGTGAGACAAAAATGACAGTGACGTGCAAGGAAAAACATTTTTCTATTCTGGTGGCGGCTTACCTCTTGAAATCGCAGCTTGAAAAAAGTTATTTCTCGAATCCCTTTCATACTAAATTGAGCTTGACTTTTAAGGTAAATAAAGTATAAATATTAAAATCTAAAGTATTTTGAAAGGAAGAAGCTTTATGCCTATTTACGAATTTCGCTGTCTCCGCTGTGGACATACCTTCGAGCTTCTAAAACTTAAAAAAGGTGACGAAGAAATAGAGATGAAATGTCCGGAATGTGGGCATAAAAAGGTCGAACGAGCCTTGAGCAGGGTAGGGGTTATTAAGTCTCGCAGCGGGGGGGCCACCCGCACCATTAAAGAATGCGGTGGTAGCACCTGTGCTACTATCGAGGTGCCTGGTCATAAAAAATAACCTGCTGCCATAGGATCACTGTTGCAGACCCTGGCAGCGATAAAGTAAGTGCTGCAAAAAGTTAATGCTATTATACTGTCCCTCTTCTGTCGGGGATCGACCTGAAATCCTTCCGATTCACTGTCATTCTGGCTTGTCCGCGAGGCTCACGGCGGACTTGTCCGGAATCTATCTTCCAGAAGGAACAGGAATGACAGAAACAGGAGAGGATTTCCAATCCGCCTTAGGCGGAGGAATGACATCATATAAAAGTAGCAGAGAAGCTGAAGGTAACTAAAGAAAGGAGCAGATTCAATGATTTATACAATCGGGCTAAATCGAGGGATAGTTTTTGACCTCCTTTCTATTACGCCAAGCAAGGAAATGACCGTTAAAGAAATTATTGAATATCTTCGGTCTCGTCCAAACGATAAATTTATGTACAAGTATCTAATAAGCCGGTTAGAAGAATTCGATGAGGAAGAACTTGATGAATTAATTGAGAAAGCTAAAAAGGCAGATGATTTTTCGTTATTGGCATTACTTTACGAAACGTGCATTTCATACAATGAATTTTATAGTCTGAGAAAGAAATTTGATGATATAGATATTCACCTGTTAGCTGTGCATACCCCGTTGATTTATATAAGATGGTCTCTGGATAAAAATCTCGAATCCCGTCTTTTTTGGATGGATATGTTTTCGAGAAATAAATACCATCATATGGACCTATCACCCTTCAAATCCACCAATTTTCCCATCCCATTTGATTCAAGTAGCCTCAATGAAGGGAGAATAGGTCATGTAAAAGATATATATTCAAGATCGGATGACAAATCTTTTGATACTGGAACATCGATAAGAATTGTAGAACCAAAAGAGACCATAGATAGAATCCTGGATAATCCGCTGATCCGAAACTTACTGCTCGAAGATGAAATAAAGGTAGAATGGAGCGTTAGTCCTTATGCCTTTATAAGAAGATGGAAAGTTAACATAGAGGTGTCTGTTGGAAGAAATAACTGGATACTTAAAGGTGCATTGCGAGAGTATGGAAAAGGTCTCACAGAAGATGAGGCAAGGGCATCTGTCTTAATGGAGATAATAGAGAGATATTCAGCATTCGCAAATTTTTATAATGATCAATCCACTGGATATAAGAAAGAATACAGTCTCGTTAAAGCGAGATATAGCGAACTAACAGACAAAGGTTATAATGTGCTTGACCCAAACAGAATGAATCTTGAAGTTCCTTATGAAGATCAAGAGCTATACTGGATTACTGCAGAAGAACTTGTTAGAGGCGGCTGCCGTGAGATTTATATACCGGCACAATTTGCCTTTCTTATTTCCTCAGGCAATTTTGATGAGATCGAGCTCTACAGTCAGGGCACCACATCAAATGGGCTGGCATCAGGGAACACAATGGAGGAAGCCAAACTGTGCGCTTTATTAGAATATATAGAAAGAGATTCTGAGAAGGTTATGCTTTTTTCTCCTGATAGGCATTTTTTATTGGAAGCTGAGGATCCCATTATAAATAAGACCCTAAATACGTGGAAGAAAAAGGGTGTTCATATACAATTTTTGGATATAACCTCTGAAATTGGAGTTCCATGTTACAAGGCTTTTTTTATCCATACCAAGGGTGGATTTTCAAGGGGGTGGGGTGCGCATCTGGACGGGAAGATTGCCATAAACAGGGCATTATGTGAATTAACATCCCCCTACTTTCTCTCCGGCGATTATGCAACAAAACCCTTAACAGAAGAAGTTCCGAGGACAATAAAGTATGAAGAGCTTCCAAACTATTCCACAGGAAATGTAAATAATGATTTATTGATATTAGAGAAATTTTTAATAATGAACGGTTTGAACCCCATTTATGTAAATCTGACTAAAAAAGACTTAGACATTCCTGCTGTGAGAGCGATAATACCCGGGATGGAGATGTTACCTGACCTAGATAAATACTCAAATTTCAGCGAGAGACAATTCAGGGATTATTTAAGAATCATGAATGCAGGCTCAATTAAGAAATGATCTATTGTCCTAGGCTTACTATTGCAGGACTTGGCGGCGATAGTGGCAAGACAGTTGTCAGCGTGGGTCTGTGCCGGGCCTGGCAGGAAAAAAGATTTAAAGTCATTCCCTTCAAAAAAGGCCCTGATTATATTGATATGGGATGGTTGAGTCTGGGGGCGAGCCATCCGTGTTATAATCTCGACCTATTTCTGATGAAAAAGGATCAGGTACTTTTTTCATTTGGTATTCATACCCAACAGGCAGATATAGCTCTTATTGAAGGAAATCGCGGGCTTTATGATGGTTTGGATGTGGCGGGGAGTGTAAGCACTGCAGAGCTGGCAAAGCTTCTTAAGTCTCCAGTTGTCCTCATTGCAGACTGCACAAAAGTTACACGTACCATCGCTGCCTTAGTGCTCGGTTGTCAAAGTCTTGACCCGGATGTGCGAATTAGAGGAGTGATTCTAAATAGATTAGCGAATCCCCGTCAGGAGGCTGTAATTCGCAAAAGTATAGAACATTATTGCCGTTTACCTGTTGTTGGAGCCATTCCCAGACTAAAAGATATTACCTTCCCGGGCAGACATCTTGGCTTAGTGCCTCCCCAGGAACATCCTATGGCCGAGGAGGCAATAAATACAGCGTCTCATATAGTTGAAAAATACCTTGACCTGGAGAAATTATGGGAGATTGCCCAAGAAGCACAACCGTTATTAGTCAATAGTCAACAGTCATCAAAGCAGTCATTGGTCAATAGTCATTCGTCATTGGTAAAGCCCAGTGACCAATGTCCAGTGACCGATGACCAAAAGAATGACCAATGTCCAATGATCGATGACCAACTTAGAATCGGAGTAATCCGGGATTCAGCCTTTCAATTTTACTATCCAGAAAACTTAGAGACTTTAAAAAGGACAGGAGCACAATTAATTGAATTCAGCGCCTTAACAGATAACTTACCATCTGATCTTGGTGCCCTCTATATCGGAGGTGGTTTCCCTGAAACCCATGCGGCAGCTTTGGCCGCCAATGAAACATTAAGGCATGATATTAAAAAAGCCGCTGAAAAAGGTTTGCCTATTTATGCTGAATGCGGTGGTTTGATGTACCTCGGTGAAAAACTGATCTGGGAAGGAAAGAATTACCCAATGGCAGGCGTTTTACCAATCATAGTTGGAGTTAGTAAGAAGCCAGAAGGCCATGGTTACAGTATCGCAGAGGTTAGGGCTTCCAATCCTTTCTTCAACATTGGACAGATCTTACGTGGGCACGAATTTCATTATTCACACGTCCTCAATGTGGACGAAATCCTTCAGCTGACAAAAGATAATGAGAATAATCCCGAATCCCCGGATAATCCCCCCATCCCCCCTTTAATAAAGGGAGGTAAGGGGGGATTTGGAGTAGAGGGGGATTTTAAAGGCGGTGAGGTGAGATTTTCGGAACGAAAAGATGGTATATATTTTGCCTTTAAAATGGAAATGGGAGCAGGGATACTAAATGGCATGGATGGTCTATGTTATAAAAATGTTCTTGCAACTTATACACACCTGCATGTATTAGGTGCAAGAGAATGGGTAGATGGAATTATCAATATAGCGGTGGTCTATGAGAAGCAACCACAATTTATTAAAAATAATTTTAGATTATATAATAATTTAAAATAAAAGTTGACTTTTCTTGACTTCTGATGGGACAATATTATCCGTTTCGCTTTCGCAGGTAAAAAATTTATTTATTCATTTTTTATTTGAATTATTTTCAGCATTATTTCATTTTCTGTAGTCTATACTGCACAAGGTATTTTTAATCTTGAAAAGATTCACAAAAGTGTGGTAGTATTTGGTGGAAATTTCTTTCCATCAAAAAATATTTTACATAAAAAAAGGAGGTTTCGTATGGGAAAGTGGCTATATCAGGGAAAAGAATATGACATGGATGAGGACGGTTATCTCCAGGACTGGCAGGCCTGGGAAGAAGGAATGGCACCGGAACTCGCTAAGATTGAGGGAGTTACCCTTGATGACCGGCACTGGGAAATAATCAAGTGGTTAAGAGAATATTACATAAAATATCAGATTGCACCACCTATTAAGATGCTTGTTAAGGAAATGGGCAAACTGTTCGGTCCGGACAAGGCAAATACGAAGTATCTCTACGAGCTCTTCCCAGGAGGACCTGCAAAACAGGCATGTAAATTCGCCGGACTTCCAAAACCTACAGGCTGCGTGTAAGACGCAGACGAGGGTCACGTGTCGTCGTCTCCTGTCGTTCCTGCGGAGGCAGGTTGTTGCAAAATGGCATTACAAGGAAAAAGGTCATGCTGAATTTATTTCGGCATCTAATTAAATTAGTATGTTAGGGAACCCTAACGAGTTCGGGATGAAAAAAATAGGGTTTTGCAACAGCCTGTTTCGCGAGAACGAATAAGGTAAAGGTGCAAACTTTATTTTGTCTTTTTATAACCAAAAGCCGAGTAGATGAACAGTCGGTTTAAAGTCTTTAATAACGGCGAGTAAGATGTGAGACTTGAAAATCTGCTTACGCATAAGAGATCCACTATTTTAAAGAAGTGGTTCGATGTGGTGATTAAGACCTACCCTCCCGAAACAGCACTCTTCCTTAAAAGTCAAAAGGACCATTTCGCAAATCCTGTAGGATCTACTATTATGCAGGGGATTGAGGATCTCTTCGGCGAACTCCTTCAGGGAATTAATTCTGAGAGGGTACCCACCTATCTCGACAATATCATCAGGATAAGGGCTGTTCAGTCTTTTACGCCGTCCCAGGCCATCTCGTTCGTCTTTCTTCTGAAAAAGGTAATTAGAGAAGAGCTGGAAAAAGAGGTCATGGAAAATGGCCTCTCTGAAGAACTTTTGGCGTTGGAGTCTCGTATAGATGATCTTGCCCTTCTTGCATTTGATATATTCATGCAGTGCCGTGAGAAGATTTACGAGCTCAAGGCAATGGAGTTGAATAATCAGACCTATTCCTTGCTAAAAAGGGCAAAGTTAATAATAGATTTGGAGGAGCAAGAAAGTTGTCCCAAAGGTGATAACAGTGAAAATTTATGAAGAAATGAGGTGAAAATATATGAGTTTCGGGCTTTCTTTGTGGCTTTCTTTTTTTACAATTGCTGTGTTGGTTTTAATCGCATTCTTCGGTGCTGGGATAGCGCATTTGAACTATCTATTTGGCGTTGTTATCCCCTATGTCGCCTTTGCTATATTTATTGCAGGAATCATTTATCGGGTTCTGAACTGGGCGGCAAGCCCTGTGCCATTCCGAATCCCTACCACCGGAGGGCAGCAGAAATCATTGCCGTGGATAAAACAGAATAAGATTGATAATCCTTCTACAGGACTCGGCGCTTTTGTCAGGATGGTCTTTGAGGTGCTCCTTTTCCGTTCTCTTTTCAGGAATATGAGAACTGAATTGAGAGCAGGACCAAAGCTTGCTTATGCATCCTCAAAATGGCTCTGGATATCAGCATTGGCATTCCACTATGCCTTCCTTGTTATTTTAATCAGACACCTGAGGCTCTTCATTGAGCCAGTTCCATATCTTGTGAAAATCGTTGAGAAACTTGATTCCTTTTTCCAGGTTTGGGCGCCTTTGCTTTACTTAACCGACATAGCTCTTATAGCAGCGGTGACGTATCTCTTCCTAAGAAGGGTTTTTATCCCGCAAATGAGATATATCTCACTTCCAGCAGACTATTTCCCTCTCTTTCTTATTCTTAGCATCGGAGTTACAGGAGTACTCATGAGGTATTTCTACAAGGTGAATGTGGTTGGCATCAAAGAACTGACAATGGGATTAATCAATTTTAATCCTGTCATCCCCGAAGGTATCGGGGTTCTATTTTACATTCATCTGTTTCTTGTCAGCACACTTTTTGCCTATTTTCCTTTCAGCAAGCTCACGCATATGGCAGGGGTCTTTCTCAGCCCTACAAGAAACATAGCTAACAACAACAGGATGAAAATGCATGTAAATCCCTGGAATTACCCGGTCAAGGTTCATACATATGAGGAATATGAAGATCACTACAGAGAATTTATGAAAGATGCTGGAATACCAGTAGAAAAGGAGTAGAATTATGGCGCAAAAACCGGAAGAACTTTCGAAGATTGATTATAAGCCACCTAAAACAGCATGGATGGATACCCCGGCTGAATTGAGAAAAGGTATGTTCTGCTGGGGTAATAAGGAAAAAAGCCTTAAGACTGTTGGCTTCCCGAATGTGAGGGCATGGTCGGTAGCCGATGAAGACTGGAAACTACCCGAAAACTGGAAAGAGATATTCTTGGAAGGATTAAAGGAAAGGATTAGTAAATACCGTTCCTTCAAGCTCTTTTTAGATATCTGTGTGAGGTGCGGTGCCTGTGCCGACAAGTGCCATTACTTTATCGGCGGAGGAGACCCAAAGAACATGCCTGTCCTGAGGGCAGAGCTCCTCAGGTCTATATATAGACAATATTTCACAACACCCGGAAAGGTCCTAGGAAAGATTGCTGGTGGAAGAGAACTTACATATCAGGTGCTTAAAGAACTATGGTACTATGCATATCAATGCACCGAGTGCCGCCGATGTTCACTCTTTTGCCCTTATGGCATTGATACTGCTGAAATCACAATACTGGTTCGGGAACTTACCAATCTCCTTGGTCTGAACATTGAGTGGATTGCAGGACCTGTTGCAAACTGCTATATGACCGGGAATCACATGGGCCTCCTTCCACATACGCTTAGAGATACCGTTGATTCATTTCAGGCAGATTTAGAGACCATAACGGGCGTTAAAGTGAATTATTCTTTTAATAGAAAAGGAGCCGAGATCCTCTTTGTGAATCCTTCAGGTGAATACTTCGATCCCAATGGCAATATTACTTTCATGGGGTACATGCTGTTATTCCACGAGATCGGACTTGACGTCACACTAAGTACTTATACTTCTGAGGGAGGAAACTTCGGATTTTTCACCTCGAATGAGATGGCAAAAAGGCTTCATTCAAAGATATATGCCGAGGCAAAGAGGTTGAAGGTAAAATGGATCCTTGGAGGGGAATGTGGACATATGTGGAGGGTGTGGCATCAGTACCATAATACATGGTTTGGGCCCGTGGACTTTCTTGAAGAGCCTGTTTCACCTATAACAGGTACTAAATTCGAAAATGCAAAATCAAACAAAATAGTCCATATCATTGAGTTTACGTCTGATTTAATAAAAAACGGGAAAATTAAACTGGATCCAAAGAGAAACGACAACTATATAGTGACCTTTCATGACTCCTGTAATGTTGCCAGGGGAATGGGGATGTTTGAAGAGCCGCGGTATGTCATCAAGAATGCATGCAATAATTTCTATGAGATGCCGGCAAATACCATCAGGGAGAATACATTCTGCTGCGGGAGTGGCTCGGGCTTGAATGCATCGGAAAATATGGAGCTGAGGTTGAGGGGAGCTTTTCCGAGGGGAAATGCATTGAAATATGTCCGTGAGAAATTCGGGGTAAACACACTTGCCAATATCTGTCAAATAGACAGGGCAGCCCTTCAGACCCTTGCGGATTACTGGGTTCCTGGTGTGGCTATTAGGGGTGTTCATGAGCTGGTTGGGAATGCCCTGGTAATGAAGGGTGAGAAGGAAAGGACAACCGATTTAAGAGGTGAACCTCTCCCCGGGAAGGAGGCTAAAGAAAATGTATGATGGTTGGAAAGTTATACTCGGGATCATAATATTCATAGGTATAGTAACCTTTCCTATCCTTTATGACTTAGGAAAAGCTGCACCGCCCCCTCCAGAGCCGAAGATCGATACACCAGAGATTCAGAGGATGGTAGAGAAAAAATGCATTGAGCCAAAGTCGTTAATGAAGACAGAGCACATGGTCATGTTGAATGACTGGAGAGATAAGGTCGTGCGTGAAGCCCTGCAGGTTTATGTAGCCACAGATGGCAACGAATATGTTATGAGCCTTCAGAATACGTGTATGAGGTGTCATTCGAATAAGAAAAAATTCTGTGATGTATGCCATAATTATGCGGCTGTTGCGCCGTATTGTTGGGATTGTCATATCGAGCCGAAGGAGGAGGGTCAGACATGAGCATCAACAGAAGACAGTTCTTAAAAATAGCGGGTGCCTCTACTTTGCTGGGACTTGGAAGTATTACAAGTATTGAACTGTTGGAGAAGGTTGAGGCTTCACAGTTGTTTAAAAAAAATCCCAAGGCTATAAAGGCAAAGAGATGGGGAATGGTCGTTGATACGAGAAAGTTCCAGACTGAAGAGGATTATAAAAGGGTTATTGAGGCATGCCATCGGATCCATAATGTTCCTGATATGGGGAATCCAAAGGAGGAGATTAAGTGGATCTGGACAGATACCTATGAGCATGCCTTTCCAGGCCAGGAAAGTCCGTACCTATCCGGGGATATAGAACACAAGCCGCTCATAGTTCTCTGTAATCACTGCAATAATCCCCCTTGCGTAAGGGTATGTCCCACGAAGGCAACATTCAAAAGGAAAGAAGATGGGATCGTCATGATGGACATGCATCGCTGTATCGGATGCAGATTCTGTATGGCTGGTTGCCCCTTCGGAGCGAGGAGCTTCAACTGGAGAGACCCGCGCCCATTCATCAATGAGGAAAAATCCCTGCCTTATGATACAACCTTTGCCGGTGGATCTATTAAGAAGGGCGTTCTAACGTTCCCGACAAGGATGAGAGGGGTAGTGGAAAAATGTACTTTTTGTTATGAGAGGCTCGCTGCAGGTCTCATGCCTGCCTGTGTTGAAGCATCACAGGGAGCGTTGATTTTCGGTGATCTTAATGACCCTCATTCGGAAATAAGGGAGATGCTAAGCGCAAACTTCACCATTCGGAGAAAACCTGAACTTGGAACCGAGCCCAGTGTTTTTTACATAATAGGAGGTTAAATCATGCTTGAATTGGCGATAAAAGGGAGTCGGAAATATTGGAGTTGGGTAATCTTTTTACTTGCCGTTATAGGCGCAGGGTTTGTTTCTTACCTTTACCAATTTCGTGTTGGCCTGGGAGTAACAGGCATGAGCAGGGATGTCTCATGGGGTCTTTATATAGGTCAATTTACTTACCTTGTGGGTGTTGCTGCCTCCGCAGTTACAATAGTCCTGCCTTATTACCTCCATAACTACAAGAAATATGGAAGGATTGCCGTTCTGGGTGAATTCGTTGCTGTTGCCAGTGTAATAATGTGTATGCTTTTCATTTTTGTTGATCTGGGCCAGCCCCTCCGGGTGCTGAATGTTTTACTCCACCCAACTCCTAATTCGGTCATGTTCTTTGATATGCTGGTCCTTAGTGGTTACCTCTTTCTTAATATTTTATGCGGCTGGTATGTACTGGGAGCAGAGCGAAAGGGAGTGCCACCTTCGGCCTGGATAAAACCGTTCCTGATTGTTGCGATCTGCTGGGCCCCCTCCATTCATATTGTTACAGCATTCCTATACCAGGGTCTGCCCGGAAGACATTACTGGCTGACAGCCATTATGGCAGCAAAATTCCTTTCCTCAGCCTTTGCATCAGGTCCGTCCCTCCTGATAGTGATATCTTTAATTTTAAGAAAATTTACAAGATTCGACCCGGGCTGGGAAGCTATCCAGACTATGGCGAAAACGTCAGCTTACTTTTTAATAGCAACTATAGCCTTTTATCTGTTTGAGGTTTTTACCGCATTCTACAGTAATATTCCGGGTCATATAGAACCCATTAAGTACCTCTTTACCGGTATCCACGGACACACAAAACTTGTCCCTGTAATGTGGATCTGTACCGCCCTGATAGCAGTTGCCCTTCCAATATTGATTATTCCTTCGGCAAGAAGGAACGAGAGGGCCTTAGGTTTTGCAGCTGTGGCAACGTTTCTTGCGTTATGGCTTGAGAAAGGCATTAGTCTCGTTGTGGGTGGATTTGTACCCAATCCCTTTGAAAGGGTGGTTGAATACTGGCCTACAGTGCCTGAAGCTTTTATTGCCCTTGGGGTATGGGGAATTGGATTGTTTGTACTCACCATACTTTATAAGGTAGCTATCTCAGTTAAGGAAGAAGTGGTCTTTGATAAATATGGTGAAAGGCAGATTGGAGCAAAATAGAATTATCGTAGCTTATTAATAAGTGGGGAGCTCGACGATAAAGAAGAAAACCTTATGAGTTAAAATAGGGAAAGGAAAATCTTGACGGGAGGTGAACTGAAGTGGGGGTGTATCCCGTGGTAGATACTGACAAATGTGAGGGATGCGAGGAGTGCGCGAACAATTGTCCGGTTGGCGTGTTCCAGATAAAAGACGGCAAGGCAGACCCTTATCAGGCTGACTTGTGCGAAGGGTGTGAAACTTGCATAAGTGTCTGTCCAAATGGTGCAGTGACGCTGACGGGGTAGCGACAAAATACGCAGTACCCTCTTAGCCCACATTATTCATAAATTTTTCATACATGAGGATTTTAAAGATTTTTGGAGTCGATCGGAGCCAATGGAAGACGAATACGCTGCAGTTTTATACCGAGTCACGCTCTGATTTTACAAAATC
>JBFLXE010000090.1:0-11011 GCA_040757455.1 Nitrospirota bacterium
GCTGCCATTTGTACATGCTTAACACCCCCTTTTATTCCTCCTTCCCGTTTTGAAAGGAGATTATAGGTTTTTAGGGGGTCAAATTTAAATGCCGATAGGGGTCAATTGTATTTTACGATCTACACCAAGCCATGTCTTTCCATGCTCATCAATAACCGCTCCACGATAATTGGCATAAGGTATCTGGCTCTCTACCCAGATGTGCTCTATCTGGAAATTCGAAATCTTCCCTCCCACAATGATCGGTCTATACGGGATACCCGCCTCCCGGAAGAATTCTACGATCTTCCACGGATCTTCTACACCGGTAAGATTCTTCACCTTCCTGATAGGTTCTTCCCCTCCGGCAAAGAACTCTATCACCCCTCTTACATATCTTGATGGAAATCCCGATGCCCGAAGAAGTGCAATAAGTAATGCCGCCTGATCACAGTCATTCCCTGACTTCTGCCTTAATGTCTCCTCCGCTCCCTTCATGCACCCCCAGTACCATTCTGTCTCTACGTTGTTCTTGACATATTCATAAATCAAGACGGGATTCCAGTTGAGTGACTGTGCAAGGCCTGCGATCTCCTCTGAAATCGGGGCCTCCCCTGTGCTCTTCGTGTCATCAGGACTTACGACTTTATTTCCGCCTTTATATGCAGGCTTTATTGGTGGTTCTTGATTTGGCTCTATTGATGAATAGTTAAGATTTCTGTATGGAAGGTGCCCGTGTATCGGAAGTTTCTTTTTGTAAAGTATCTTTTCAAGATGGACATCAAGGCTCTCGATGATATCCTGTGCATCTTCCCCATCATCTGAGATACGCTTTATGAGATCAAGATAATCATTAATTGCCCTATTAAAGCTATCCACCATCTCCCTGTGTCTGCTAAGGGCCTTCTTCGCCAATCCCTTTATTTCTTCTTCCCTCGCTTTGAATTTTTCTTGAAGTCGATGAAACATTTCTCTTATTTCTTCAGACCTTGCCTTGAGAAGAGAAATATCCTCATGAATATTTTTTCCTTTGCTCTTTTTCTCTTTTGCCTTCCTGACAGCGATTTTGCTCTCCTTGAGTCTTCCCTGAAGTTCCTTTTCGATGCTCACGTCTCTCGCTTCAATAGGTCCCGGCAAAGGGAAGAGGATCAAGATACAGATGAATATGTATTTTCTGAGGTGATATTTGACTTCCATCAGATCTCCTTGCTGAAAAATACGATGTACAACGGCATAAATTTAGCATATGATTAAAAATATGTCTGCCGTCAAAACGTGAATTTTTGTGTGGTAGATTTCCTATTTTTCGTGTCGTAGGGTTACTACAGAAGGAAAGCTCGTGGATTTTGATCGACGGCTTATCTTGATTTCAAGGCTACTCAGACAATGACAATGGCGGGCTTACTTATTCGACAAGTACAGAGCTTAAGGGTTTATACGTAATCTATCATATCATCACCTTCTATTATCTCCCGGAGCCTATCCGCCATGTCTCTCGAAATATTACTGAATTGCAGTCCTCCGATATAAACCGGGACAATTTCTCCATGGCGATTCCTTTTGGATTCTATTATTAAAGACCACAGCGCCCTGGCTTTAAAAGTCAACACAGTACATTTGTGACTTAATTTAAATAGGTAATCATTATTTATATCCAATCTTTTTTCTGTCTTTACCAGAATCCCACCCATGCTGATATTAATAATTTCCACATCTTGGTGGGGCGAAATATTGCCATAAAGATTTTTCTTTTCGGCTTTAAATCTTCTGTGTTTTCTCCTCTCTTCCCGAACATGCCCAGGAATTTCATTCTCTCTGCCAGATTCCGAACAAGATGCTATCTTGCATCCTTGAACAGCAGGTATCTCCATTTTTCCGCAAACGCTTTTCAGGAAATTCTCAAAGACTCCATCTTTCACAAGAATTTCCACCCCCATGCCGTTCTTCATTGAGGAGATAGGAGTCTTTACAGTTCTTCTTACGATGCCTTTCAAGATAGAAAGCCTGTTATCGGGCAATATCAATTCGATATCAATGGCAGTCCCCGGGATAAAACCCTTACTGGTTCTTATAAAGAGACCGCTGTGAGAAATATCGCTTGTTATACCCATAAACCTTTCGGATCCGGTAACGAAGTTCACTGTGAGTCTCTTTATGACCCTCGGATGGCCTCTTTTTTCAGTTAACGTTCTTTTTATCATTTGCTTAATTTTATCTAAATTTTTGTAGATAATCAATCCTCCTAAAGGGGGTATTTACCACCTATTACAGAGAGCAACGAAAGTTTTAAAACCTTTTCCACCAAAATTGCAACCTATGGATTGATTGAAAAAAATGAATTTTTATGAATATTTAATTATTAATAATGGCCTTTATTTCAAATAAAGTTTGATAGCATTATGCCAGCAGCATATTCTGACAGCCAGGATGACATCGAGAGAAGAAGAGTTTCGCGGACCATTTTTGTTAGGCCGATTCGGTTTTTTCTCCAGCCGAATACTAAAGACATCTTAACCGGAATGGTCCTGGATATCAGTCCCTTGGGGCTCTGTATGGATACCAACCGCCTTCTCCTCGAAGGCCAGGAAATCTTCATAGAAGGTTCTCTCCCTATTACTTCTCAAACCGCCGTGGTGCGCTGGTCAAAGAAAATGAATGATTCTTTTTTTAAAATTGGGCTGGAACTGAAAAGATGACGGACTCTCTTTAATCTTTCCTCTTCAGAAAAGAACATTCAACCATCTCTTTTTATTCCGGATAAGACGAAGCACTCTATCTTGATTTATAATACGCATGTATTCGAGGGCTAATGGAAATATATCAATTTATAAACGTCTGTCTTGTTGTGGAACATGCTGCGGCTGCCATATACAGCCATTTTATGCAATTGTTTCCCCCGGAAAAGGATTTTTGGGAAGACCTTTTTAAAGATGAAAAAAAACATATATCCTTTCTGATCGAGGCTGCTGATCACGGACAGTTTGAGGAAATGAACCCGGAAGATTTGGGATTTTCGATGAGGCTTCTGGATAGGACCCGAAAGTTTGCTGAAGACATAAGCGACCGCATTAAGTTCAACCCTGTTTCGCTCGAAGATGCATTAAAAATGGCTTTGAAACTTGAAGAGACGATGGTCGAGACCTTTACGAATGAGTTAATTGCCAATTTGTCAGCCGCGGATGATAACTTCCTTGAAATGTTTGCAGAGGGAAAAAATCATGTTGATAAGATCAGAAATATGATGATCAATAAAGGGTTTTTGAAATTATCGTGACCTTATCAACAAAGTTGAAGCAGAAATAAAATCTTTTATTTTCCTCTCTTTCTTGGCTCGGCTGTCTTCTTTGATGACTCGGCCCTTTCTGCCGTCTTTGTCTTTCTTTCCTGTGCCTTAGCGGTCGCCGACTTTGTCTTTTTCACGGATTCCTTTTTTCTCGTATCCTCGATAGCCCTGGCTTCCTTCTCGACCTCTGCAGCATGTCTTGCCATGACGATCTTCTCAGCCTCCAACCAGTCCTGGAGATGATATCCATGAACTCTTCCTCTCTTCACATACAAATCATACGCGATCTTGCATATTTCGTCATACATTTCTTTACTCTTTTCCATCTTCCCTCCATGCATCTTTTCTATTTATAAATCATCCAATATCACTCCACCTGTGTTACTCTTAACTCGGCCCCTATCTCTGAGACAACGTTGTTGAATGCGTCTATTAATCGGTTTAAAGCCAACTGATGTCGATCCTGATAAAATAAGAAAAGACCCATGATCTTATCCTTTTCGGCCTTGTCCGCCTGTACTAATCCTAATTTTTCTGCCAGAGGCTCTATTTCTTTCACAATTTCAGAGATATCATTGTACCTCTCAGCCGGGTTCTTGCGGGTACTCTTTTTCAGGAATCTGCATAGTTCATCAGGCAAATCTGGCACTGATAAATGTGGATCCGGAATTTCTTCATTAACATGCATATCCATCAGCTTGCTGATATCGTCTTCCGGAAACGGTCTCTTTCCTGTGATCATCTCATACGCGGTGATTCCAAGCGAATAGATATCAGAGCGCTCATCAACCGGACTACCCTGTATCTGTTCAGGTGCCATATAGTGGACAGTCCCGGGCAGACTGAAATCCACATTGCCTGGTGGACAGGATAATCCGAAATCTACAATCTTTATCCTTCCGTCGTGCTGTAAATAGATGTTCGCTGGCTTGATGTCTTGATGTATAATTCCGTGTTGATGCGCATAAGCCAGACCGGAACACACTTGCAGAATTATATCAACGATATTAGAGAGTGACAACTTCGGCATGCGTTCAAGAACATACTCCAGGGACACTCCTTCAAGATACTCCATTATGATGAAGACGGTCCGGAAAAGATCCTCGATGTCGTAAACCTTGACTATATTAGGGTGGTTGAGGCGCGCGATAGTTTTTGCTTCATTCTGGAACTTCTCCATGAAATCAGCATCCATGGCCATACTATGCTTAAGCATTTTTACGGCAACAGACAAATTTAATCTGCTATGAAATCCCCTGTAAACTATGCTCCAGCCTCCCTGGCCGATTACGTCGCTTATAACGTATTTACCGATGACCCTGGAGGCAGTCAATTTTGAGATCGAGAACCGGTGAGTGACTATCTCGGTCAAAAAAATCCTCATGTCCGGGTATTCTTTTGAGAGGGCGTCAAATTCTGTACGGCTTAAACTCCACATTTCCATATCTGTCTCTGCATCCACGTGAGTGCTCCTTCGTTCACCGGTCAAAACCGCCATTTCGCCAACAATATCTGCCTCCTTGAGACGGGCGATTGGATAAATCTTGCCATTCTTTTCAAGATTCACCATACATGATCCTCTGCGGATGATGTAAAACCTGTCACCTTCTTCACCCTGTGAAATAAATCTTTCTCCGGCTTTGCAGTATTTAAATGCAAGTTTATTCAGCAAAGGGCATACAGATTCCCGTGGTATTGCACCAAAAAACTTTGTATTAAGGAGAAAATCGACATCGGATGGTGCAAGCTCTTCTCTTGTCCTGTCAGATGCCCTCATAAAGACCTCGGAACTGCACGACTTCTTATCAAATCTCACTCCCATATTATAGTAACCCGGTTGTGCATGAGAACTCTTAACCCATTTAACCCTGCCTTTAACGGGTATCCAGATCCTTTTTGCCGGATTTCTTATACGCATGGCAATAGATGAGAGAACCTTCAACCTGACAGGGGATTGAACAAGAACCCCTGATTTACTTATGTCCAGCGTATTGGCCAGCAATATCCCGGGGCGGTAGGATGTGCTTTGATTCCTCTTTTTACCCACAAGATAGATAATCCCAAGATCAGGCGGCTGGAGAATGTCTCTCGACACACGCCTTCGTTCTCTCTGCCTTTTCATTTCCATCTGGATGCTCTTTCAGGCTTATTCATTTTGAAAACCGAATGTCTGTTTACTATACAGCCGGTCCCCTACTGGATTAAAGCAGCAAGCTTGATTATTCTGATATTGTTCTCGATTGCATCTATAAAATGGTTTCGCGAGTCCTTGAAATGGTGCGTCAGGTACTGGTGCATGGAACCCATCTTTTCGAATCGTTCCTTAACTGTCACCTCATAAAAGTGAGGGGTTCTCCTGATTAGATCATCCGCGCTGCTGAAAAGTACTACCCCCCTTTCACGGAGCCTTTCTTTTCCTTCATAGCTATACGCTTCTTCATATTCGTGATAAAGTGCGGGGAGTTTTTCGATGTAGTCCTCTGCCGACATCTGCCCTATAAGATCCGCTGTGCCAAGAGCGTAACCCGCCAAACGCTCCTCCCGGGAATTGAACAAAATTTTTTCAAAATTCACCTTCACGCCGGTGCACATGATCATGTTTTTCACGCTCACTATATCTTCTTGCGAAAAGCCCATTGACGAAAGATAATGGTCCGCAAATTCTGCGCTTCTCTTTATATGAATGAAGGTATATTTACCCCCGGTGCCCTCAATGTCACCCTCCTTTTTAATGTACCCGGTATCATGGAGAAAAACTGCGATCAATCCTAAAGTGAACATTTCTTTCGGAATCTTCGGATCTTTACCGCTTTTGTTCCACCCGTCTATTATACCCGTAAACGGATGTATGATAAGGAGGGTATGAAAAATGTCGTGATATCTTGTATCGCACCTGAGGAAGCCTCTTCTTTTACCTCCAAACAGATCCCTGACATCTGAGAGAACCTTTTCGACAGCGTGGATATTGTCATCCCCATAATTCTCCTTACAAACCTTTCTTATCAAGTTCAGGACATTTTCGCTGCTGAGGCTTTCCTTATTCAACATATTCATCAATTGCATTTCTTAAATAATACCACTGCCCCTGATTCCTTACCACAAAAATTACATCGGCTCCAATAGGGTTGAGGCCCAATCAAAAGGCAAGCCGGGATTAACGCAGCAAAACTTCAAACGTTATCAAATTTTCCAAAAGGTCTCCGTAATCTTTCCTACTCAGGCTGCCGGAAAGGATTGGCGCGTTTTATCTCGTCAAGCTTCAGAGGCTCTCCCTGGAATACAAAAAGGGCTGCACCCCGGTCCTGGGTGACCCTGTCTTTTACTGTCCATGTGCCTTTCCAGGAAACGGTAAGATAGACCGTGCCACCCTCTATTTCAACCCATGTGGGGGTAAATGTAAGTTCAGCGTTATCAAATCCTTTGATCGCTCCCAGAAGCTCTCTGTAGCCGTTCTGTGTCGAGTTCTTTTCGAGAGTTTTACGATCATTCTCCAGATAGGCAACTCTCAAAGTCTCTGCGAGTTCAAATGCCTCAAGAGTTATTTTTGACTCTGGCGAGACCGGCTTAACCTCTTTCTTCCCGCAGGAGAGTATGAGCGAAAGGAGAATCAGTGCATAAATCAAGGCATTCATATAGGTTCTCTTAAAATTTGAAGGTTCGATTACCTTACCATGCATGAGTCACTCCACCTTTCAGAAAGTTCTTATATATCGATATTCCTCGCCTCAAGGGCATGCGTGGTTATGAATTCCTTTCTGGGCTCGACCTGGTCACCCATCAACGTCGTGAACACAAAGTCTGCCTGGACAGAGTCCTGTATTGCTACTTGCAGGAGAGTCCTTCTCTCCGGATCCATTGTCGTTTCCCAGAGCTGCTGAGGATTCATCTCACCCAGGCCCTTATAGCGTTGGATTGTCAGTCCCTTTTTGGCTGTTGCAAGCACAAATTCGAGAAGCTCCCTGCTTGTTCCTATTTCCTTCAATCCTTCCTTCGTTTGCACTTTGCAAGGCAGGGAGCCCAGGTCCCTGACAATACCAAAAAGATTTTCGAGTTCCCTGTAATCAGGAGAGGTGATAAAGGACGTGTCCAAATTGATTTTATAGTTATGCCGCCTTATCTCCACCCCGTAGGCTTGATGTTCTTCATCAAACTGAATCTCTCCCGCAGATACATTTGGATATTTTTTCTTCATCACATCCAGAATCTCTTCGACCTTCGCCCTGTCCTTCAGCGTTTCTTTATCTATTCCAACGGAAAGGATGAAAGTCAGAATATCGGGATCCCTCCTTCTCCTCTCGAACCAGTCAATCAATCTTTCAAACCTGTAGAGTTTCTTGATATAGGGGATGAGCGCCTTTCCTTTCACCCCCTGACCTTTTATCCGCATCTCGATCTCATCCGACGCGAGTTCAAAGAGCATGTACTGCATTTCTGCCTCGTTCTGAATGTATTTCTCCGTCTTGCCCTTTTTCACCTTAAAAAGTGGAGGCTGGGCAATAAAAAGATAGCCTTTCTCGATAACTTCAGCCATCTGCCTGTAAAAAAAAGTCAGAAGGAGGGTTCTGATGTGAGCCCCGTCCACATCTGCATCAGTCATCAGTATGACTTTGTGATACCGTATTTTGGATATATCGAAATCCTCTGACCCAATTCCCGTACCCAGTGCGGTTATGAGAATCTTTATTTCTTCAGAACTGAGCATTTTGTCAAATCGAGCCTTTTCAACATTCAATATCTTACCCCTAAGAGGCAGGACGGCCTGGATTCGTCTGTCCCGACCCTGTTTCGCAGAACCGCCGGCAGAATCTCCCTCCACAATAAATAATTCACTCAGTGCTGGCTCTTTCTCCGAGCAATCCGCGAGTTTACCCGGCAAGCCGGTGTCCTCCAGTGCTCCCTTTCTCCGTGCAAGCTCCTTAGCTTTTCGGGCTGCTTCTCTTGCCCTCGCTGCCTGAAGTGCTTTTTCGACGATCTTCTTTGCGATTCCCGGATTTTCCTCAAAATAAGTGGAAAGTGTTTCATTAACTATGGACTCGACGATTCCCTTAACTTCGCTGTTTCCAAGCTTCATCTTCGTCTGCCCTTCAAACTGCGGCGACATGAGTTTCACGTTGATCACCGCCGTAAGCCCTTCCCTTATGTCGTCACCTGAAAGGGTATAGCCGTTTTTTAGAAGTCCTGACGCGGTAGCATAGGCATTGACAGTCCTTGTGAGGGCTGACTTGAAGCCCACAAGATGGGTACCGCCTTCTTTTGTGTTTATATTATTGGCGAAGGTGTAAATAGTCTCGGCATAGCCGTCGTTGTACTGCAGGGCTATTTCGACGATAATGTCGCCCTTTTCACCCCGTATGTACACAGGCTTTGGATGAAGAGGAGTCTTGCTCTTGTTTAAATATTCGACGAAGGACATTACACCACCCGAATAATGAAAAACCTGACTTTTTTCAATTCTCTCGTCTGTCAAAGTGATTTTTAGCCCCCTGTTGAGAAATGCCAGTTCTCTCAGCCTTTGAGACAGAATATCCCAGCTGAAATCCAGGGTTTCGAATATCTCATGATCCGGTTTGAATGTGATCTTCGTGCCTCGTCCCCTTGTCTTTCCCACGATAGTAAGAGGGCCTGTCGCTTTTCCTCTTTCATAGTGCTGCTGATAGACATGGCCGTTTTGCTTAATCTCGACATCGAGCTCTTCCGAGAGTGCATTTACAACTGACACGCCCACCCCATGGAGTCCACCCGATATACGGTATGCCTTCGACTCGAATTTTCCGCCCGCGTGTAATTCAGTAAGCGCAATCTCCGCTGCTGAACGCCCCTTAGGATCTCCGGGATGAGGCCCGGCGGGGATTCCACGTCCGTCGTCTACTACCGTACAGCTCCCGTCAAGATGAATTATCACATCTATGTTCTTGCAATATCCTGCCAGATATTCATCCACACTGTTATCGACCACTTCGTAGACGAGATGATGAAGACCCTCAATGCCTGTTGTACCAATGTACATAGCGGGCCTTTTTCTGACCCCTTCCAGCCCTTTAAGAATCTTTATATCTTCTGCTGTATATGTCTCATTCTCTATTTTTTTTTCATTCATTATGCGTTTCCTCTTGTTCTTCCATCATATCCTCATGGGCATGATCACACACCTATAATTCTCATTGCTGCCGTCCCTGACCATAACAGGGCTCAACGGATCCTGAAGTTCAAAAGTCACCTTATCCGAGGACATCGCCCCAAGAATGTCCAGTATATAGCGGGCGTTAAAACCGAGGGATAATTTTTCTCCCTTATAGTCAACCGCAACCTCTTCCTTTGCCTCACCTACATCAGGGCTTGAGGATGACACGGTAAGCTTGCCTTCCTCAAGATCAATTCTGACAGCACTCGCCCTTTCCCTGGACATGACCGAAACCCTCCGCAGGATCTTTACAAACATTTCTTTATCTATAATCAATTTTTTTTCATTCATCTGGGGTATAACATTTTCGTAATTCGGATATGAACCCTCTATCAATCTTGTCAGAAATTCTATTTCATCCACGCCGAAGAGAAGATGTTTTTCGCCTATGAGGATCTTCACTTTCTGAGCGCTCTCCGCGCCCTCGGACGTATGGAGAAACCGTCTGAGTTCGGAAACCGACTTCCGCGGGACTATAACTTTTCTCTCTTCCTTGACCTTAATCCCCATTTCTCTCGTAATTAACGCAAGTCTGTGCCCGTCAGTACCCACGACAGAGAACACCCCGTCTTGAGGTTTTATATGTAAAAGAAGGCTATTAAGGGTATATCTGGTATCGCTCTCTCCCGCCGCATAGATCGTTTTTTCGATCATCTCAAGAAGCAACGAGGCATTTACAGAAAGCTCCTCAGCGTCACCCACCGCAGGCCAAACAGGGAAATCATTCGGAGGCAGGCATGCCAGTCTGAAATCGCTCGCTCCCGCCCTCACTCTTAACCAGCCGCCCACTGCCGACTCCTCGATCGTCTCTAAAGATAAATCTCCGTCGACTTCCCTGACTATCTCAAAGAGTTTCCGCGCAGGTATGCAGAGCTTCCCTTCTCTTTCCAGGGTCGCAAAAAGCGGCTCTTTCACAGCTGTCTCAATGTCAGTGGCTATTATATATGAACCCTTTTTGCCTGCATTCAGGAGAAAATGGCTCAGTATGGGCATCGTGTTCTTCTTTTCTATGATGTTCTGTATATTCGCAAGCTTCTCCTGCATCTCTTCTTTTTTAACCGTTAATTTCATAGTCCCTCCTTCGGGCTGGCCTCTCTACACTCTTATTTTACGCATAATATTTTCGATCATTCTGTTAAAGACTTCATCCCTTGCCCTTCTCTCCTCGATCTGCTTGCATGCATAGATAACGGTGGCGTGATCCTTGCCGCCGAAATTCTTTCCGATGTCACTGAGAGAAAGATTGGTCAGATGCTTGCTTATATACATTGCTATCTGCCGGGGCAAGGCGATCTCCTTTGTCCTCTTTTTCGCCTTCATATCGGATAATCTGATCGCGAAATGCTCGCTCACAATTTTCTGAATCTGCTCGGTAGTGATGGGTCTTTCATCATCCTCTATGATATCCTTCAGGATATTCTTTGCCATATCCAGAATTATGGGCCGGCCAGTAAGTGATGCCTGTGCACCCAGACGTATCAGGCAGCCCTCGAGTTCCCGAATATTCGATTTGACCTTCGAGGCCAGATAATAGGCTACATCCCCAGGAATAAAGATTTTCTCCATAG
>JBFLXE010000091.1:0-11004 GCA_040757455.1 Nitrospirota bacterium
GAGCGGGTGACGGAATTAGAGGGGATGCGGCAGGAGACGAAGAGGAGGAGATAGGGGGGATCGATGGCTCTTCTTCCGCTTCCCGATAGGGAGGGGTAATATGCAACAGAGGACCCTCTGTTGCATATCTTCTGCTCTTATTCCATAATATACCAGCCTTTAATTCAAACTGGAGAAATTTATGGGTAGCTCTAAAAGCAAAAAATCCTCCCATCTCAAAGCCTATGGCTATGTCAGGGTCTCTACCGAAGAGCAGGCCAAGGAAGGTATCTCCTTAGATGCTCAGAAAGAAAAAATCAAGGCCTTTGCCGTCGTCCATGACCTGGAGCTGGTCGATATCATCAGTGATGAAGGTTACTCCGGCAAAAATATGGCCCGTCCCGGCCTCCAAAAGCTTATCGATCTCACCAAAGGCCAAGCCATAGAGGCTGTCATCGTTTACAAACTCGACCGTCTCTCTCGTAAAACCAGGGACTTACTCTTTCTCATCGAGGATTCTTTCAAGAAAGGCAATACCCGCTTCTTCTCCTTGACGGAGCAGATCGATACCGATACCGCTATGGGTAAGTTCTTCCTTACTCTCATGGGCGCTATGGCCCAGATGGAAAGAGAGCTGATTGCTGAACGCACCAAGGCCACTCTGGCTTATAAGAAAGATTGTGGAGATTCCCTGGGCCATATCCCTTATGGCAATAAACGGGTGAACGGAAAATTGGTCGAGGACCCCGACGAACAAAGAGTCATCCGTGAGATAAAAAAGCTCAGGCGACAGGGCAAGAGTTACCGCAAGATCGCATGTATTCTCAATGACCAGGGAATTCCCACCAGAGGCAAGAAAGCCAAATGGCACGACTCCTCTGTTTGGTGTGTCTTAAAATGGAAGAAGAGGAAGAAGAGCCGACGTGTAATGCCCGTATTATAAAGGTTACATGCCTGATGGGGTGTTTACGAAGTGTTATGTATTTGCTACAATGCCCTTAAATGGCATTGTAAGCGCGTTTTAAGAGGGGGGTACATGAAAAAGGCAAAAAGATGCGAGGGCAGGGAGATACCGTGACTGCCGACATTGAGAAGAAGAGAACGAAACGCTAAGGACAAATAACCGATCTATGGGGAACAAACACGCTAATCAGACACTCCATGCTCGATAGATCCATCCTCCCTATATGTAAATTCCCTACCCTACCGATCAGCTTAAATGCCAGAGCGATAGCAAGCCCTTCCCTGGCCAAGCAGCAGAGCGAAAGCCAAGCCTGGCGAAAGCCAATGCTCTGCCTGCAAGGCGCAAAGCCACCGCCCTGGGCTAAGGACTGGCCCGGCTAAATCTTCCCGCAGGCAGGGCGTAGCGTCAAGCCTGCTCCGCAGGAGGCTTGGCCTTGGCTTTCGCTGGGGTGGTTCCGGATCTGGATGGCACGCCTGGAACGCCCACCGGTTTTGGCCAAGCCGAGGCTGCTTCGCAGGCTGCGGCCAAGCTACGGCCTGGCCAGGGCCGCGGAAGGACTTACGTAACGGAGCAAGCCGAAGGCGAAACTACAAGCGGGAATGCCCAGGGCGTCCGCAGCGGAGCAAGGTCGGACGGGGCAGCCTGGGGAAGAGAACCGGCCGTATGATCAATGATTACCGCGCTGCCACGCCCAGACGTGCTTCCAATTTCGGAGATGCCCTAAAATGTTAACCGGCTTCAAATGCTGTTGGATTTGCGCAGTTAAAGCTAATTTAATCGCTTTGGCCTGCGACGCGGTTTAACTCGGTCTGATTGGGGAACATCCGGAAAAACATCGTCGGCCTCTGCTGAACGACATTCCTCCTCAATATAATTCTCGTGGATCACGGCTACATGGCACTGACTGCAGAGCTTGTGCATTTCTTTTCTGCCGTCCGTATAAGTGTAGATGCTATAACAATTCTCCGACAATGCGGTGTTGCATATCGGACACAAATTATGCCCGCGTTGATATTCAACACGGATTGCTTGACCCTTTAAATTTTCTCCTCGGTATTTCATCTGAATGTAACTCCAAAATTCTAAACGCTCCTCCGAAAGGAAGCATCGCATAACTTAACCAGGGAAACGATGCTTATGCTGTGTGCTCTTTTACACCTGGAGCAAGCACAATATAAATGCCTGTGTCTATCAGAATGTTGGTAGAGATTTCTGCCATTCTTTCATTAACAAGCATGGAAGCTTCTTCATCGCTATATTCGGCCTCTACATAGATAATTCCATCATCTACACTACGAGCAACCCGTATATCACCCAAATATCTAGGGCGTTGTTTTTCTAATTCCTCTAAAAACTTTCCTAATGCAACGACCGCTTGTGTTGTACTAGCTAAAGAAACTCTTACATAAGTCATAAAAGATCTCCTATCTTTTCGCTAATTCCAGAAACTAATATCTCTGCTTTTTGAAGGCACCGTTCAGCCACTTTCTTTCCCGTCAACTCTGAATGATAATCAGCTTTATGACGATAGCCTATAAGATAAGGAGCAATATTTGCCAAAGACTCAGAGAACATCTTCTTAGAATGAATCAATATTTGGGCAAATTCAGATTGTACAAAATCATGATTCCAAAATTCTCGTTTGACCCCGGCTAATTGAATTAGGGCAGCAATTTCAGCATGAAATACTGCATAATAAGAAGCCCTGGCACAGACATCATAAGCACTTTTTGAAAATGCCCATCTTGCAGCCTCAATATCGAACAGCGCCTTCTTCATGTAATTTGCGGCTTCCATTTGTTTATTGTTCCTTTTCTACATTTGATTTTCAATGCTTCTAGGGGTGTTAAGCGTTAAGGGTACCTATTTTACCCCCTTTACAATACCTATAAAAAAGTTGTGAGACCGTTGATTTTAAATGTTTCCAATCCTGTTACGTCTGTTACACCTGGTTTTTAGATTTTCTATATGAGAAAATTTTGATAGGACCTCACGTTTTTGTTATTTTTGACATTAACATGTTATATATGGCTGTATGTTACAAAAAAAATTCTAAAAATTGGTACTTCAATGCATAGAATTTTAAATAGAAATAAAAGTAGATGTAACAGATGTAACAGACGTAACAATATAAATATATAAGTAAATAAGTTATTATTATATTTATATAATCTTATCATTATATCGTTTTGTTACGCCTGTTACGCCTATAACTGGAACACTAACAAAATGAATATATTCAGGCGTAACATTTTTTATTGATCACTTTTTATGACTTCCCACGTCCAAGATCTTGCTACATGCACGAATATCCTCAGCCTCTAACTCTGGATAGTCTTCCAGGATGGATTCCGTGCTTTCTCCTTGAGCAAGAAGGCTCAAGATAAGCTCGACAGCGATACGTATTCCTCGAATAATCGGCTTTCCGCCAAATATCTCTGAATTGGCTGTAATGCGTTTGAGGAGATCTTCATTCATATGGTTTTCCCGCTCTCTCAAAATAGGCCAACTTGGATGTTGACGGCTTGGCCCTGAGGAGATTGAAATTACTTGGCAATTTTCCCTAAATCGTACTTCTCAATTTCTTCATCTAACTTCTTTAGCCCCTCTTCAATGAGAAAAGTGGCGAGATGAGAGGCTGAAATGGTCTTTTTCCCCGGGATCATCCGGGCTTTTTCCTTTAGCTGCTCCCACGTCTCATCGGTCAGGGGGATATTGTGATAGCGGGTATCTTTAATGTCCGTAGGTCTTCCGACCGTCGTGGACATCCGGGCGTGAACTTTTCTTAAAAGGTTGAGATAGGTTAGCGGCCCGTCTAACTTCTTTGTTTCCATTTCGATAACGCGGTTACTCCCCAGAGCTTCTTTAATTTCGTTCTTCTCCATCGCTCTCTCCTTCAATGTCATATTCACAAATGCCATAATAATTCCCATCCACGACGATGCCGATCTCTCCCTGGTTGGCCCTTCTTCCCATATGATGTAAAAACGAGCGCAAAAATTTGAGATTCTCTTTATTCAAATCTTCTGGATTGACATAGGAGATGACCATTACCGTCTCTTCGATTAAAAGCTCTTGTCCTTTTTCATCGTTACGCCAAACTCCTTTCCCTGGAGGAAATGCGGTGGCACCCCGAAATAGAAATCCACAGCATTTTAATGCTTCCCTAACCCAATATTCTTGATCTATATCCTCGCCGTCTTTATCTTTAGCGGGAGTAAATAAAACGATTTGCTTACTGCCAACGGGTAAGTTTGAGCCTAATGCTTTTGCGTAATCCATGATAAACCTCAAAATAAAACAGGGCCTTTTAGATAAATTATATACCTATTTATAGCTTTTATATACATAAAAATTTGATATATATACATGGCGATATTGGTTGCGACCATCCCAGAATTTCAATCTCTTCGTTTCCACGGGCACAAGAGGCGGCGAAGGGAGGAAAGTTTGGGAAGCATTGAGCGCTTTGTCTCGCATAAGAAAACGGCTTGCAACTGCGTAAGCTCCGCGCTTTCCCGCCCAGCCAAGCTTCCGCCGCGCTTTCGGCTCTGCCGCCCTGCGAAAGCCTCGGCCCAGCAGCAGAGCAAGCCCGGCTTGCTCTGCCGGCCAGGCTTAAGCCATGCTAATGGGTGCCGTTCCCGTTCTTGCCAACTTCCAGGGCAATCCTGGCTTTCATTCTCGGCCAGACGTTACAGTCCGCCCAACTTTCTAGGGCATGCAGGTAAGCCCTGGGCGCTGTGGCCTTGCCTTTCATAGCAATCTTGTCCCCTTTGTTCTGGGCCAATTCTCGCCACGTACGGCCGCCGGCCTTCTCAAATGGGCAGGGCGCATCCAGCCATTCTTCCAGGTTCTCCCTGGCCCAGCGTTCCGCTCTTTCCTCATCGGGTTGGGAGGTCTCCCGGTTTTGTTCAGCCTGCTCTGTTTCCTGGCTCTGTGCTTCGTCGGGCTTTGCCTGGTTTTGCGGCTCTGCGCTCTGCTTTGCCTCCTGGCTGTGTGGCTTTGCCTCTGCTCGGAAAGGCTCGGCCTGCTTGGGCAAAGCTTCTTGGTTTGGTTCTGGTCCGGTTTCTTCCGCCCTGTTCTCTTGTCTGCCTTGTGCCGCAATTGCTAAAGCGACTTCATCAGCACTGGCAAACTCGGTGCCTATAAAGCCTGCCATCGCCAACGCCCTTCCTATGGCGCTGGTTTCGCAGTTTTCGTATGCGCTCGTTTCGTTAATCTCCGTCGAGCCCCACCTTTCTTGCGCATGTCCGGTGGCCACCGCCTTGCCTTCCGGGTTCTTTATGGTGGCCTTAAAGGTTACTTTCTGCCCGTCGTCGCAAAGGCACTTTGTGCCAATGGTCCAGCCTGTGTCTACCGGGTATTTTTTGCGAAATTCCGCCATCCTGTACGCCACGGTTTGGTAGGTCTTGCCGTCAATCACTACCTTGCCGTTGTATTGGTTTTGGTTTTCGGGTATCATATGTTTTCCTTTATTTAATCTTTGCCCAAGCTTCTTCACTTCTTGGGCGAACTTCAAACTTTGACTACAAAATTTACTTTTACTTTCATACTATAATTATACAGTATGCTGTAGAAAAATTCAACAATAAAATAAGGTTTTTTTTATTTTTTCTTCTCTTCTTCATCAATGAATTTCTGTATCTTATCCTTAATTTCTTCTATTGAATCCGGTTTTCCCAAAAAGATTTGAGTCTTTTTACCATCGACATAGCGATAACCATACAGAGACCTATTCATTTTCCCACGAGAGCTGTGATTATAAATCTTGGTCTTAAAACCAAGAATTTCCAATCCTTCCAGTTTCTTCATTTGAACTTCTTGCATTTCCTTGAATAATTCTTTCAGTTTCATAGTAAATCTCCTTTCAATATTTATTATACAGCATTATGTATAAATATCAAGCTGCTTTTTTTCAGCAGAAGACCTCTTTCGTAAAACCGGCTGAAACTATATGAGTAGCGGCTTCGAAGAAGATGCGAGTGCATGACGACGCTATGACTGCCGGCATGGGGAAGAAGAGAACGAAACGCTAAAGACAAGTACCCCATCAATGGAGAACAGCCATGCTGATCTGACGCCCCATGCTCCCTAAATTTCTCCCCCTTTATATGTAATTTCCTAACCTTCCGAACCGCTTAAATGCCAGAGCGATAGCAGGGAATCCCCAGGCCAATATGCTCAGGAAGCCTTGCCGAATCTTCGACAAGGCAAAGCCACACTAAGCCATGGCTCCAGCAGGTCCAACCAAACCGCATGGCAGGGCTGAGCGTGGCAGAACAGGCCAAGAGGTCAAGCCTGATCATCTATAGCCATGTCAAGCTGTGATTAGCAGCCATGCCTTTTTGTGTTGATTTTATTATGCAAAATAGAGAGAATCGTGATAATAGTAACATTCGATATAGAAAGAAACACAGCAAAAGGAGGGATTCTATTGGCACCTAAAAAGGATAAAACACGCCAAGCAAAGGCCAAGCCTGCCAAGCAGGTTAAAGAAAAGAAGCCTATAGCAAAGCCGGAAGAGCCAACGGCAAAGCTAAATGATGAGCCAAGCAAGGCCGTTGAGACAAGTGGGGCAGAAGAGCCGAAGGTAAAGACAAGTGAAGGTAAAGCAAAAGCTAAGGAATTTGTTTCGGTAATTTATGATGGGAAAGAAGCGGAATTTCCTATTACTGCTCTTTGTGAGTTTACCATTGTTAATTCTGCCTCTATTCCTCTGGAGTATAGTGACTATGTAGTATTGAGTAAAAAAGAGGGAAAAGAGCAAAGGCTTATCTATGTAGAGCCGTCGGTTTTTGAAAAGCATATTCTGAAACAGGATTGCTATACTTTAAATGATGCAGAAAGAGTAAGGCAAGATGTGTTAAGCAGCCTGCATGAGCTAAAGAGTGCCTGGGTAAAATTAGGCACGGCGGTAATGTCTGTCCAGATCCCCAGGCTTTATCTGAAGTTTGGCTATGAGACTTTTGAAGAATACTGTGAGAAAGAACTGAAATTACATCGCACCACCGTATATGAGATCATCAACAGCACTCTCTTGATCATGCGCCATAAGCCAGAGGTCTATACACAGCTCATGAAAGAGAAAAAACAAGCTGATAAAGCGCTGCCAAGTTACCATTCCCTTGCTATGCTAAAGAAAAAGCAGAAACAATTGGAAAAGAGCGGAAAGTTTACCGATCTATTAGATCAGCTTTTAAATGAAGGACTTTCCACAAGAGACTTAGAGACAAAGATCAAAGAAGTATTGGGAAAGGGAGAAAAAAAGCTTTCTCTGAAAGATATGAGCAAACGGTATGAAGCCTTGTATCTCAGCCTGAAAGCCATGGAAGATGTGCCTGAAAGTTTAGTGGAAGCTGCGTCTGGCTTGGCAGAGGAATTGAAGAAGTTAAGCTCGTAAAGCCATGTCGGAACGTTCCGACATGGGCTTAGCTTGGAAAACATGGAAGTCATCTCTAGGAAAAGAAGCAGATTAGAACAATACTTAGTAAAATGATACCAATCAATATGAGGCATCCCACAGGGCATTCTGGCTCTGGAGAATCACGTGTCGACCATCTTGGTTCTTCACAAAACATACAGCTTTTCTCCTCCTATCTAATCTACTGATGCGGATTGAAGGTAGTCTAAATTTCCTTATATTCTTGGTATCTTCCAATATTTGGCATATCCATTTCAATGCATGAGAGTTGGGTGAGTCTTCTTTCCTCATTTCAAAAGTTTATCGATTACATCCTTATATGGATAATTGCATAAAAAATATCTAAGTACAATTGCTGGAGAACGGTTTACTCCTGTATTACAATAAATAGATCGGATGAAAAACATAAAAGAATTACCTATTTCAATTGCATCGTCTGCAGTAATAAACGAAATGCCACTTTTTGCGTTTTTTTACGTGGGTGGTCATTCGTAAATTCATAAAAAGAATACCAGCGAGGCACTTGAGTCTCTTGCCTCACTATCTTTTCATACCCTAAGACAGTGTTTCTCCGCCCAAACCACGTACCATCCTCGCTCTGAGAGTTCGATTCCCAAAGCCTCAATATTATTGCGTCCTGCCTATCTTTCCAGACCCAAAGTCCTGCTGAATCATACTTAAGACACCAAATTACTTTAGGAATCTGCATTGTTTTATATTTTTGTTTGAGCTTTTCTATCACCTTATAATCATATTGGTCCAACCACTCATCCTGACCATCGTGTGTTCGATAGGGACCTCGAAAAAATCGAGGAGGCTGGATTCTTCGTTCATCTGCTCCATCAGGGATCTCATCGATGCTTCCTTTCGCTTCAAAGATATCCCAATACACATGACCGAATGGTCCATGAAGCCAGTCGTTAAAGCTTCCGTCACCATTTTCGTAGCATTCTGCTTCTAATACACAAAGTACTTCATCCCCACTTTCCCAATTTCCTGCATCTTCTTTAGCCATATATACGTCATTTTTGATTCGAGGGCTTATATTTTTTAAACAAGTGAATTCTTGTTGTGCGCACGTACATGTTGTTATAATCAATAAAATCAAGGTTACAGATGCCATCATTATTGTTTTTTGCATTCAATCGCCTCCTCACACAGCATTTATAATGATTTTTATACATTAGATACCGATCTGACTTTCACATCTAAGTCGATTTTTCTATCATTAATTCTTCTAATTTAATATCGAGACTATTTTGATTTTTGATTAAATGAACCATTTTTCTGTTTATGTACTCCTCGTGGCGTTTAATGAATTGATCTGAAGATAACTTTTGATATGCTGCTAAATCATCAGTGACAATATAATCCAAAAAGCCTTTGACCATCCAATCATTAAGCCAATCATTTTCTTGGTTTGTTGACATCTGTTTGACATAAGCGACTACACATTTCCCCATGCCCTGGCTATAGCCTATCTCTGCAGCGCAATCTCTTCCATAGAGAGGCATCAAAACTAGACAGATATCTGCGTTATCGATTTCTTGTTGGTCCTTAAAAAAGGCTTCAAACTCAATTTTTGTGTTATCTTCGTTATACTGATTGAAACAGTGAGGCTTAAAAATTCTGTATCTGCCATCATCAAGGTTTGAGCATACCTCATCAATATATTTCAACCTATTTGGTGCAATATTCGATATTACGTATACTTTAATTTGTCCTGCTTGAGAATATTTGCATTGAGATACTGCCGTCTTAAACATCGTTTTCATACTTAGTTCCTCTTGTTGAAACTCAAATTTAACAAGCACTTTTCATAATTTGAACCCCTATCGGTCAGTGTTTACTGACCGATAGGGGATGCTATTGTGACATTACTCGGAACGATTCCATAACCATCCATGCAGATTGCCCCATCACGTCTTGTGCATCGCCTTTTGTGATGATACGTCGCGCCACCTCTGTCGCTATGGAAGCAATTAATGCATATTTGCCAGCAGCCATTCCGGCAATACGTGGGTCAAGCAAAATCTCCACCCAACCAGTTCCATCCGATCTAAGATTGAATCTTTCTATTGCGCCATTTACTACCGTAAAATCGACATAACAATGAGCATCGGGCTTCCAATGTCTACGATTGGTTATCGTATACGTTCCCCAATAACGTTTTTCTGCTACTGAGGTTTTTACCCAGATGTCAGTATCTTCAAGCCGAAGTCGATGACACCCTCTTCTAAAATTAAAGCATGGGGTACCTCCTCCTCGCGTATCATTCCACCCGCCTCCTCCTAAAAATTTCACGGCCACTGTGCCATCCACTCTTTCTTGTGAAAAGACAGGGCTCATACTACTTACATATGATATTAACAAGAGTAATCCGAATTTCTGTAATGTCATTTTTGTTCCTTTCTATTGTGTCAGTATGTATGAAACTCAAAATATTTTCTGTAACCGATTGAGCCTTGGAGAAACCCTGAAAGTTACGTTTCATCACATTGGAAAATGTCCATCACCGCATGGTTCGAGAATATGATTATATGGAATTTTTATATACACTCGCCCTTTTTTACCTCGCGGCAGTTCTCTGTAATAAAGTAATAAGGAAACACGGAACCACTCATTCTCGACTAGAAAATGAACCACTGTCGTAAAATAAGAAATTGCATGAATACCTTTGTATAAAGGAACCCATTTTTTTGTGAAATTTTCACCTTTTAAAATTTCAACTTCTACCTCATAGTGCCTACTCTGAGGAACTACCATTTTATTGAATCCAGGAATTATCATAGTCCATTCACTACATGTCTGATGACGGGCCCTAAATATATAATCTGTCTTATTTTGGACAACAATATCCAAGGCCCAGCAAGGTAAAACTGAAATCATAAAATAAAGCAGTATGAAAGATTTTTTAATTGGCATCTTTTTTTTTCTCCTTCTTTGTTGAAAAAATGCATTTTTTTAAGTCTATAATGGTAGACATTTGAAAAAATGCATTTTCAACCTAAAATCTAAAAATTTGATTAAGGAAGAATCAATGGCCCATAAAGACTTAGTTCTAAAATGGCAAGAAGGAGATAAGAAAGAATCAGAAGAGAAGTTACTTCCAGATGAGGACTTAGTTCTAAAATGGCAAAGAGACGATAATGAGGAAGCTCTAAATTTATTATGTAAGAGATATAAAAAAAAGATGCTCAGTTTTTTTTACGTCCATACAGGGAATTATCATGATGCCGAAGATCTTATGGAGGAAGCTTTTATGAGAGTGGTTCGTTACCTTAAAAAATTTCGATTTGAATCTAGCTTCCGAACCTGGATATTTAAGATCGCTAATAACTTAATCCCAGATTATTACAAAAAGAAAAAAGGAAAAAGGCATTTCTCTTTGGATGACCTATTATCTCCATTAACTTATAATCAACAATTTTATACCGATGATTACCTGGCTTTGAAGGAATGTTGGAAAAATCTCTCGGAGAAAAATCAGAAGATTGTTCTGTTAAAAGTTATGGAAGAACGTACGTTATGTGATGTGGGCCAAAAGGTTGATCTCTCTTATGAAGGAGTTCGTAAACTCTTTATAATTTCGATTTCAAAACTTCGTGAATGTTTACGATCCAAGGGAATAGCTACATAA
>JBFLXE010000092.1:0-10980 GCA_040757455.1 Nitrospirota bacterium
AGGTGTAGAAGGGCTTATAGTGAGACAAAAATGACAGTGACGTGCAAGGAAAAACATTTTTCTATTCTGGTGGCGGCTTACCTCTTGAAATCGCAGCTTGAAAAAAGTTATTTCTCGAATCCCTTAGATTCAATAAAAACTTGAATAAATGAACTTATTTGTTTATTATTAAAGAAAAATACGGAGGTATCATGGTACGAGAGGACGTGGAGAAGCTTCTGGAAAAGGTGCGAGAGGGACTTAAGAGAGATGGCGGAGACATTGAACTTGTCGATATAAAGGACAGCATTGTCTATGTCAAGCTTAAGGGTGCTTGTGGCACATGTCCGATGTCAACACTCACCCTAAAAAACTGGGTTGAAGCTTACCTTAAGAAGGAGATCCCGGAGATTAGTTCAGTTAAAGCTGTATGAAGCATAAAGGCCGAAGAGCAGAATTATCTGTAAATCTCGTCTTTTCTTTTACGAAGCTAGTCCAGATTTTTTTCCTCTCATTTTTTATTCTCGTTCCTGTAGTTCTGGATGCTGCACAAACGATAGAAGTCAAAAAGATTCGTTACTGGACGTTCACCGGTTATACCCGTGTTGTTGTCCATCTCTCCAGTAATGCTGAATTCACGAAGAACCACCTGTCAAACCCTGACAGGATTTATTTTGATCTTAAAGACACTATACTGGTGGATAAAAAAGAGAACGTTGTTGTTGAGGACGGGATTCTACATAGAATCAGGATCGGTCAGTTCACTCACGATATTGTGAGAATTGTCCTTGATGTCGGTGAATACAGAGATGTTAACGCGTTTCTCCTCGATGATCCCGCCAGACTCGTTATTGATGTTTATGGGAAGGGAGAAATTAAAGACGAACGGAAAGTATCCGTAAAAAGAAGAATTGTCATTGATCCGGGGCATGGCGGACATGATCCGGGCGCGGTGGGACCAAATGGGCTTTGCGAAAAGGACATAGTTCTCGACATTGCGCTGAGGCTGAAAGAAATTCTCCTTAAAGATAAGTCTAATGAAATCTTTCTCACCCGGGAGACAGATGTTTTTATCCCCCTCGAGGAAAGGACAGTGATCGCGAATGAAAAAGAGGCTGATCTCTTCATATCAATACATGCAAATGCGAGTCCGCGAAGTCAGGCAAAAGGCATTGAGACGTATTTGTTAAACTGGACGGATGACGAGGAGGCCATGCGAGTTGCAGCACGGGAGAATGCGATATCCTTGAATAGAATGAGAGCGATGAACAGACAGATGGACATAGTGAAGATGATTACGGATGATCTCATGAGGCAGAACAAGAGAGATGAATCGGTCAAGCTTGCAAATTATGTCCAGCAATCAATGGTATCGACTCTGGATCGTAGCTTTAATCTGGGTGTCAAACAGGCTCTTTTCTATGTTCTTTTTGGTGCGAGAATGCCGTCAGTTCTCGTGGAAGTATCTTTTATTAGCAATCCCGAAGAAGAGAAGTTGTTGTCACAGGAGTTGCACAGGACGCAGATAGCAGAGGCCATCGCCAACGGTATAACGACATATTTTACCTCTGCGCCGTCATTTCAAAGGATGGCGGAGCTAAAAAGCGTCAGGCCGATTTACAGGGAATAGTTGCTCGCCAGAAGAAAGAGGATCTAAACATTATTCATTTTTGTCCGTTCACCTTTCCTATTTGTCAGGTGTGAGACATGATTAGTTTCCTGATCAAAGAGGGTCTTATTTACGACGGGACAGGCTCGGAACCTTTCGAAGGGGATATAGGTATCGCGGGAGAGACAATTGCCTTCGTCCGCAGGAAGAAAGGATTCAATAAAGAGCCGGATCCCGCGGAAAAGATTATCGATGCAAGGAATCTGGCGGTGGCTCCGGGTTTTATTGACACGCATGCACATTCAGACTTTACGATTGTTGCTGATCCCCGCGCAGAAGGCAAGATCTGTCAGGGTATCACAACTGAAGTGAACGGAAATTGCGGCCTCTCAGGTGCTCCTCTAACCGGCGAAGCTCTGGAACGAAGGGGGGAAGATCTCAGGGAGCTTGACGTCAAGGAAAGGTGGTCGAACTTAAAAGAATATTTTGAAATATTGAAGAAGCAAGGGATCGCACCCAATTTTGCGACACTTGTCGGACACGGTAATTTAAGGGCGTGTGTTGTGGGATATGAGAACAGATCACCTGATAGTGGGGAGATTGCAGGAATGAAGGAACTTCTGAGAGAGGCTATTAGTGAGGGTGCCATCGGCCTCTCGACCGGTCTCATATATCCGCCCGGAATTTATTCTAAGACAATTGAGCTGATAGACCTTTGCAGTTTCATGAGAAGGATTTTCCAGTCTTCACATCCTGCTCGCGGCTCTCCTCTTTCCGGGGAAGCCGGCAAAGAAAAGTTGCCGGTGAAAAATGAAACAGGCATATACGCATCTCACATAAGAAGCGAGGGGGAGAGATTAATCGAAGCTCTGAAGGAAGCGTTAAAGATAGGCGAGGAATCTGGCATTAATATTCATATTTCCCATATTAAAACGAGTGGAGAGAAGAACTGGAACAAGATAGATTCTGCAATATCTATTATGGAGCAGGCACGGAAAAGAAATGTCCGTGTTACGTGCGACCGGTATCCTTATACAGAGGCATCTACAGATCTCGATACGGTACTTCCACCCTGGGTCTTCGAGGGCGGGACAATAAAGGAGATAGAAAGGCTAAAGAATCCTGAAACCAGAGACAGAATAAGAAGAGAAATAAGGAATGACTCTCGCGGAAAAGGGCCATGGGAGAAAATATTCATATCTACGGTGCAATCCGAAAGAAATAGATGGATGGAAGGAAAAAAGGTTGCGGAGATTGCTCATCTAAGAGATGTGAACCCGATTGACCTTGTGTTTGATCTTCTGATTCAGGAAAGACTCCGCGTTACCGCGATATTTTCATCCATGAACGAGGAGAATCTCAAAAGGCTTCTCAAACTCCCCTATGTTATGGTAGGAACCGATAGCGCCGCGCGCTGCACAGACGGGCTGACCTGTAAGGGCAGACCGCACCCCAGGGGCTTTGGCAGTTTCCCGAGATTTCTCGGACGGTATGTGAGAACCGAGAATTTAATGAGTTTCAGCGAGGCCATAAGAAAAATAACTCTTCTTCCTGCAGAGACATTCGGAATAGCCCGCAGGGGTATTATTCAAGAAGGTGCATTCGCGGATGTGGTAGTCTTTGATCACAAAAGGGTGGTCGATGAAGCCACCTTTGAAGAACCTTTTTTAAAACCAAAAGGGATTTACTTCGTATTTATTAACGGGGTCCCGGTTCTCTGGGAAGGAGAAATGACAGACAACAAACCGGGCAGGATTTTGAGACACGGCCTTTAAATTCCTTAAACATGATAATCCTGTAGGACACCCTCTTATTGGAATAACGCTTGATGTCAAAGGCAAATATTTTACCACGAGGCGTAATTATGCCGATGCCGTAATAGAGGCGGGCGGAGTACCTTTGTTGATTCCGCCTATGGTGGAGGCTTCTGCCTGTGCAGGACTGATAAACGGATTGCTTATACCGGGAGGAGGGGACCTGGATCCGGCCTATTATAATGAACCCATGTCGGAGAAAGTGCAGCCCGTATCAAAGGAGAGGAGTGATTTCGAGATTTCTTTGGTGAAGGAAATGGTGAGTCTCAATAAACCAGTACTGGGCATATGCTACGGAATGCAGCTTATTAATGTTGCGTTTGGAGGGTCTCTCTATCAGGATCTCAGTCTAAATAGGCACATAGAAATTAATCATGAAAAGGATTATCATATTATTGTGATAGAGGAAAATCCTTTCTTTAATAATGGCATTTTCACCGTAAATAGTTCTCATCACCAGGCTGTCAAGGAACTCGGTCAAGGTCTTTCTGCTCTTGCACAGTCAGAAGATAACATTATCGAGGCATATTACAAAGAGAGTTATCCTTTTCTTGTCGGCGTCCAGTGGCATCCCGAGCGCATGCTGCACAGTACCCTGTCGAGGAACTTGTTTGATTTTTTTGTGAATGCATCCAATGAAGCTGAATAGGTTTTACACCACCACTTCCATTTTTTTGGTACTCATTCTGGGTTATCTCACGTATAAAATTCTTTATCCTTTTCTTAATCCTATCGCGTGGGCCATTGTCTTTTCGATAGTCTTTTATCCGGTTTATGTTTTTCTTCTGAGATATGTGAAATTCAGGACTGTTGCGTCTGCTGTAACCTTGTTAATTATTATAGCGATTATACTCGGCCCCTTCACCTATCTGTCCTTTATTCTCGTCGAAGAGATTAGAGATTTTGTCGAAAATATAAATGCGGGTTCTATTGATTCTCTTAGAAATTTCTTTAATGATTCGCGTATCTCTAAGCTGGTGGAGAAAGTACAGACATATACCGGAATGGAGGCTATTAATATCGGTGACACAATAACCGATAATATCAGGCAGGTCGGAAAAGGAATCACGGGCAGGATCAAGTCCGCGATTACGGACATTGCAGGCGTTGTTCTTAACTTCATTTTTATGCTTTTTGCGATCTTCTTCTTTCTCAGGGATGGACCTGATTTCCTCACAAGGGTGAGAGATTATTTACCTTTCTCTGAAGATGATAAGAACAGACTCATCTGTAAAGTAAAAGATATGATTATTTCGACTGTATATGGTGGCGTCGTTGTAGCAATTGTACAGGGTGCAATCGGCGGCACGACCTTCTTTTTCTTAGGTATAAAATCACCTGTTTTATGGGGAGCGTCGATATCGGTCATGTCTTTTCTTCCTTTTCTGGGCACGTTTTCGGTTTGGGGACCAATGACCGTTTATCTTCTCGTTACAGGCAATTATGCACAGGGCATAATTCTTCTGTTCGTCGGTTCCCTGGGAATAAGCATGGTTGATAACATACTGAAACCGATCATAATAAGCGGGAGGACGAAGATGCCCACTCTGGCCGTCTTCTTCAGTGTGCTCGGCGGAATCAAGCTTTTCGGTTTTATCGGATTCATAATGGGGCCTCTTGTGCTCGCTCTGTTCATTTCGGTCTTCGAAATATTTAGACATATAGAAGGAGGAGAAAATGCTTAATCGTCAGGAACTCAAAGAATTAGCCAAGATGCAAGGCGACGGTTCCTTTTTTGTGAGTCTTTATCTCAATGTTGATCCGACGAGGAATACAAAAATTGATTACGTAATACATCTAAAAAATATGCTCAAAGAGGCTGCGGACAAACTTGAGAAAAATGTATTGAAAAAAGTGAATAACGACGTCGAGAAGATTGAATCCTATGTTTTCGCGAACAGGAAGATGTTTAAGAGAGGGCTTGCTGTTATCAGTTCACAGGGTAAGAAATTCTGGAGGGAATTTCATCTGGCGGTGCCAGTAAAAAATGAGATTGTGATAGATAGCACTCCATATTTAAAACCTC
This sequence comes from Nitrospirota bacterium, assembly GCA_040757455.1. Classification (GTDB taxonomy): domain Bacteria; phylum Nitrospirota; class Thermodesulfovibrionia; order Thermodesulfovibrionales; family SM23-35; genus Kmv42. The sequence continues at coordinate 5,429 of JBFLXE010000092.1, forward strand.
TCCTTGACATACTCGATAACTATCAAAGATATGCCCTCTTGCTTGTGGGAAAAGATGCGGCACGTCTGTTCCTGGTTCATCTGGGAGAAATTGAGGAATATACAGAAGTCCGATCAATGGAAGTTCCAGGAAGACATAAAAAAGGAGGCTGGTTTGCCCTTGCAGAGAAGAATTACGAAAGACATATCGATCGCCATGTCGATCTTCATCTGAAAGACGTTCTGAAAAGGCTGGAGGAGTTCCTTTCTCGCGAATACGTGGGGCGGCTTTTGATAGGCGGACCTGGGGAAGCTGTCACAAGATTCAGATTAATGCTTCCTCCGTCAATAGCTGACAAAGTCATAGGAACTTTCCAGGCGGAAATGTTCGCAAATAGCAAAGACATACTTGAAAAGGCCAATCCTATACTTAATGCGTACGAAAAAGAGAAAGAGGACGAAACGGTTCATGAGTTGCTGACAAAGGCCTTAAAGAATGAAAATGCTGTGATAGGTATAGAAGATGTGCTCCACGCGCTTCAGGAGGGTCGTGTCATGAAACTAATCTTTGTCAAAGATTTCAAAAGATCCGGGTTTTCTTGCGCGCAATGTGGATTCATGACAACCCAGATCGTTCCTCTCTGCCCTTATTGCCGGGGAGAAATGCATAAGGCAGACTATATGGTTGATTCGATTGCTCAAAAGGCAATCGAACAGGGAGCTTTTGTCGAGGTAGTTTCGGATAACAAAAAATTACAGGAGTCGGGAAATATCGGGGCTTTTCTTAGATTTTAGACCGGCAAGATCACTGAATTTGTAACTCATGAAATATTTTTTCAGGAAAACATGCAGGAAGGTCAAATTCAGTGTTCCATTAATTTTTCTTCTTCTTCCTGAAGTATCTTGCATTCTATGCACATTGTTGTAACAGGTCGGGCTTCGAGCCTTCTAATATCTATCTCCTGTCCACATTTATCACATATGCCGAAAATGCCCATCTCTATTCTTTCGATGGCATCCTCTATTTTCTTAAGAAGTCTGTGCTCTCTTCCCCTCAATCTGAGCATGAAGCTTCTGTCTATCTCGGCGGAGGCCTGATCACCGAGGTCAGGGAAAACGGTCTGTCCCGGGAGTTCATTAAGAGCTGCCAGGGCCTCACTCAAAAGGGATTTCTTCTGGCCCAAAAGCTTCTTCTTTATTTCTGCGATTTTTTTCTGTCTAACGTTCATTTTCGTCGTCTTTGTCGTTCTCCTTTTTGCAGTCGTTCTTTTGGATTTCGCTACGTTCCTTTTCTTTTCCATTTCGTCCCCTGAAAAATAATTTTTTAATTTAACAAAAATTGGTTACTTTAGTCAATTAAGATGTGATAAGGATGCGGAACAAAATTTGTAACAAACCTGGAGATAAAAATTGTCATTGCGGCTTGCCCGCCAGAGGCGGACTTGCCCAGAATCTTTCTTTGTTTTCAGAAGGATTCCCGACGCTCCACCTCTGGCGGATTGCGGAAACGACAATTTGTGAGATCTTACAATGATCCCATTAGTAAGTCTTTTCTGATTTGTTAAAAATATCTATTATTCAAAAATGTATTAAAATCTAATAGGTATTTTATGTAAGGTGCCGTTTATATATACCCAAATCCAGCGATAACAGTGATAAGAACTTATATGTACGGTCATTGCGAGCACCCAAAGGGTGCGTGGCAATCTCACTAGATGAGACGAGATTGCTTCGTTTCACTTGCAATGACAATTTTTATCGCTGGATCTGGGATATAGCTTTTTTGAAATAATCATAAAGGTTATGAAGAATTTTGATGCAATTCTGAATGAGGTCTTTACAGCGGATGAAGAGGAGCTTAAGACCCTTGTACATCATCCATCATCGAGAATTATCTCAAAGATTCTAATGAACCAGAATCTCAGCGAGGATCTTGCCTTAATTATTGCGAGAAGAAAGAATATTGATCCGATAATTCTTGAATCGATTTATAATGATGTGCGTTGGAAAGATAGTTATCGCATAAAGTTAACGCTGTGTAGAAATCCAAAAACTCCGCAGAGGATCGGCCTTTCGATTATTAAAACGCTCAAGATCATTGATCTGGCTGATCTGACAAGAAATAAACAGGTTCCTATAAATGTTCGTACAAAAGCTGAAGATGCTGTCATCGAAAAAATAATATCTCTTCCGCTCGGCATCAAGATTGCCCTTGCACGTAAGGCAAGCAGTAATGTTCTCGTTCGGCTCATAGAAGACGGCATGCGAGAAGTCGTGAAAATCTGCCTCGACAGTTCATACATAACAGAGGGTAATATATGCGCGATCGTCAGCAAAAAAAAGACGACTTCGCACGTCATTCATCAAATCGCGCATCATCCCAAATGGTCTCGCATATATAATGTGCAGCGAGTCTTGATATTGAATAACCATACACCACTCATCCGCATCGTGGATTTCCTGAAGAATATTAGTACCAGTGATCTGAGAGATCTCTATTCCCTCCCCGCGATACCATCCAGCTCGAAGCCATTTATTTACAGAGAACTTCAGGAGAGAGGAGTTGGCGATCAGGAATAAGTTAGTTGTCTTACACATTAAATCTGAAATTGACAATGTCTCCATCTTTTATCTCGTATGATTTTCCTTCCAACCGGAGAAGCCCCTTATCTTTCGCTACGTGCATGCTGCCGGCTGAGATGAAATCATCAAATGATATCACTTCGGCTCTTATAAATCCCCTCTCTATATCAGTATGCACCTTTCCGGCAGCTTTTTGCGCTAATGTTCCTTTTTTTATACTCCAGGCCCTCACTTCCCGGCCAGCAGTCGAGAAGAAGGTAACCAAGCCCAGAAGGCTATAACACGCACGAATCAGCTTCTCCGACGCAGGCTCGTCAATACCAAGATCGTCGAAAAAAAGCCGGGCTTCCTCAGACGGAAGTTGTGCAAGTTCCATCTCTATTTTTGCGCACATTATAAGCAGGGGGAGTGTCGTAAGACGCTCACTGATCGCTGACTTAAGTTCCTTTAGCCGATCCGTTTTTAAGTCATTTTCTCCAATATTCAGAACAACTGTTTCAGGTTTGATTGATAGAAATTGCAGATGTCTCAATGCCTTCTGCTCTTCTTCGTCAAGATTTGCTTCTCTCAAGGGGACCTCTTTATTAAGAAAGTCTTTACATTTCAACAGGACCTTTTTTTCCAGTTCGTCGGGTTTTTTCCCGCGTTTCAAGAGATCTTTCATCCTGTCCAATCTTTTCTCTATGAGATCGAGATCTCCGAAGATCAATTCGAGTTCGACGGTCTCTATATCCCTGATGGGATCAACAGGTCCCATGGGGTGTACAATGGAACTGTCTCCGAATGCCCTGACCACCTGTGTCATAGCGTCAACATCTTTTATCAAGTCAAAAACTCTTCTATTCTGCTCTATATCGCCCTTCGTCAAACCGATATAATCTATGAATTCGATGGTAGCATATGTTGTTTTTTCCGGCTTCAGTATTTCTGACAATCTATCAAGTCTCGCATCAGGCACTTTCACAATGCCTATATTAGGCCTGCTTTCTATTGTAGGATAGATAGTAGTTTCAATATTCTGCCTGGTCAGAGCATTAAAAACGGTCGTTTTCCCGGAATTTGATAAGCCCGTGATCGCAACTCTAACCATATTTATTGCTCTGTAAACTTCTCCTTCTCTTTCGCTCTCAACATGGCAAAGGATAACTTGTATTTTACATGAGAATTAGTTTAAATTTTTAAAATACCATTTAAATCGAGGAGAGGAAATGACCGGAAAGAAAAATCATTTTGTTTTGATCGTTTCAGCAATATTATCCTTTAGTTATATTCTTGGTCTTAGCGGAGGATTCTGCCCTTCCACGTTTGCCGCTAAGAGCGAGATCTGGGAAGAGTCGGCAGATGTTCTAAGCCAGATAGGTAAGGCTACAGCAGAGGTTGTAGGGGCTGTAAGACCTTCTGTTGTCAATATTTCAACGATGAGGACGGTCACCATAAAAAGAGACCTTCCCCCTTTTTTTGATGACCCTTTCTTGAGGCGGTTCTTCGGGGATCAGTTTAATTTGCCCCGGGAACGTAAAACAGTGAGCCTTGGTTCAGGTGTTATTGTAGACCCCAAGGGTTACATCCTGACAGCCAACCATGTTATTCAAGGCGCGGAAGAAATAAAGGTAACTCTTTCTGATAGAAGAGAGTTCAAAGGAAAAGTAGTTGGCAATGATGCGCTAACGGATTTGGGCGTAATAAGAATAGAGGCTGAAGACCTGCCTGCAATAAAATGGGGTGATTCGGATAAACTGCGGGTCGGTGAGACAGTGCTGGCGATTGGAAGCCCTTATGGACTGACTCAGACTGTGACCATGGGCATTGTGAGCGCTGTGGGAAGGGCTAATGTTGGGATTGCAGAATATGAAGATTTTATTCAGACAGATGCGGCAATAAATCCGGGAAATTCCGGTGGGGCATTGGTTAATGTGAAGGGAGAGCTGGTCGGAATTAATACGGCAATCTTCAGTACGAGCGGCGGTTATCAGGGAATTGGATTTGCCGTTCCCACGAACATGGCAAAAGCCGTTATGGACAGTCTCATCAGCAAAGGCAAGGTTGTCAGAGGCTGGCTTGGGGTGACGGTCCAGAGTTTGACTCGGGAGCTTTCCGAACAGTTTGGCCTGAAGGACGAAAGAGGAATTCTTGTAGCTGATGTTTCCGAGGGAGGCCCTGCTGACAAAGCAGGGATAAAGAGGGGCGACGTTATAACCGAATATATGGGCAAGAAGATAGAAGAGCCCTATCAGTTGAGGAACATGGTTGCCAATACATCACCTGGTGAAGAGGTCCAGTTGGTAATTCTGAGGGAAAATAAAGAGCAGGCGAAAAAGGCCGTGATTTCTGAATTGCCGGTGGAGATCCAGAAACCTTCAACGGCCGCATATGACAATCTTCTGAAGGGAGTGAATGTGCAAGATCTGACAGTCGAAATTTATAACAGGCTGAACCTGCCGAAAAAATTGACGGGTGTCGTTGTGACCTCTGTTAGCCAAGACAGCCCTGCAGAGAGAGTGCTTATGGCCGGTGATGTGATACAGGAAATCAACAGGCAGAAAATATCAAGTGTGAAGGATTATGAAAATGTTGCATCCCGTATTCAGCGGGGTGAAGATATCCTCTTGCTGATCTTTAGAGGAAATTCTTCGTTGTTTATAACCCTTTCTGCGAGATAGGTTTCTTGACATTGTGGCTGGAGTTGGGAGACGTTTGCTCTGATACCCTTTGAATTTTCTTAATAATCTCCGTGAGAGGAATATCTTTTTTCAGTGCGATTTTCCTGCAATCCTCGTATTCAGGAGATGTCTTGAGAACTTCGTCTCCGAGAAGTGAGAATTTGACTCTTACTTCGCCGAATTCGGTATTTATTTTTTTGATCTGCCGTTTGAGGATTTTTCTCTTTGTCTCGTAATATCTGAGTCCAATTGTACTGGTTTCTCTGAATATAATCCTCATGATTTCTTCCTTCCTGTCCTCCGAGCAGAGCACTGTTAGCAAGATCCCGGG
>JBFLXE010000093.1:0-10733 GCA_040757455.1 Nitrospirota bacterium
ATTATCATAAAACTTTTTTCGAGCATTCTCTCCCAGACGCTTTAGTTCATATCTATTGTTATATAAATAAATAATTTTTTCTGAAAGTGCCTTAATATCTTCTTTAGGAATAATAATGCCATCCTCATTGTTGCGAATCATCTCAGAAACGCCACCAACATTTGATGACAATATCGGTTTACCCATGGACATAGCTTCTAATATAGTCAATGGGAAAACCTCGTCACGAGAGGAACAGACAAATAAATCAGTTTTTTCAATAAATTCAATAATTTTTTCATGTGGGATCTGGCCAACCAAATGGATATTCTTCCTCGAATTCAAAAGTTGTTCAATTTTTTTGTAAAACTCTCTATCCAGTATTCTTCCGATCATGTATGTTTCTATATCATTAGAATATTCCACAGGCAAATCAAGGATGCTTTTAATAAGCACATCCTGACCTTTGCGAGGCTCTATACTTCCGATCTGAAGGATTATGAATTTTTCATTCTTATAGATTTTGCAATCGCCGGATTTCAAAGGAGTTGTTCCATAAGGTATTATTCTGAAATTGTTACTAGTATTATATTTTTCATATAAAGACGCTGTTGCTTCACAAGCAAATATCACGTCATCGGCTATTTTAAATGCTTCTGGTATCTTTTTATTCATGCTTGCCCTTAGCTGGCCTGCGAAAGATTCATGGATGATCCATATGACGGGGATGCCGTGTCCCTTTGCCAGGAAAATAGACTGCCACATAATAATCGTATTAACTACAAGAAGATCAAAATTTGACACGAATTTTCTCGTTTCATAAAGAGGGTTCTCGGAAATAGAGGAATCAATTATAACCGGTATATTCTCGTGTTTATACTTATCAGAGAGTTCACCATCACTAGGAGACATCACAGTTATAAAATATCCTTGTTTCTTGAAATAGCAAGCCAGATGATACATAAGAATTGGCGCGCCGCTCAGGCTGAGATCATGAGTCATAAACAATATGTCTTTGGCTGTCATAAATCGATCCTCTTGCCTCCTGGCAATTAGACGGTATGGGAAGTCTGGTTGATATAGAATCTCCCTCATATTATCTGTATAAAAGGGATCAGTGCTCAAATAATCTCCCCATCGCTTCAAGATATAAAGGTCGGCTTTGTCTTTTTTGTTTATCGATATGTGATCAGCCTCCTTCAGAGACAGGTGTCCGATATGCTTAAGTGAAGTGAAGGGCGTATAAATTAATTCATAACCCCATTCCCTCAGTTTAAAACACAGATCAATATCGGAATGCATGACGGGCGTGTTCACTGCATCGAAACCGCCCACCTGCTCGAAGACATTCCGTGGAATTAATAGGCAGGCACCGGAAAGCAGCGAAACATTTCTCTCTGATTGGATGAAATTAAAATACATGCAAGAGTCCTTTGGCTGACAATGGAAAGCTGTGCCGACAAGCCCACGAACACCCGTCACCATACCTGCATATTGGATGGTATTATCTTCATAAAAAAGCTTTGGAGAGACACCTCCAACATTTCCCTTCCCGAAAACTCTTACCATATCGTCAAGCCATCCATAATCAATAACTTCAATATCATCATTAAGAAAAAGTAGATATTCGCCTTTTGCTGCCATAGCTCCCTCATTGCATTTCAGTGAGAAATTGAATGTTTTGTCGAAAGTATGCACCCTGATGTTTTCGCTCCCCCCGTACAGATTCATAATTTCTTTACCAAGTCGGGAATTCGTAACGATGACAATTTCATAATTCGGGTAATGAGTATTCTTTTGTATAAGATCGATGCAGTTGTATGCATTCCGTTCATTGTCGGTAGGGATGATGATCGAGACTAAAGGATGATTTTTAACATTGAATTTCACTCTGTTCGCAAAAGGGTATTCCACCACATCCGCATCATACCCCCGCCGTTGTGCTGCGGACTTCAACGCCCTCATATTCGAGTCCCTCGCGAATAGCTTTCCACCAATTATGGCAGCCGAGCCCGAGACCGCTCTCCAGTGGTACAGCACCTTTTGAAGGTGCCGTATGTTCTTTGTTTTTTCAGTTACCCGAAGCGCCAGATCGTAATCCTGGGAGAAATCGAACTCGGGGCGAAACCCTCCCACCTGCTCAACTAATTGCTTTCTAAATATGCTGAGGTGACCTGTGTACATGCAGGAAAACAAGAGTTGCGGGCTCCAATCAGGCTTGAAGAACGGATCGTACCTTTTCCCCGTTTCATCCATCTTGTCCTCATCGCTGTAAATAAAATCGGTATCAGGATAAATATTTAAAAGCTTTACAACTTCATATAATGCATCCGGTGAAAGTTCATCATCGTTATCCAGAAGGGCGATAAATTCACCTGTTGCTAATTTTAACGCCTCATTTGATGCATGCGAAATGCCTTGATTTTTTTCTCCGAAAGAAATCTTTATTCGCTCATCCTTGGTTTCCCATTTGTCTAGACAGGCTATGATTTCGCTGTTTGTTGATGCATCATCATGAAGACATAGCTCCCAATTGTCATAATATTGATCGACAACCGAGGTGATACACTTATTAAGCCATTGCGGGTCTACATTATAAACAGGAGTAATAACCGAAATTTTTGGTTTGTAATTAAACTCTTCGATTTCTTTTCTTATGTTTGAAATGTCCCGATTCTCATTTTTAGCGATCCATTGTTCATAAGCATCCTGGGAATAGACAATTTGTGTCTTAAAATATCCTCGTCCATAAACAATATACTTATAGCTATATTTTAAAAAAGTTTTGATTCCATATGTTTTTAGAACAGAATATGCTTTATTCGTTAAACTTAATTTTGGTTCTGTTATTGAATTTTTTGGACGAAAGCTCTTAATCAGGAAGTCATATGCCCTCCGTCGCCTGGTGCCGGGTTTTAGAGTTTTTTCGCGCGCCCTTCTGAATTTTTCAAGTATCCTCCATCCCAAGGTATTTCTTATCAGATTCAGAGTGTGCTCGAGTTGCAATACTTGATTGTCTTTCTCTCTGACAGTTTCTTTGATGGTTTTTTCCAACTGTGATATTCTGTTGTCCCCTTCTTTGATAGTTTTTTCCAACTGTGATATTTTGTTGTCCCCTTCTTTGATAGTTTTTTCCAACTGTGATATTTTGTTGTCTTTTTCTCCCATAACTAAACCGAATCTCTCCGAAAGAACGTCCAGTTCCGCACCTAATCTCTCTTTTTCATGGTGCATGTTTAATATGATCTCAGGGGTGATATGCTGACGGTACCTATCAACAATTTTCAGGCGCATAGTCTTCACATATCCAATGTCTGCCCGGTTGATCTGTTGTTCTTTGCTCCATTGGTTATATCTGGCGGTAATCTTCTTTATGTGGTAGAAAGGGTGCTCCTGGCTAATCCGGATCAGCAGGTCCCAATCCTCATACAGTCTGAGGCTTTCATCAATTCTTCCAATAGAAGCAAGGATTGATTTAGGAAAAATTATGGAATTAAAGGGAATATAATTGCCAATTAGTAGGTCGCCATATGAGAAATCTTTTGAAAATATTTTTTTATGTGTATCAACATATACCATCTCTCTCTTTTCCGGATCAAAGTCAAGAGTAACCATTTCCGTATCCGTATAGGCAACCTTGTAATCACTCTGTTGAAGAAAGGTAACAAGAGTCTCCACGTGCTCCGGATATAGTTCATCATCATCATCCAGAAAACCAATATATTTCCCCTTCGCATTATTAATCCCAACATTGCCCGCATGTGCCCTGCCCCTGTTCTGTTCGAGGCGGATGTAATTCAGAGAGACATCTTTGAGGATATTTTTGATTTCTTCGGTATCAAGATCGCAGCCGCCGTCATTGACAAGGACAACTTCAATAGGTCTGTATGTCTGGGCAGCAATGCTCTGCAATGCCTTTTTCAGGAGCTTTGGCCTGTCCTTTGTTCTTACGATTATGGATACTGACGGGAGTTCTTCTGTCATTTGCCTTCCCCAGATATTATAGCTTAAAAGTCTTGAACAACCGTCTTATCTGAGAGAATTGTTTGAAAGGGCTTGATGACATCTGATTTATCGGTTCTATTCGTTCTCAAACAAGGCAGACTACGCTCTGTCTATTTGCTGGCGCCGCTATCCTGACCTTTGTTTTGGGCGTCCCCGTTGGATGAATTGTCTTTATTCTTATTATTCTCATTTGAATCTTCTATGAATTTGTCTATCTTTTTATCTTTGGTAGCGCCCTTGTATCTGTCCACGTAATCCGATGTAACCTGCTTTGCCTCCTCGGGTGCTATGATTACATGAGGAGTGAGGAGGAGTATCAATTCCACCCTCGAATCAATATCAGACGTACTGCCAAAAAGGTATCCCAGGATCGGAATCTTACTGAGAAAGGGGATGCCTTCTCTCGACTTCGTTGTGTCCTCTCTGATGAGTCCTCCGATTATTATCGTCTGGCCGTCACGGGCGACGAGGTTCGTTGTCGTTTCTGTTTTATTCAGCGTGGGTTGGGATGTCCCGTCACCGAGAGATATTGCGTCACCAAGAGAAGAAATTTCCTGAGACAGTTCCAATGATATAAGGCCGCTTTCATTAACCTGGGGTTTGACCTTCAATATGATACCGATGTCTCTATACTGTATTGTCCTTTGTATATTTGTCGTGCCTGTGATATTTGTCTCCGAAGTGACCAGCGGAACCTGTTGACCCACCTGAATCCTCGCCTCACGATTATCAGAAACAAGGATATGGGGAGCTGCAAGAACTTTTGCTTTTGACTCTCTGGCAAGGGCCGTAATGTAAGCCCTCACTATGCCTGACGGATCGGTGCCGACAAAAGTGAAACCTGTGCCCGACAGATTTGTCGGATCCACATTCAATGAAGAGGGACTCTGCGTGATAATTCCTTCGAGGTTCACATTTCTGTTGAAGGGCTTTATATTTGTGATATTTATATCGGTCTTTAAAGACCAGGCCACACCGAGGCTGAGATTGTCAGTTAAAGTGACCTGAGCAACGAGACCTTCTATCACGACCTGTCTTGGAACAAAGTCAATCTTCTTTATAGTCTCTTCTATGATGGCATAGTCATCAGGAGTCGCGAGAATCACCAAGGTGTTAGAAACTTCATCGGCAAAAATCCGCGTTGCCTCAGACACGAGTGCCGCAGTGCCCGCAGGTCCCGTTGAAATGCGGGGTTCAGAGGCGGGAGCTGGCTGCGGGGTGGCAGGCGTTGGCGTTGTAGTCCGGGGTGGATAAGTCTTAGCGGGCTCAGCTGCTGACGGCGTCGTGGGCCTTGCGCCGAGAAATATCTGCTGAAGCATATCTGCAACAGTCTTTGCTTTGCTGTTCTGGACAGGATATATAAAGACCTGTGGTTTTATTTTCTTCAACTGTTCGCTATCGAAAAGTTCAACAAGTTGAACGAGTCTCTTAACATTTGCGTCGGTATCGACGATGATTATATGATTCGTCTTTGGTACGTCAACAATTAGGGCGTTTGTTGAAAGAAATGGAGTAAGTATCCTGACCATTTCAGAAGATTCGATGTAATGTATCGGCACGACCTGAAGCAGTGCCTTTCCTGTCAGAGGAATCTTTGCGGCTTCCCTGCCAAGACCAACGGGTGCGGGTTCTTTGGATATCTGGCCTATCGGGACTATTCTGTAAAGGCCGGCTTCTTCCACAACCGCAATCCCGTTGAGTCTCAATATCACTTCCATGAGGGGCAGTACGTCCTCTACAGGGATCGGTGCGACAGATCTGAAATTGACCCGCCCTTTGACCTGCGGATCTATGATATAGTTTACCCTGAGAATCTCGCCAAAAATTGTCTGTATTACTGAAAATACGTCAGCATCGTCAAAGTTAAAACTGACTTCTCCTCTTTTTTTAGGAGGTTGTTTTATCTCAGGAGGTGCTGCTGCTGGAGGTGCAGGAGCCTCTTGAGGGGGTAACTGGGGAGGCGGTCCGATTTGTTCCATCGGTGCCTGCTCTCCGGCCGGTGGGGGAACAGCTTCTTGAGGCGGAGGTGGCGGTGCCGGCATCGGGGCCGGCTCCTGTTTTTCCACAGGTTCCTGGGTTTGAGGCATCGGCCTGGAAGGTTGCTGAGTCGTAGTCTGGGTAGGTGGAAAAGGTACTGTCTGAAAAGTCTCTCCAACCTGAGCATAAGTGAGAGGAGTTTCAGCAGGGAAAAAATTCACTATGATAATAAAGAGGGCGATTTGAGCAAAGGCAACCCCCCAACGTTTAAACAAAGGATTCTTCATAGACTCGTAAGATAATTTATTTGCCGTCATATGTCAAGGATTATGGGACTGATACTGGCTTGAGGCGCGAGGCAGTTGAGTGTTAAGATATTCAGTCGATCTGAAGGGCATAAAGTACAATTTATATATTGTCTTGTCAGACATCATCTCTTGCCACAAGGACAGTCATTGTTTATTTTAAAGATGTCGGGCATGCAAGGGATTTTCGGTCATTTCAGGAAAGTATAAGGAGTAATCTTGGAGCTTCATAGTCTTAGCATCTCGGAGTTGAGAAACTTGCTGCTCAGGAAAGAGATTTCCGTTATGGACATCCTCAGTTCGGTCTACGGGCGGATTGCTGGAGTCGAGGACAAAATACGGGCATTCCTGACTCTGACAGAAGAAAAGGCCGTAGAAATGGCCCGGAGGGCACAGAAGATGTGTGCTAATCCGAAGCCGGTATCTGCGGCAGCCCTCTGCGGAATTCCCCTGGCCATCAAGGATAATATGTGCACTAAGGGTATCCGTACCACGTGCGGGTCAAAAATACTTTACAATTTTCTTCCTCCGTATGAAAGCACTGTCACGTCAAGACTCGTTGAGAGCGGATATGTCCTTGTCGGCAAGACGAACCTTGATGAATTTGCGATGGGATCATCCACAGAGAATTCAGGGTTTCACATTACAAAGAATCCCTGGGATCTCGAGAGAATTCCGGGCGGGTCAAGCGGAGGTTCGGCTGCCGCTGTTGCAGTGGGCGAATGTATTGCGGCGCTCGGCTCGGATACGGGCGGCTCAATCAGGCAACCGGCAGCTTTATGCGGTGTTGTAGGACTCAAGCCGACATACGGCAGGGTCTCAAGATATGGCCTCGTTGCCTTTGCGTCATCACTCGATCAAATTGGACCGATCACAAAAAATGTCAGGGATTCGGCAATATTACTGAATGTTATTTCAGGTCATGACCTTTTTGACTCCACGTCTGCTCCAATTGAAGTGCCTGACTTCACTGGATCTTTGGGGCGAGAAATCAAAGGGATGAAGATCGGGGTCCCCCGGGAATATTTTATTGAGGGTATGGATAAAGAGGTTGAGGAAGCAGTAAGAAATTCACTGAAAAAACTTGAGGGCCTCGGCGCGATCCCCGTGGAAGTTACCCTGCCTCATACCGGATATGCTGTTGCCACATATTACATAATCGCCACTTCGGAGGCATCCTCCAATCTTGCTCGTTATGACGGCGTGAAATACGGCCTCAGGGTTGAGGGGAAAGATCTGCTTGAAATGTATGTAAATACCAGATCCCGGGGATTTGGTGCTGAAGTTAAGAGGAGAATTATGCTCGGCACATATGCACTTTCAGCGGGATATTACGAAGCCTACTACAGGAAGGGGCAGCAGGTGCGGACATTGATCAAGAATGATTTTGACAGGGCCTTCCGCGAGGTGGACTTAATAGTAACTCCTACTTCTCCGACCGCCGCGTTCAGGATTGGTGAAAAAACGGATCCATTACAGATGTACCTGTCGGATATATTCACTATATCTGTGAATCTGGCCGGGTTGCCCGCGATTTCCATACCCTGCGGGTTCACATCGAAACATCTGCCGATAGGCCTGCAATTAATCGGCAAACACTTTGACGAAGAATCCATCTTGAAAGTAGCACATGCCTACGAGCAGGAAACCGAATGGCATAAGAGAAGACCTCCGTTATGAAATATGAAGCTGTTATAGGTCTCGAAGTGCATGCCCAGATGCTGACAGAGACGAAAATATTCTGCGGTTGCGTGACGAGATTCGGCGCCGAACCTAATACCCAGACCTGTCCTATATGTATAGGTATGCCGGGCGTGCTTCCCGTTCTGAATAGAAGAGCCCTCGAATTCGCGATTAAGACGGGACTGGCGATGAATTGCAGGATCTCCAGATATAGCAGATTCGCCAGGAAGAATTATTTTTATCCCGACCTTCCAAAGGGCTATCAGATAAGCCAGTATGAGCTTCCGGTTTGTGAGAATGGATATGTCGAAATAGTGGTTGACGGTAATATCCGGAGGATTGGCATTACGAGAATTCATATGGAGGAAGACGCAGGAAAGAACATCCATGAGGGCATGGGAAGTTACAGTTTTGTTGATCTGAACAGGGCAGGGGTTCCCCTTATGGAGATCGTTTCGGAACCAGACATCAGGAGTCCCCGGGAAGCAGTGGAGTATATGAAAAAGCTCAGGACAATCTTGAGATATCTCGGTGTCTGTGACGGAAATATGGAACAGGGGTCATTGCGCTGTGATGCGAATGTATCGGTGAGACCCATTGGCCAAAAGGAGTTTGGTGTTAAGACGGAAATTAAAAACATTAATTCTTTCAGGTTTGTTGAAAGGGCTCTTGATTATGAAATAAAGCGCCAGATAACAGTTATTGAAGACGGCGGAAGGATTCTACAGGAGACACGTCTATGGGATTCTGTGACGGGCATAACTGAAGCAATGCGCGGGAAAGAAGAAGCCCATGACTACCGCTATTTCCCTGAGCCGGATCTTGTACCTCTCATGCTCGAAGAGAAATGGATTGATGAAATAAAATCTACTCTTCCCGAATTGCCAGATGCAAAACGTGAACGGTTCGCAGAGGTTTATAGGCTCCCTGAAGGTGATGCCGATTTGCTGGTATCAGAAAAAGAGCTCGCCGACTGGTATGAAGTGGCGGTCAAACTCGGCGGTCAGCCAAAAGTCGTGGCGAACTGGATTATGGGAGACCTCATGAGACTCTTGAACGCAGAAAATAAAACAATCGAAGAATGTCCGTTAAAACCAGAACAACTTGTTGGGATGCTGAAACTTATAGACAATGGCACAATAAGCGGGAAGATTGCAAAGACAGTTTTTGAAGAAATGTACAGAACAGGCAAAGATGCGGATTCAGTCGTCAGGCAGAAAGGTCTTGTCCAGATTAGTGATACCCGGACTATAGAAAAATATATTGATGAAGTGATCCTGAAGCATGCGAAAGAAGTCGAGAGATTCAAAGCTGGTGAAGAAAAGCTAATAGGGTTTTTTGTGGGTCAGGTGATGAAGCTGACCAAGGGCAAGGCGAATCCCCAGATGGTGAATGAGTTGTTAAAAAAGAAACTGTCTTCCGAGTAGAACAGATTTTTGCACCATTCAAGGGCTCTTATTCTTTTGGGAATGGCAAGTGAAGCATCCGCCTGATTTTGTAGTATCACCTGCAATCATCTCGCTGTAATCCCACCTGAGCATATCAGGGTAAGGACTGCCGTGAGCTCTGTGACAGGAAAGACACATGACCCTGTCCACCCCAGGGATAACTGTGCTGGAAACCGTACTTAAAACGGGGCGGGAGACTGGCACTTGAGGGTTGTAAACAATATATTGGGAATATTCTCCTCTGTTTGGGATTTCTGTATCTCCGGCTGGATGTCTCAGCCATATACCATCTGCATCACGATTGCGATTCAACGAATCCCAGCTGTGATAATCTCTGTGGCATCCTGAACAAAAATCGCTAATCCCCTGTGGATTTGTATGACCTGGCGCATATGGAGCAAAGGGTTTGTCAGTATCCCGATATTCGTTATGGTCATTGGGACTTACTGTCAGTTCCCAATCAGTATCTTCTATCTCTTCCACACAGGGTCTGCTGGAATGAGGGGGAATATCCCACACCCAACTCGGCCTTCCCAGGAAACGGTAACAGCCATTTTCTTCTTTTACTATGCCGCCAGGGGCAGGGTATGGAGCATGGTGCTTCGGCACATGGCATCCTATGCACCCATTGCCCTTAAGAGGATTGAAGAGCCAGCCCGGCCCCGGACCAAGCCGGATACTGGCAAGAGATTTGTGGCATCCCTCGAATCCGCAGCCGACATTTGTTTCTGATGCTCCAGGAGCAGATGATAATGTTTGATCAATTGTAATCACATTGTGACCATAATTGTCGCCGCGGTTCTGGACATAAAAGAAGTTGCCGCCAGCCGTTATTCCGACAGGCTCAACCGTATTGTAGACAATAGGGACAGCAGATTCCCCGAGAACCTTTATTGATGAACTGTCAGTCGAAGAATGACACCCAATGCATTTTGCATTCAGGAGATAATAACCGGGTCCGCCGATGTTCGGTTCCTCAGTGAATATCTGATACCCATTTTGCGAATTATGCACGGTATGGCAATTAGAACACGGCCCGCTGACTTTAGCATCGGTAAGATCAAATAATGCAAGAAAAATAATGATCAGTATGCTTGAGTAAATGCGTATTATTTGTACGCGGCTTTTTATTCGGCATGCAATAAATTTATCGTTTTCCATCAATTTCAACGGGAATACTAAATCTTAAAATATAACTAAAGCCAGACTTGTCCAAAATAATCTGAATTTATAAAATGCCCTCGCATGAAATAAGGCTTTTAGACAAGAAAAAGTGCATTTTCAAAACCAGGTTCCCTTTTCTGTACATGAGATGCTGTCCAATTAAACAAGCCTT
>JBFLXE010000094.1:0-10686 GCA_040757455.1 Nitrospirota bacterium
CTTTATAGATATATGTGCCTCAACCAGATTTACCGGTTCGATCATCAATTTTTGGCTCTCTCGATAGCTCTATTTCTGCTCCGATTGCCTTATCCATTTCAGGTTCAGGCGGCAGAGTCAACCTTTTGATCAGTTCTCTGAAGGCCGCAAAGTTTTTCAACATACTTATCCTGTCTTCCGCGCCCGCCGGATAGGGGGGATAGAATTTAACCAATCTACCGGACTGTGCCTTAATTTGAGATATATAATCGTTTATCATTTCGGGCATTAACTGACTGAATTTTTTTACCTCTTTCTGTGGTTCATCGTTTCTCTTATCGACAACCGAGGCCTGATCCTTAGAATTGATTTTTTTGACTCCGTTATTCTTGTCCCTGGAGGCGTGTATCTTGTTTGTATGAACAAGATGAATCTCTGCCTGTTTATTTCCTATCCTATCGATCAACATAACATTGCCCTGACTTCGATTAAAAATGGGGAGGATTGCTCCTCCCCTTTACCCATTGATCAACTAAAACAACCTCAGTACCGACTGGGACGCCTGGGAAGAGATGCTCAGTGCTGTGGTGCTGAGGGCCTGCCTTGTCTGGAGCATGAGCATGTTGGCGCCTTCTTCGTTCATATCCGCGAGAGTCAGGTTGTCTGCTCCCTTGGTAAGGATGCTGATCGTGTTATTGGCGAAATCCTGTCGTATTGTGACGATGTTCAGGTTTGCGGACAGCTTCTGCGTATTGGTTCTCAGTGTGTCAATAGCTGTGGTGATCTGGGATAAGTTGGAGTCGATATTGGTTGTGTTGGGAGAACCTCCACTGTTCCAGTCCACAGTTGTGGAGAGTCCAAGACCGCTTGCTGAACCGTCAAAGCCGCTTACGGTTAATGTGCTGCTGTCGCCGAGGTCGACAGTAAGGGCGTAAGTTGCGCCGGTGCCGCCGAGCAGGTTCTTGCCGTTAAAGGTTGCATCGGCGCCGCTGCCGCTGGCGAGATTGTTGATTTGGGTCATGATCGTTTCGAACTGGTCTTCATAACTGTTTATAGCTGTCGTTCCTGACGCGGTCTTCGCCGACGTTGCGATAGACTTTGCCGTGTCGATCAGGGCCGATATGGCTTTGATTCCTGCATCGGCCGCCTTAATGGTCTGGATGGCGTTGCTCATATTGTCCTTCGACAGAGTGATATCACCGGCCCTGTCCATGAATGCCTTCGCAACAAAGTAGTTGACCGGGTCGTCGATAGGGGTATTGACCTTCTTCCCCGTCGACAGTCTTTCCTGGGTTCTGTCAAGAAGCTGTTGGGTCTGCTGAAGGCTCAGAAGGTTTGACCTCATGCCAGAGGTTAAAGATATGTCATTGATAGCCACTTAATTCCTCCTTTTCTAGGGATTTTACCTGACAATTCTTGCCAGGTGTTGAGCCGTCTTTATCGGCTTTTCCAAGGCATTTATATGTCTTGATTTATATGTTTTTCACCTCCTTCTTTGACTATATTTTTTCTGCCTCCATTACCTTTATCGGACATTTTTCAAGAAACTTTAGAAGTTTAATCCGAAATATGGTCCGTCTCAAGAAGCCTCCCAACAAAGTTTGTAGGAAAAATTAAAGATTTGAAGCGGTCCCCTCTTGAGAGGGGCCGGGGTGCTCCCTTCCTTTGATGTAAGGGATTGAAGGGTGGGGTGGTTAAATATGTATTTCTTATTAGTAATTAAAGGTTTTTCGAGTTTTTCCGATAAAATTATTAGCATACAAAGTGTAAAAAAGAAGTAAAAATAGTGAAGAAAAAAGACTTTAAGATACTTGTTGCGGATGACGATAAGATAGCCCGGGACGTTATTAGCTCTTTTCTTGCAAAAGATGGATATACTATTGTCTCGTCAAATGATGGGCTTGATGCCATCCAGACACTCAAAAAAGAAAATATAAATCTTTTCATAATTGATCTTAAAATGTATGGGGGTGACGGTATAGAGGTTCTCAAGCAAGCAATGTGGAGCGATCCTGACTTAGCAATAATAATGCTTACTACATATTCAATTTTGGACTCCGCGCTCGAGGCATTAAGAGAGTGTGTATATGGTTACCTGATAAAGCCCTTTAAGACCCAAGAGATAATATTTCTTGCAGAAAAGGCATATAGAAGATCAGTTCTGATGGATGAAAACAAGAAGCTCATTACATATCTAAGGGATACATATCATGACATTGAATTAGTAAAGACGGTTACACAGAGTAATAACCCTGAGATTACGCTGAATTGGATAGAAAGAATGGAAAAACTAAAAACAATGAATGTTTTAACAGATCAGGAAGCAGAAATCTTAAAAGAAAGACTTATTAAGGGCAATTGATATCTTTAATTCTGGGTGCAAACTTTTAATATTCCATGAATTTGTTGCCTGAGAATGTTGCCATAAAGGATAAAAATGAATAAGGAGCGGCGTGGATGCTTTCGCATCGACGACATCTTCGCCTTGACAGCAAGAAAGGTGCATGAACAATTATATAAAAAATCAAAGGTCTTTTCTGGATATAGTATGGAGATGGCTGATACAGAGGCGCCTGATGGGACAATTGATCCTGTCTTGTGGAAGGCCCTTATCGACATAAATGCAAAGTTAGCATTGATACTGGAAAAACTTCAACTAAAAGACGAAGGTTTCATAAAGACAGAAAATAGGCAGGTAAATATCAGTGAGACAGGCATGAGGTTTGTTATGAACGAAAAGGTCGAGGCAGGAGATGTGATTGAGATAAAAATGCTCCTGTACTCACGTCCTCCCTTGGGAATACTTACATATGGAAATGTTGTAAGGGTGAAAGATATTGGTAGTGGTAGATATGAAGTTGCTTTACACTTCTCGGAGATTGATGATGAGGTAAGGGAGGAGTTGATCCGCTATATCTTAAAACGCCAGAGGGAGATGATAAGGAAACACAGACAATAGGCAAATAGACCAGAGATATCTCTTGTCACTCAAGATATATTATGAAATCTAATGGGATAAACAAAACGTAAAATGTTCTTGATTGTAGGCATACTTGTAGTTATAGGATCTGTTGTATTAGGTTTCTTAATAGAAAAAGGCAACTTGCATGTCCTTTTTCAGCCTGCAGAGATGCTTATCATATTCGGTGCTGCCATCGGCTCTTTGCTTATTTCCTCTCCACCAAAGGTACTCGCCTCGGTTGCCAAAGAAGTCACTTCTATTGTGAACCCAAAGAATCACAATAAGGCACAATATCTTGAGCTTCTTACCCTCCTCTATCAGTTATTTTCGAAGATACGGAAAGAAGGTCTCATATCGATAGAATCTGACATCGAGAATCCCGATAAGAGTGCGTTCTTCAACAGGTATAGCAGTGTCATGACTAATCTTCATGTCGTGAGCTTTATATGTGATAACTTAAAAGTGATTGTTACAACAAATGTCCAGCCGTATGAGCTCGACCAATTAATGGATATTGAGATCGAAACACATTACCATGAGGCTATGGTCCCATCCCATAGCATCGCAAGGGTAGCTGATGCACTGCCAGGACTTGGGATTGTCGCTGCAGTTCTGGGTGTTGTCCTTACGATGGGCAAAATAGACCAGCCGCCATCAGTACTTGGGCACAGCATAGGAGCCGCTCTTGTAGGGACTTTTATTGGTGTATTAATGTGTTATGGCTTTGTAGGGCCAATAGCAACAAATCTTGAGCATAAGGCAAAAGAAGGCAGCGTGTTCTTTCAGGTTATAAAAATAACACTTGTTGCATTCGTTAGAGGTTCACCTCCACAGATGGCAGTTGAATTTGGCAGAAGAGCAATACCGGGAAAAGATAGGCCTACCTTCGAGGAGCTGGAAAACACGGTGAGGGGAATAGCAAAATGAAGGAGCTTAAGGATCCTAATATTATTATTCAAAGAGTTAAAAAACAGAGCGATGAAGGCAGGCATGGCGGACAATGGAAGGTTGCGTATGCAGACTTTGTTACAGCCTTAATGGCATTCTTTATGCTTCTGTGGCTTATCTCTATGATAGCTCCGGAAAAGAGGGCAAGAGTTGCTGAATATTTCAAGCACTTCAGCATTTTTCATGAGGGCGGCACATCTTTCATGGACAAATCCAGTGAAATATTTGATGAAGCAGGTGAATCTGCTCAAAAAGTACCCAGAGAATTAATAGGAACTTCAAATATGAGACCTGAAAAATTTGAAGAAACCATAAGGAATGCAATAAAAGAAAAACTCGGAGATGTAAAAGACCAGATATTAGTTGACATATTTGAAGGCGGGGTTCGCATTCAATTGGTAGACAAAGAGGGAAAGCCCATGTTTGACCTCGGTTCATCGCAGCCAACATCTCTCGGATTGCGTGTATTAAATGTGATTGGCGATAATATCAAATACCTTCCCAATCCGGTCACTATCGAGGGACACACCGACTCGCTCCCTTATAATTCGGTAAGCTATAGCAACTGGGAGCTCTCAACAGAACGTGCCCTCTCAGCACGGAAAGAATTGGAAAAAAATGGCCTCAGCCCCGACCGTCTGACAAGGGTTGCCGGCTATGCGGATACGGTACCTCTTATAAAGGAAGATACAAGGGATTCAAGGAATAGAAGGATAAGTATAATCCTCATGTTCCCGACTCAGGAAAAAGGGCTGCATTCATCACAAGATTACTCGGATTATGAGCACATTGGACAATAATTGAAATCTCGCAGTTGACCGACTGGGTGCAACATATATGAACAAAATAGTATATGAAAGCAACTACGTTACGGTTAGTATCGATGAGATCGCCATTGATGAACGCCTCGCGTGTGATATCTTCATAAAAGACCATAGCATCATACAGCCATTATTTTACAGGGGAACAGTTTTTGACGTTGCTACAAGAGACCTATTGAGACAAAAGGGTATAGAAGAGGTATACCTCAGGAAGGAAGATGTGACAGATCTTGATCAGCGCCATTCAGACAGGAGGAGCGAAGATAATCATCCAACAAATGAAATGTATTCCTTATACAAAGTAGAATATTACCAAGTCGACAGAAATGTCCTAATTCCGGGAAAAGAGGTGAATTTCAGTCTCTTCGTACTGTATAGAGGTAATCTTATCCCCTTTATTGAATCTGGCAATAGCGGATGCACTGTGATACCAGAGGGCGTCATGAGCATCATCGGTGACATCATGATTAAGAATGCTGACATCCCTCTTTACCACGACTATCTCGTATCTCTGAATGCTGCTGATCTTCTCGGTAAGGTTGGTTCAAGGCAGACAACACTTGTCCTTCGGGAAAATTCAAAGATAGTGGTAAAGAGTCTTCTTGATAACCCAAGGAGTGGTGAAAAGATCAAGGAAATCAATGTGCTCGTCAATAAAATCATAGATTTGATATTGGACAATAGAAATGCATTTTACGATCTCATTTCCCTTAGAGACTACGACTACTATACCTATACGCACTCAGTAAATGTTGCAGTTCTGTCTTTAGGGTTAGGGACAGCGATTGGTCTGGAAAGGAAAAGCGTAGAAAAATTGGGCATGGGGGCCATGCTCCACGACATTGGTAAGAGTGTCATCCCTCATTCAATACTGAATAAAATGGGCAGGCTGACTGAGGAGGAGTACGAAGTGATCAAGAGCCATGTTATCGAGGGTGAAAGGATCCTGTCTAACCATAAAGGGATCCCTGCGGAATCTGTTAGGACAGTACTCGAACACCATGAAAGGCTATTAGGGAAAGGATATCCTCACAGACTTTCAGGAGACAAAATAAGCCTGTTCGGCAGAATATCAGCAATCGTAGACGTCTACGATGCAATGACAACAGAGCGTCCCTATCGGCCTGCATACACGCCGTTCTATGCATTATTAGACGTAACCCAACAGAGAGGACTTTTCGATCCTGATATCTTAATAATATTCATTAAGATGATCGGGAAGTGCTGAAAGAAAACACTTCGTGCTGATAAAACCTTCCTTTTTAGACATCTCACCTGAAGATCTGCACTGAACATAATATCAACAGTAGTGCAATCAGGTGCAGGTGTTCATTTCAATGCCCCCAAATTCTTTATGACCCGTGAAGAAAAGTGCTTTTTCACTGATTTATCAATCTTCTAACCCCAGAGAATCAGCCCGAGAGAGTAAGGTTTGGTAAGGAGGGGATTGGAAGGGAGGACACGAACCCGGAAACCGAAACGGCCAACCTCCTCGCATGGTATCTCTCCATGGAAGATTGTCTGGTTGTCAATATGTGTAACATCGCGGAGGTGGATTGTTGAACGATCTTTAAAATTGGCCTTGGAATCCACTCGGCCGAAATAAATGTCTACCGAGAGGTCATTTGGGGAAAGCTGACCAAGCTCCATAACCACCTCTACCTTAAGGGACTCCCCCACGTGTATGCTGTGCTTTGTGTCTGTTTTCTTTTCCACGATCTGTAGCTGTGGCCAGTGAGCCCTTATGCGTTTAATCCAAGCCGTGAGGTCGCGAACACTTGTAAAATCATCAGTCTGAATCTTTTGCCAATTGAAGGCGGAGGGCAGATACATGCGGTGAACGTAGTCTTCCACCATTCTGTGGCTGTTGAACCGAGCTGCAATGGTCTGCATGGATTTTTTCATCATGGCGACCCATTCAGTTGGCAAGTTGTCTCGTCCCCTCTCGTAGAAGAGGGGAATGATGGTTTTCTCGAATAAGTTGTAGATGGTCTGACTCTCAACATGGTTCTGGTAGTCTTGATTTTCGTATTCCTCTCCACTTCCGATTGCCCACCCCACGCCTGACTGGTACGCCTCAGCCCACCATCCGTCGAGTACGCTTATGTTGAGTGCGCCATTTGCAGCGGCTTTCATACCACTCGTGCCACATGCTTCAAGCGGGCGCTGTGGGTTGTTGAGCCAGACATCGGAGCCCTGAACGAGATAACGTGCCACATTCAGATCGTAGTCTTCGATGAACACGATCCTGTGGAAAAATTCAGGTTGCCGCGCAATATGGATAATATTCTTAATGACTTCCTTACCATAATGATCATGTGGATGTGCCTTGCCCGCAAAGATAATTTGCACAGGCCGATGGGGATCGTTAAGAATTTTTGCTAAGCGGTTTTGATCTTCTAAAATGAGGTCTCCACGTTTGTAAACGGCAAAGCGCCTCGCAAATCCGATAGTAAGGGCTTGCGGATCCAAGGCTTTACGAGCAGTTTGGATCTCTGCTTTTGTTGCTCCCCAGCGGATCAACTGTTCTTGCAGCTTCCGTCGGGCAAAAGCTACTAATCTTTCACGTCTGCGCTCATGGGTTCGCCAGAGTTCAAGATCGGGAATACGGTTCACACGTTCCCAGATCTTGATATTATCGGGGTCCTCTGCCCATCGTCTCCCCAGATAGCGGTCCAAAAGTGTTGCCATGTCTTTAGATATCCATGAAGGAATGTGAATCCCATTGGTTATGTTTTCGATGGGGATGTCCATCTCGGGCAGGCCGGGCCATATATGCCTCCACAGTCGGCAGGATACCGTCCGGTGCAGTTCGCTTACCCCATTGATGCAGGCAGAATTCTTAATCGCCATCACTGCCATGTTGAACGGTTCGTTGCCGCTTGCGTTGGGTGTTCCCATGGAGAGAAATGTCTCCATCGAAATACCCATCGAGCGGATATATTCCCCGAGCATTGAAACAATAAGAGCGGGCTCAAAAATATCGATCCCGGCCGGAACCGACGTATGGGTGGTAAAAACGCTGCTGCAGTAGATTGCCTCCCGGGCCTCGCTGAAGGAAAGGAGGTGTTCTTCCATCAGAAGACGTATTCTCTCCAGCACGACGAACGCTGAGTGACCCTCATTTATGTGGAAGACAATTGGCCGGATACCGAGTTGGTGGAGTGCCCTCATACCGCCAATCCCCAGGACGATCTCCTGCTTCAACCGCATTGCCTTGTCACCACCATAAAGGTAGGAGGTGATGTTACGGTCTTCCTCAGAGTTCAAGACTGTATTGGTGTCGAGCATGAAGAGTGGGATCTGGCCCACCTGAATGCGCCAAACCCTTACCTTCACCTGACGGTTTTCAACGGGGACATCAATGGAAAGGGGATTTCCTTTACTATCTCGTTCGAGGATCACTGGGAGCGTATGAAAATCATTATCCGAGTATGTCTCCTGTTGCCAGCCATCAATGGTGAGGTGCTGCTTGAAGTAGCCCTTTTGATAAAGTAGTCCCACCCCGACCATTGGTATGCACAGATCGCTCGCAGATTTAATATAGTCACCTGCTAAAATTCCAAGACCTCCAGAGTAAATAGGTAGACAGTCTGTGAGGCCATATTCAGCAGAGAAATAGGCAACTGTAAAATCGATTGGGGCCTCAAGGCCAAAGTCATAAGGCCTCCTTTCTCCTATATAGCGTTTGAACTCACTGTAGATCAGATCCATTTCATGTAAGAATCCCTCATCTTTGAGGAGTTCAATGAGGCGATTGTTGTCGAGGCGGCTTACCATACCCAGAGGGTTGTGGCCAGTTTCTTCCCAGAGGTTGGGGTCAATCGACCGGTATAAATCAATAACCTCAATATTCCAGCAAAACCAGAGGTTCCTGGCCATCTCCTCAAGGGGGCTCAGACGTTCATGAAGTTTTGGTACCACTGTGTAGAGAACAAGCTCATCTGGACCCATACATAATTACTTTATCGTCCATTACTGAAATTTCTTTAAGGGTATTTTTGATCATATGCAATGGCAGGAAAAATTTATCATAAGGGGAAAATTTTCCCTCCATATCACCGAAAATCTTGTAGAACAATTGCAGTGAGGTCGCGATGGTATGAGCAAAATCGTGTGTCATACGGAGATAAACGAAGGTGAAAGTTTGCTTTTAAGGTGGCATATTGCTTGCTTTAGCGCAGCGCAAGGGCAAGCAACCCTACACAGAGGAGCACAAGGAGGATCAGAATGAAATACATAACGAGTATTGTCTTAGCTCTCATGCTGCTCCTGTTCGCCGTAACGATTTTTAATAACATTGGCATTGGCATGCTCTTTAACCATGATTCACTCATCATTATCTTTGGAGGGACAACCGTAGCATTAATAGTCGGGTTTCCTCTCAAGAGGATACAGGCTACAGTAGTAGATGTTATTGATACATTTAGGAATACAAGGGGCAGGGAGGTAGTAATCGCAGATGTGCTTGAAATAGCACGATTATATAGAAGTGCGGACATACGGGGATTGGAAAAGAAAATGTCACAGATGAGAGATGATTTTCTGAGAATCGGGATCAGCCTTCTAATAAACCACCACAAAAGTGAAGGTATAAATAATATTATGGAGAGAGAGATGAACATTAGGATGGTGGAGTATTATTTCAGTGAAAATCTATTAAAAACAGTTGCACGACTTACACCATCCTTCGGACTCGCCGGTACTGTGATCAGTCTTATAAAAATGTTTCATGGCGTGCATTCTCTTGATGTCATAACCCCCTCTATGTCTGTCGCACTCATGTCAACTTTTTACGGTGTAATACTATCCAACCTTATCATGTTGCCCCTCCATGCTAAATTAAGAGATCATGCAATTTCCTCTGAGACTATAATGTCTATGATAATCGAGGGGTTCGTTGCTATAAATAACATGGAGCACCCGCTGAGAGTTGAGGAAAAGATGAGAGGTTATCATCAGGGCGATGATATCCGGCTGTCAGGCGTTGAGCCGGTATCTGTTCTTAATAAGAGTGCCATTAAGGTCTGAGCTACCCTATTAACTTCAGTAAAACATATCATGGTGATGACCCAAAAGAGAGTCAATATCCCAATGAGATAGAATTGACAGTGTTGTCTAAAACAGGCAACGAGATGAGCGGTTCCCGCAGAAAGACCATTGTGCGGTCAGACTCACTCATCGACAGTGATAGCATTTGGCTCATCACACTCAGCGACGTAATGTCACTCCTGCTCATCTTTTTTATGATGTATTTCTTGGCAACACACCATACGGCAGAAGAAAAAAAGAGCCAGAAGCATGTGTCTGCGAGCATGGCCTTACCTACTGATAGTTTGCGCTCAGATGTAATTAATGCAACAGAGGGTGATATAAAAAAGGAGTTGGATTCTCTGATAGAGGATTTGGACATGGTGAATGAGGTCTCCGTACAGGCAGTCGAGAGAGGAATTATTATTACCATGAAGGAAAAAATAACATTTATGCCCGGCGAGGCAGAGATATTGAAAAGCTCTGAAGAGTTACTTGACAACATTGCCCGTATACTTCAACAGCATGCCTCTTATATGATTGAGATTGATGGGCATACTGATAATATTCCCATCAATAGCCGGTTCTATCCATCCAACTGGGAACTTTCGGTTGCTCGTGCGACAAGTGTGCTGAAATATCTTATCAATAAAAAGGAGATTGACCCTTCGCGATTCTTTATAAAAGGGAATGCAGATCAGCGACCAATAGTGCCCAACGACACACCCGAGCACCGGGCTCAAAACAGGAGAGTTGAGATCAGGTTAAAAGAGACGGGGAGTTTATTATAATTCTCAACTGTACTGAGTTCGTTACTTAATTTAGCCCACATTATTCATAAATTTTTCATACATGAGGATTTTAAAGATTTTTGGAGTCGATCGGAGCCAATGGAAGACGAATACGCTGCAGTTTTATACCGAGTCACGCTCTGATTTTACAAAA